>CAZJKL010000016.1:0-36014 GCA_964546655.1 uncultured Bacteroidales bacterium | reverse complement strand
ACAGCAATAAAATAATAGAAGTAAATGACTTCGAAATAAGAAAAAATGATTCACGAAAGATATTTAAATGAAGCAATTAGAATGCTTTTTCTTGAAGCACAAATTGCATTTGAATAATTTGACCACAAATCATTAACAAGTGTTTTTGTTTGTAATCTGTTTTCATTACTCATTTTATCGCTAATAAAAGGTTCTACAGCACTTTTAAAAGAACCATGTCTAATAATTATAGGCTCTATTCCAAGTTTTTCAAGTGTTTTTTGGAAAAACATTATTTCGGCTTTGAATCCAGTTATAATAACAGCTCCTTCGGGATTAATAAAAATACTATCTGAAACGCTTGTTAATAAATATGAACCTTGTGAAACATATTCACCATAAGAATATATGAATTTTCCTGACTTTTTGAAGTCAAGTAATGCATTGCGAATTTCAGTCAAATTAGATAAGCCTGTGTTTACAAACGATAAATCTAATAATATACCTTTGATATTATCGTCGGTTTTTGCTTTATTAATGTTTTCAATAATTACGTCTAAACCAATTTCTTCATCCATTGAAAAAGATGCAAAATCAAAATTATTTAACGGATTATTTGAGCCTCTTTCAACTATTGGTTTGTCAAGGGTTAAATGCAATATTGAATTTTCTGAAACAGAGCCTTCTTTTTTATTGTTCATATTTGAAACAGAAGAAGCAATGCCTATTATCATTGCTAAAACTAAGAAAACACCAACTATTATTGCTATTAAAGAACCTAAAAATGAGGCGAAAAAGAATTTGAAAAACTGTTTCATAAGTTTATTTTTAATGTGGTTTTAGAAAATCAAAATTAATATGTTATTACATATAAAATTATATATGCTTTAAAAAAATATAAAATTTTATTTCAATGGTAATATTGTTTTATTAATGGTTTATTTAATTATTTTACCATCATTAATTTCATAAATTCTATCGGCATTATTTGCGAGTTTTTGATTGTGTGTTACAACTACAAATGTTTGATTAAATTCGTTTTTTAGTTTTACAAACAATTCAAAAATTTCTTCTGAATTTAATGAATCTAAATTGCCCGTTGGTTCATCGGCTAAAATAATTTTCGGACTATTAACTAATGCTCTTGCAATTGCAACTCTTTGTTGCTCTCCTCCAGATAATTCATTTGGTTTATGGTCAAATCTGTTCGTTAAACCTAAATAATCAAGAAGCTCTTTGGCTTTTTTTTCGGCATCTTTTTGTTTGTTATTTGCAATATAAGCCGGAATACAAACATTTTCTAATGCAGTAAATTCAGGGAATAAATGGTGAAACTGAAATACAAATCCTATTTTCGAATTTCTAAATTCCGATAGTTCTTTATCTTTCATGTTTGAAATATCGATATTGTCTATTTCAACTTTACCTTTTTCAAATTTATCTAAAGTTCCAATTATTTGCAATAATGTTGTTTTTCCAGCGCCAGAGCTTCCTATTATAGAAACTATTTCTCTTTCAAATATCTCTAAATCAATGCCTTTTAAAATGTGCAAGTCTCCATAATACTTATGAAGTTCCGAAACTTTAATTATTTTGTTCATCTATTAATTTTAAAAAAGTAAAAATAGTGAATAGTAAATATTCTTTTATTAAATATTTATTTTTTTATCAAATATTTATAATCAAGGTAGTAAAGAATTTTTAAAGATATTGTATTTAATTGGTAAGAATTAACTGTATTTGAAATGTTTTCGAATAAATTAACTAATTCTTTTTCTTCGGTTCGGTTTATTAAGTTTTTCCACATTACAGAAAACTCGCTTCCTGGTGCAAAATAATAAGTGAAGTTAAAATCAATATTAAAATTATTATAATTTAAATTATGATTTTGTTCATATATGCTTTGAGTAATTGTTCCGTCATTATTTAAAACATAAAATTTTTCATAAACAACATTAGTTAAATAATGTCTTATTTTTAAATTTACAGATGTCTTTTTGTTAAAAATATAAGATGTTGTTAATGTATTTACATAAGTTTCAACATTTCTTTTCCCAAATCTCACAATTTTATTGTTAGAAGCATCAATTTCATTCCGTACCCAACCAATATAATTATGATTTTTTTCATAGTATGAACTATATATAAATAGCATATTATCATTTATTCTAATTCTTGGAGAAATACTTCCCCATTTTCCGCCTTGATTTAAATAAATAAAAGCTTTCCAATAACCTAATTCTCCGTCTATAGCTATTCTTCTTCTGTAATCACTCGAAACAAAGAATTTTGTCCATAAAGAAGAAGGTTTTTTAAAATACATATTATTTGTTCTTGTTTCATTGTAATCATAATGTCCTGTTGGGTTAAGTCCTAGTGCATATCCAAAAGAGTGTCTTGATTTTGTAGTTGTATTAATATTATATTCAATGTCAATATAATTAAAATTATTTGGCTTAAACATAGATTTATGTTCAATAGAAAGTGAATTAGTAAGCAGATTAAGCTTCCAAAACGGCTTTAAAATTTTATAAGTTAAACTTAAATTATAAATACTGTTATTATTATTTGCCAAATAGCCAAAATCATTAGGGTCGTATGTATCTGATTCTGTTAAATGCGAAATTGAATAATTAAATTTACCGCTTATTTTAGAAAATTGCAAAAAATATTTAAATCCAAAATCGGGAGTGTGATTGTTGATATATTTCTGATTTATTGCAGTTATTCCTTTTAGACCATAAGTATTAGCTTTATCTAAAATATTAAACTCTGTGCCGGTTACATTAGCCGAATATCGCCATTGATTTATATTAACATTTGTATTTATAAAACTTATGTATGAATTGTTTTTCAACGATTTATCAAAAGCAATAATATTATAATTAGTTGAAGGTTGTGCTGCTATTTTGCGTTTTTCATTTGATAAAGTATCTGTAATTTCGGCATAAGAGTTAGATGTTACAGAGTTGAAGAATCCTATTCCAAGTCCTTTTTTAGTTCTGCCAGATATTTTTGTTGAATTTAATAGTTTATTTTCTTGAGGTTGTTTCGCTACAATTTCATTGGTTTTTAAATTAGGACTAATGCTGTCGTATAAAATTCCGCCTATTCTACGTGAATAAAATATGTCACATTTATTAAAAAGCTCGGTTCCTTCTGTGAAAAACTGACGTTTTTCTTCGTATTTTGTTTCGTAAGGAGATAAATTTAATTCGATATCATCAGATTCGGTTTGACTAAAATCAGGGACAAGCGTCATATCTAAAGTAAAACTTTCATTAATTCCATACCTTAAATCTAAACCTCCGTTTATTCCTTTATTCCAAGATAAATTTTCGCTGTAATTTTCAATTGAACTCAAAAAATACGGATATAATTCTAACCGAATAGGAGGTTTAATATTGTTAATGTTTTCTAGTGTTCCCAATTGATTTATAGTGCCTTGTTTTTCGATATTAACATAGTTCCATGAAGAAGTTTCGCGATTACGCCTAATTGTTCTCCAAAAATTAATACCCCATTTTTGAATTTCGGTTTTAGGGAATCTAAGTGCAGAATAAGGTATTTTTATTTCAGCAATCCATCCATTTTCAGATATTTTTACTTCGCTAAACCAAACAGCATCCCAATTATAGTCAGAACTATTAGCTGTGATTTTTTTGTCAATTTGAATTCCCGACGAAGTTATTATAAATTCAAAACCATTTATTCCATCATTAAAAGGCGAAATTTGTATGCTGAATTTATCGGTGTTAGCATTATCGTTATCTCTTATGCAAAGTTCGCTTAAAATGCTATCAGGTTCGTTATCTTCCATAAAAGCACCAATGTACAAGGCATCATTGTCATATAAGATTTTAATTTCTGTATTTAAGTATGGAGTATCATTATTTTTAGGTTCATATTCGATAAAATCAGTAGCTATTTCAGCACTGTTCCAAATAGATTCATTTAAGCAACCATCAATTTCAATTTTATCAGTTATTCGCAATGCATCGTATTTTTTTATTAATACATTTTGCGAAAACCCAGTTGAAAAATATAAAACAAATAATAGAAATAAAACTAATCTAATCATTAGATGCTATAATTTTGTAATATTCAACACAAAAAGCAATATATTTTAAATATTTTTCAATTTATTAAAATTAAATAAATTGATGGTTAAGTAAAATTATGACAGAACCTTTATTATTGCTAATTTTCATCAAATATAAAATTTAAAATTTATTTTAAAAATATTTTCATACAAAATTTCATACACTTTCATTTTAGATAAATAATATAATTTATAATTAGAAACAACCATTGAAATAAAATTAATAACTTTGGAATATTATTTTTAAAAGATGAACAAAACAAAAGATATTAAATTTTATTATGACAATAAAGCTGTTTTTTTTGAAAACATTAATTTCATTAAAGAGAGGGAGATAAAATTTAGTATTTACACACCTTATTATATTGAAGAATTAGATAAATATTGCAATAATTCACAAAAAAGCATTGGATATATTGGCTTAATAATGGGTGTTTTAGGCTTGTTTTTATCGGCGTTTTTTATTTGGTACACTTCGTTTTATAGTTGGAATGTTCAAATAGCTTTGCGTTCAAATAGTTTTTTTGAAAATTTACCAGCATTCTTTTTTATTGTTTTTGAAGTAACAATTTTATTTGCTTCTTTGGGTATTATTTATAAATTTTATAGAAATATTAGAAAATATAAATCAGATACAATAAGTGAATATTTTACCATTTTATTGTTAGAAAACATTGAAACTGAAGTCTTTGATAAACTCAAAGAAAATTCTGTAAATAGTTAAATTACAATTCTTTAAAGTCTGGAATATCGGTTAAAAAAGAATAGCTTTTATTTTCATAATCAATCTTGCAAAAATAGTGTAATATGCCATTTGTAACCATCAAATATTTCACGTTTAAAGCAAAATTATATCTTGTTATTTGGTCAAAAGTTGTTTGATTAATTTCGATGTGAGGTGCTTTACACTCAACAATAACTGTAGGAATTGTATTTTTATAAACAATTATATCGCATCTTTTCTTAATATTTCCAAGTTTAATTTCACTTTCGATAGATAGTAAAGATGCAATATAGTTTTTTTCATTAATAAGATATTGAATAAAATTTTGGCGAACCCATTCTTCGGGAGTTAAAGCAATATATTTTTTGCGAATAGAATCGTATATTTTAGATTCAATTATTTTAAAATTATATTGCGGAAGGTTTAGTTTTAACATTAATAAGTTTAGAAATTAAATAATAAACTAAATACCTCCACCGTCAAGAAAAGCATCATTTTTAGGTTTGCTTTGCGATAGTTTTGAATTAGGTTCAACATCATTAGTTACCCAAACGTTTCCACCAATTACCGAGTTTTCGCCAACTGTTATTCTTCCTAAAATTGTTGCTTGTGCATAAATAACAACATTGTCTTTTACAATTGGATGACGAGGAATGCCTTTAATAGGATTTCCGTTTTTATCTAAAGGAAAACTTTTAGCTCCCAGTGTAACACCTTGATAAATTTTAACATTATCTCCGATAATACAAGTTTCACCAATAACAACTCCTGTTCCGTGGTCAATAGTAAAATATTTTCCTATTTTAGCTCCTGGATGAATATCAATACCTGTCTGAGAATGAGCCATTTCGGTGAAAATACGAGGTATAATTGGTACTCCCATCACAAATAATTCGTGAGCAACTCTGTAGTTAATTAAAGCTTTTAATGCTGGATAACAGAAAATTATTTCACCATAATTAGTTGCCGCTGGGTCTCCTTTATAAGCTGCTTCAACGTCGGTTAGTAATGTTTCTCTAATTATTGGTAGCTTTTCTGTAATAAATTCAGTAACTATTTCTTTTGCTCTATCTTCACAATTTCGGCATGTATTAGTTTTAATTTCTTTACATTCGAAGCAAAAACCACGTTTAAGTTGTTCGTTTAATAAGGTAATTAATTTATCTATATTAACACCAACATAATACTTCATAGTATCTTTCTTCAAGTTAGATTCTCCAAAATAGCCTGGGAATAAAACCTTTTTTAAAAGCTCTATTATTTTTTCGAGGTTTTCAATAGATGGATTTGAAACATTGTGAATATTATCATTGTAATATTTAAAATAATTTTCATCAAAACAAAGTGCCTCTATGGTATCTTTTATTTTTTTATCATCAATGTTTGTCATCTTGCTTTTATTAAACATTAAACATATCGGTAGATAAATATCTTTCACCCGAGTCAGGCAAAATTACAACAATATTTTTATTTTTACTATCTTCTCGCTTAGCAATTTCTAATGCCGCAAACATCGCTGCTCCAGATGATATTCCAACTAAAAGACCTTCTTTTCTTGCTAGATTTCGGCTTGTTTCAAAAGCATCTTCGTTTTTAACTCTTATTATTTCGTCAATAATAGAAGTGTTAAGAACTTTTGGAACAAAACCAGCTCCAATACCTTGTATTTTGTGTGGCGAAGGACTTCCGCCTGAAAGTACAGGAGACGCATCTGGTTCAACCGCAATAATTTTAATGTTTTTGTTTTTTTCTTTTAAAGTTTCGCCAATTCCTGTTATTGTTCCACCTGTTCCAACACCTGCAACAACAATATCAACTTTTCCATCAGTATCATCCCAAATTTCTAAAGCAGTAGTTTTTCTGTGTATTTCTGGGTTTGCTGGGTTTTCAAATTGTTGAAGTACTATAGAGTTATTATATTCTTTATTTAATTCATTTGCTCTTTCAATAGCTCCTTTCATACCTTTTTCTCCGGGAGTTAGCACTAATTCTGCTCCAAAAGCCTGAAGCAATCTTCTTCTTTCGATACTCATTGTTTCGGGCATAGTTAAAATTAGTTTATACCCTTTTACTGCAGCAATAAAAGCTAATCCAACTCCTGTGTTTCCACTTGTTGGTTCTATTATAATGGTATCAATATTTAAAATGCCTCTTTTTTCAGCGTTTTCTATTAGCGACAAAGCTAATCTGTCTTTAACACTGCTTAAAGGATTAAATGATTCTAATTTTGCTATTATATTAGCATTAGAATTTTCTGATAGTTTATTGATTTTAACTAAAGGCGTTTTGCCTATTAATTCGGATATATTATTTGCTATTTTCATCTTCTTAAAATTTTAATTATTTATATTATTGATTGTTAATGTTTTGAATTACTATGTTTAACAACAAAAATAGTTAACCCAATTAAAATAAAGCATTCTTGCATGATAATTCCATTTATAAATTGGGTTTAAATTTTCTCCGTCTTTAATAAAATAATTTTCAGGCTCTTTAATATTTATTCCTTTTTTTAGATCTCTTAAATATTCTTGTTTTAAAGTATCTGCATCGTATTCGGGGTGACCAGTTATAAAGAATTTATTTTTGTTTTTATCTGCAACTATGTAAACACCAGCCTCATCAGAATATCCTATTATTCTAATTTGCGAAGCTTTTTCAATATCTTCTTTTTTTACATCAGTATATCTCGAATGAGGAGCATAAAAATTAGTGTCGAAGTTTTGTGATAACTTAAAAGAATCGTCAATTAATTTGTGATTAAAAACACCAGATTTTTTTTCATTTAACTCATATTTCGGAATGCCGTAAAAATGATACAATCCGGCTTGAGCTGCCCAGCAAATATATAAAGTTGATTTTACATTTTCATCGGCCCAATTCATAATATTTTTAAGTTCATTCCAATAGGTTACTTTTTCAAAATCCATTAATTCAACAGGGGCACCTGTTATTATTAATCCGTCGTATTTATTGTTTTTTATTAATGAAAAAGTAGTGTAAAATTTATCTAAATATTCTTGAGAAACAGTTTTTGATTTATGTGTTTCTGGAGCAAAAAAATCAACTGAAATAGTTTTTTTAGCATAAGATAATGCTCTTAATAAATGAGTTTCGGTTTTAGCCTTTTCGGGCATTATATTAAAAATAGCTATTTTAATATGGTTGTTTTCTGAACTATCAAAAAACTTAATTCCTTCTTCACTTAATATTTTATATGCAGGTAATTCTTTTGAAATATTTACAAACATAGCTTTAATAAATTTTAATGTAAGCTAAAAAAACATCCAAATTTCTAATTAATTCTTTAATTTTAATTAATTCACTAAGATTAATTTTTCCAATAATATAATTATAATCTTTGGCTTTATGTTCTTCTTTAATTTCTTTAAAATTAAAATATTTTAAGTCATTAATATCATTATATCTTAAATAAACTTCGATAAAAATATCTTGAGTAAATTTAGGAACTTTATGATATTTCATTTTTTTATATTCATATTGATAGTTATGAGTTCGTGCCATAATATCAGATAAAACTGCAGAACCTGTTGGATTTGCTCCGGCTCCTTTGCCAAACATAAATTGTTTGTCGTAAAATAAACCTTGAATTACAACTCCATTAAATTGATTTTCAACATTATATATATATTCATTAGCTTTAACTAATTTAGGCATTACAAAAGCCGAAACATAATTTTCTTTTTTCTTGAAAACATTTCCAAGAAGTTTAATTTTATACCCTTTTTCTAAAGCATACTGTAAGTCGTGTGTTGTTATATTAGAGATTCCCGAATTAAAAACTTCATCAGGATTTAAAATAACGCCAAAGCTGTGAGCTGCAATAATTATTAATTTATATAAAGAATCGAATCCTTCAACATCAAAAATTGGATTGCTTTCGGCATAACCTAAGTCTTGAGCCATTTTTAATGCTTTGTTATAATCGAGTTTTTCATTAAAAATTTTTGATAAAATAAAATTAGAAGACCCATTTAAAATACCTGTAACTGAGGTTAATAGGTCATTATCATAATATTCTTCTAAGTTTCGAATAACAGGAATGCTTCCGCAAGAAGAAGCGTCGTAAAGACAAACGACATTGTTTTCTTCCTGAATTTTTATAATTTCGGCCAAATTATTTGCAAGCATTTTTTTATTAGCCGAAACAACGCTTTTACCGTTTAATAAAGCTGTTTTAACAATTTTATAAGCTTCTTTATCGTCGTCAATAAGTTCAACAACTAAATTAATATCAGGATTATCCAGTATGTCGGAATAGTTATAAGTAATTAAACTTTCATCAACATTTCGTTTTTTGGAAGTATCGCGAACACAAATTTTAGAAATTTTAATGTTTTCCGAAGGATTTTTACTTATAACATGTAACAGTCCTTTTCCTACTGTTCCTAAACCGAATAACCCGATATTAATTTTAGTTCTCATAATTTATTTTAATAATTAAATAATAGCCAAAGCTTGTTCAAAATCATTAATAATATCCTCAATATGTTCTATGCCAACCGAAACTCTTAATAATCCAGGATAAACACCTGCCGATAATTGCTCGGTATCAGATAATTGTTGGTGAGTAGTTGCCGAAGGTTGAATTATTAATGATTTTGCATCACCAACATTTGCCAAATGGCTAACCAATTTAAGGTTATCAACTACTTTAGTTGCATTATCTTTTTCGCCTTTAACTATAAAAGAAAGAACTCCGCCATATCCTTTTTTAAGATATTTTTTAGCAAGACCGTAGTAAGGACTGCTTTCTAATCCAGGATAATTTACCTTTTCAACTTTCGGGTGTTTTTCTAACCATTGAGCTAATTTCAATGTGTTATCAACGTGTCGCTCCATTCTTAACGAAAGAGTTTCTAACCCTAAAATAAGTTGGAAAGAGTTAAATGGGCTAATAGCAGGACCCCAATCTCTTAAACCTTCAACTCTTGCTCTTATAATAAAAGCAATATTTCCGAATGGGCCATCAGTTCCAAAAACATCCCAAAATTTTAAACCATGGTAACCTTCTGATGGTTCGGTAAATTGAGGATATTTTCCATTTCCCCAATTATAATTACCGCCATCTATAATAACACCACCAATAGAAGTACCGTGGCCACCAATCCATTTTGTTGCAGATTCAACAACTATATTTGCACCATGCTCTAATGGTTTAAATAAATAACCACCACCTGCAAAAGTATTATCAACAATAAGAGGTAAATCATATTTTTTAGCTATAAGAGAAATAGCATCAAAATCAGGAATGTTAAATTCTGGATTACCTATTGTTTCAATATATAATGCTTTAGTTTTTGAGTCTATAAGTTTTTCGAATTCACTTGCATCATCATTTTTTGCAAATTTAACTTGAACGCCTAATCTTTTAAAAGACACTTTAAATTGATTATAAGAACCACCGTAAAGATGAGGAGAAGATACAAAATTATCACCTACTGTTAAAATATTATTTAATGCAATAAATTGTGCAGCATGACCAGATGAAACAGCTAAAGCCGCAACACCACCTTCTAAAGCCGCTATACGTTTTTCGAAAACATCGGTTGTTGGATTCATTAATCGAGTATAAATGTTTCCAAACTCTTTTAATCCAAAAAGATTTGCGGCATGTTCAGAATTTTTAAACACATAAGATGTGGTTTGATATAAAGGAACTGCTCTTGATAAAGTTGTTGAGTCAACTTCTTGACCTGCATGTAGTTGTAATGTTTCGAATTTTAATTTTTCTTGTGACATAGTTTTATTTTTTTTTTGCTCCCTTTTTTATTCTTCAACCAATGGGTGAAGTGTTTTTTAGGGTAATTATTAATTATTTATTTTTTTATTGTTATATAAATCTTTAAAATTTAAAGATAAAATATATTAATTTTAGTCCCATAGAAGGGACAAACCATGCACCATATTTTCTTAATAAGCATATAGTTAATTCTATTTTTTGTTAGTAATTCGTAATTCATAATTCGTAATTAAATTATATAGTTAAGTTTCTCTTTTTGTTGTTCGTCAATAAAATTTTGTAAAGTTTTATTTTTTAAAATATCTTTAATTGCAGTATCCAAGGTTTTCCAAAAGCCATAAACAGTACAATTAGTAATTGAATTAACACATTCATCTTTATTGTCTATACAACAAAGAAGAGTTATTTCTCCATCTAAAATTTCTAAAATATCAAAAACCGAAATATCATCAGGCTTTTTCGCAAGTCGGTAACCGCCACTTTTACCTTTAACCGATTGCAAAATTTTACCTTTTTTCAATGTTGTAAAAATAGCTTCTAAATACTTAACCGAAATATTTTCGATAGCAGCAATTTCTTTAATTGAAACCAATTCCTTTTCATTATTATTAGAAATGATAGCCAACCTAATAATTGCTCTAAGTCCGTATCTCGAATAAGTTGATATTTGCATTTTTCTTTTCTTTATTTTTAAATCCTACTAATTCAATAGGAATTATATGCAAATATATAAATGAAATTTTAGAAAAAAAATATTTCGACAAAATTTTTAAAGAAAAGAGAAAAAAATCTCGTGAAATTGTTTTATGTGTTTTGGATTGTTCCAAATTTCAGATTAGTATTATATAAAGCAACAAGGCTTATTCTTAATTATTTTTATAAATTAATAACTTAAATATCTTCTTATACCTATACTAAATATCTATCTTAACAAATATTAACACATTTTTACGGTATTAAACATTGAAAATTTTATTCAATTTATAAATTTGCATTTGAAAATGATAAAATTAAAAATATGGAAACAACTGTATTGAATACTAACATTAAAGAAATTAACGAAAAAATTCAAAGAGAAAGTGCTTTTGTTGATATGATTACTATGGAAATTAATAAAGTAATCGTTGGTCAAAAACACATGGTAGAGCGATTGTTAATAGGTTTATTGTCTAATGGACATATCCTTTTAGAGGGTGTTCCGGGCTTAGCAAAAACCCTTGCAATTAATTCTTTGGCTAATACTATTGATGCAAAATTTAGTAGAATTCAGTTTACACCTGATTTATTACCAGCCGATTTAATTGGTACATTAATCTATAGCCAAAAAAACGAAGAGTTTATTGTTAAAAAAGGACCTATTTTCGCAAATTTTGTTTTAGCTGATGAAATTAACCGTGCTCCAGCAAAAGTTCAAAGTGCTTTACTCGAAGCTATGCAAGAAAGACACATTACAATAGGTGAAAACACTTATAAACTAGAAGAACCGTTTTTGGTTTTAGCAACACAAAACCCAATAGAACAAGAAGGAACTTATCCTTTACCAGAAGCTCAAGTTGATAGATTTATGATGAAAGTTGTTGTTAATTATCCTAATAAGGAAGATGAAAAAGCAATTATTCGTCAAAATATTTCAACAAATAATATACGAATTAATCCGATAATTAAAACCGAAGATATCGTAAAAGCTCGTGAAGCAGTAAAAGAAGTTTATATTGATGATAAAATTCTGAATTATATAACTGATATTGTTTTTGCTACTCGTAATCCTAATGATTATAATTTAAAGAGTTTGGCTAATATGATTAGTTACGGTGGTTCTCCAAGAGCTAGTATTAACCTTGCTTTAGCAAGTAAAGCCTATGCTTTTATTAAACGAAGAGGTTATGTTATACCAGAAGATGTTCGAAATGTGTGTCATGATGTTTTACGCCACAGAATAGGTTTAACTTATGAAGCCGAAGCAGAAAACATTACTTCTGAAGATATAATTAATGAAGTTTTAAATAGTGTTGATGTTCCTTAGTTAATTAAATTATGGATACTACCGAATTATTAAAACGTGTTAGAAAGATTGAAATAAAAACGAAAGGACTATCTCGAAATATTTTTTCGGGAGAATATAATAGTGCTTTTAAAGGAAAAGGTATGTCGTTTACTGAGGTTCGTGAATACCAACCCGGTGATGATATTCGCCAAATTGATTGGAATGTAACTGCTCGTTTTAATCGCCCTTATATTAAAATTTTTGAAGAAGAGCGTGAACTAACTTTTATGCTATTGATTGATGTTAGCGGCTCCCGAAATTTCGGATCAAATAGTAATTTAAAAAAGAATATAATAACCGAAATTTCAGCTGTTTTAGCGTTTTCGGCTATTCAAAATAACGACAAAGTTGGGGTTATAATGTTTAGCGATAAAATCGAAAAATTTATTCCGCCTAAAAAAGGAACAACTCATATTTTAAGAATTATTCGAGAATTAATAGCTTTTAAACCAGAGAGTAACGGAACAAAAATTAGCGAAGGGTTAAAATATTTCACTAATGTTATAAAAAAACGTAGCACAGCATTTTTAATATCAGACTTTATTGATAATAATTTTTATGACGCCCTTAATATTGCCAATAAAAAACATGATATTATTGCTCTTAATATTTATGATATAAGAGAAACCGAATTGCCTCCTGTTGGATTAATTAAGTTTTTTGACGCAGAAACAGAAGATACAGTTTGGATAGATTCTTCTGATGAAAATGTTCGCGAAAACTATAAAAAATGGTGGGACAAACACTTTTGGGAACTGAATAATGTTTTTAAAAAATCGGGAGTTGATTTTGTTTCAATAAACACTAATGAATCTTATATTAAACCATTAATAAATTTGTTTAAAAGAAGATAAATATTTTAGAAAACTATGAAAATTTTATTTATTGCTATTATATCATTCTTTATATTAAATTATTCTTTTGCTCAAAAAGTTTACTTTAATGCAATTCTCGAAAAAAATAATATTGTTATAGGTGACCAAATTTATTATTCAATTGAAGCAAAATATAAAAACACCGATAAAGTTGCTATTAATTGGCTAAAACTTAAAGATACTTTATCGAAAAATATCGAAATTGTTGAGCAAAAATTAGATACAATTAAAAGTGCAGACGGTAATATTACTCAAAAATTCTCTTATAAAATTACATCATTTGATTCAGGTTATTATAATATACCTTCGTATAATGTGAGCTTTATTGAAGATAATGATACCTTTTCATACGATACACCAAACTTTTATTTAAGTGTAAATACAATTCCGGTTGATACAGTTTCACAAGTTATTAAAGATATTAAAACCCCTTATGAAGCTCCTTTAACTTTTAAAGAAATTTTGCCATGGATTGTAGGAGGGCTTTTGATTACGGCATTAATAATAATAATAATCTATATTTTTAAAAACCGTGAAAAAGTTAGCTTATCTAATTTAATTAAAAAACAGGATGAGCCAATACACGTTACTTCACTTAAGTTATTAGATGAACTTAAGTCGAAAAAGTTATGGCAGCAAGATAAACATAAAGAATATTATATTGAATTATCGGATATTATTAGAAATTATATTGAACGCAGATATAATATAGAAATATTAGATAAAATTACTGTCGAAATTATTGCTAGTTTGAAACAAATTAACTTAGATTCAAAGTTGATAGAAAATATTAAAACAATATTAGAAACTTCAGACTTAGCCAAGTTTGCTAAGCATAAACCTTTGTCGAATGAAAATGATATTTGTTTAAATCTTGCATATACTTTTATAGATGAAACAAAACAAGAAATAATTAATAATAAAAAATAAAAAAATGGATTTACTGTATTACGATATTAGTTTTGCACACATTAATTTTTTATGGATATTATTAATAATACCTATTTTAGTAATTCTTTATGTTCTGAAAAACAATAAAATTAACCCAGAAATAAGTATTTCAGACACAAAAAGATTTAAAGAAACAGGTAAGTCAAAGAAAATATATTTTCTTCATGTCAATTTCATATTAAGAATACTTGCTTTAGCTTTCTTAATTGTAGCGTTTGCAAGACCTCAAACTTCTTCAAGCAAAACAGAGGTAACAACCGAAGGAATTGATATAGTTCTTTCAATGGATATTTCTTCAAGTATGCTTGCTAAAGATTTTACGCCAAATAGGATGGAGGCTGCGAAAAATGTTGCAAAAGAGTTTATTTTAGGAAGACCTTCGGACAGAATAGGTTTAGTTGTTTTTAGTGGCGAAAGTTTTACTCAATGCCCTATTACCACCGACCATGCAGTTTTAATTAATTTAATATCAGATATTAGGCATGGTATGTTAAGCGATGGAACAGCAATAGGAATGGGACTCGCTACCTCTATTAACCGATTAAAAAACAGCAAAGCTAAAAGTAAAGTAATAATTTTACTTACCGATGGAGTTAATAATGTTGGCTCAATTACTCCAAAATCGGCTGCCGAATTTGCGAAAAAATATAATATCAGAATTTATACAATTGGTGTTGGAACAAGAGGGAAAGCTTATACTCCAGTTGCACTTTATCCTAATGGTGAATTTGCTTATAGTTATGTAGATGTTAATATTGATGAAAATACTTTGAAATACATTGCAAATTCTTCTGATGGAAAGTATTTTAGAGCTACTAATAATGCTAGTTTAAAATCAATTTATTCTGAAATTGATAAATTAGAAAAGTCGAAAATTGAAGTTCTCGAATTTAAAAACAAAACAGAGCTGTTTTACCTTTTTGCTATTATGGCAGCTCTAGTTTTATTAGTAGAATTTTTATTAAAATATACAGTTTTTAAAAGTATTCCTTAAAAAGAAGATATTATGATTAGATTTGAAAACACTTTGTTTTTATATGGACTTTTGTTAATCCCTTTATTTGTAGTTATTTATATATTATATAAAAATTGGCAGAAAAAAGCTTTTAGCAAATTTGCTGATAAAACTATTCTTTGTCTTTTAATTCCAGATTTATCGAAAAGAAAACCATTTATAAAATTTTTATTATTTATAATTGCGTACACATCTCTTATTATTGGTATTGCAAATCCTCAGACAGGGGCAAAAGTTGAATCAATAGAGAGAAAAGGAATTGATGTAATTATTGCTTTAGATGTTTCTAAAAGTATGCTTGCCGAAGATATAAAACCCAACAGAATAGAAAGAGCAAAGATGGCTATTTCTAAAATGATTGATAACTTTGATAATGATAGAATAGGTATTATAGTTTTTGGCGGCAATGCTTATACTCATTTACCTATAACTACTGATTATTCTGCTGCTAAACTTTTGATTTCATCTGTATCCACTGATATTATCCCAACACAAGGAACAGCTATTGGGGTATCAATTAATCAGGCTATCGAGATTTTTAAAAATGAAGAAAAATATCAAAATAAAGAAGTTTATTCTAAATCAAGAAATAAAGCAATAATTATAATATCTGATGGCGAAAATCACGAAGACGATGCCGTTGCAGAGGCTACAAATGCTAATAATAATGGAATAAAAGTTTTTACTGTTGGAATGGGTTCAACAGAAGGATGCCCAATTCCAATTAGCCAGTTTAATGGAATAAAAGAATTTAAAAAAGACAAAGAAAACAATACAGTTATAACCAAGCTAAATATTGAATTAATGAAACAAATTGCTCAGGCCGGGAATGGTATTTTTGTTCATTCAAATAATACCGATATAGGCTTGAAGAAGATTATTGATGAAATTAATAATATGGAAAAAATTAAAGTTGACACTAGAATTTATACAAATTATGATAGTCATTTTCAATATTTTATAGGATTATCATTACTAATATTCTTACTCGAATTGTTAATTTTTAATAGAAAATGGGAGTTTACTAAAAATAAAAATGTTTTTAATGTTGGAATAAATAAAAATCATATTATTCTACTTTTTATTGTGTTCTCAAGCATTGTATTAAAATCTCAAACAGAAAACTCATTTATTCGAAAAGGAAACAAAGATTATAATAGTGGTAATTTTAAGTCCTCAGAAATAAAATACAGAAAGGCATTGTCGAAAAATGATTCATCTTTTAAGGGCTTATTTAATTTAGGAGATGCTTTATATAAACAAGAAAATTATGAGCAAGCATCAAAAATATTTAATTCATTAACTGGGAAAACAGAAAATAAAGAAGATTTGTCAAAAGTGTATCATAATTTAGGAAACTCATTATTAAAGCAAAAGAAATTAGAAGAGTCGATAAAAGCATATAAAAATGCATTAAAATTAAATCCTAATGATAAAGATACAAAGTATAATTTAGCTTATGCACAAGCTTTATTAAAACAACAACAAAACGATAAAAACAATAATAACGACAAAAAACAAGAAGAAAAAAAGCAAGAAGAAAAAAAAGAAAACAACCAACAAGATAAGCAAGAAAAACAACAAATAGAACAAATGCTTAATGCTTTAGATAAAAATGAACAAAAACTGCAAGAAAACATGAAAAAAGAAAAACAAAAAGCAGTTAGAGTTTATATTGAAAAAGATTGGTAAAATTAAATTTGAGGTATGAAATTTTTAAAAATATTTTTTTTAATAATTGCTTTAATGCAGAATATTTTTGCAGGAAAAGTAGAATTTGTAGGCACTTCAAAAAATGTTGTTGAGGTAGGAGAGCAATTTAAAATAACATATACTATTAATCAGCAGGTATCAGAATTTGCTCCACCAAGTATTAATGATTTTGATATGTTAAGCGGAATAAGCCAATCGTTTAGTTCGAGTACAACTTTTATTAACGGAAAACAAACTTCGAATAATAGTTATGTTTTTTATTTTTGGATACAAGCAACCAAAGAAGGAAATTTTGTTATTCCTCCAGCAAAGGCTACATTTAATGGAGATGAATTTGTATCAAATCCAATAAGTATTAAAGTAATAGCCGGAAATAATAATTCAAAACAAAAAACTCAAACAGCACAAGCAACTAATCCTAATACATCTAATAATCAGGAAGATAATAGCATTTCAGACAATATATTTATAAAAACAACAGTAAGCAAAGCAAATGTATATAATGGTGAACAAATTATTGTAACAAATAAGCTATATACAAGATATGATTTAGCTGATATAGGAAACTATGTTCCACCAACTTACGATGGGTTTTGGTCAGAAACTATTGATGAAAATAAAAACATAGCATGGCAAGAAGAAACATATAATGGCAAGTCTTATAGTGTAGCTGTTTTAGATAAAGTATTATTATTCCCTCAAAAAAACGGTAAAATTGTTATTGAATCAATGTCTTTAGATTGTTTATTGAGGATAAAAAGCAAGAGAAGAGGTAATAGTATTTTTGATGATTTTTTTGGAACAGCATATCAAACAAAATCGGTTAATTTAAAAAGTAATTCGGTTACCATTAATGTAAAAGCATTACCTTCTCCTCCTTCAAATTTTAGTGGTGCTGTTGGCAGTTTTTCTTTAAGTTCAGATATCTCGAAAAATGTCGCTAAATCAAATGAAGCAATTGATATTAATGTTAAAATTATTGGGTCAGGTAATTTAACTCTAATAGATCCTTTAAAATTCGATTTATCGAGTGATTTCGAAGTTTATGAACCTAAAACTATTGATAAAATATCGAAAAATAATTCGGGAATGAGTGGTTCAAGAACTTTCGAATATCTTATAATTCCTAGATATAAAGGTAAATATAAAATTAGTTCAGTCCCTTTTGTTTATTTTGATATAAATAAGGAAAAGTATGTGTCATTATTAACAAAAGAGTTTGATCTAGATATAACACAAGGAATTGCATCAAATGAGTCAAATGAAGCAGACGAAAATAATAAAGAATATATTAAATATAAAAATAGAGATATTAGATATATAAAATTAAATTCATATAATTTAAACAATAAAGGTTCGTGTTTTTTTGGTTCAAAATTGTTTTACATGCTTTTAATTTTACCACTAATAATAGCAATAGTTATTATTGTAATTTTGAAAAAATACTTTAAAGAACAACAAAATATTTCGCTTTTAAGAATGAAAAAGGCAAATAAAGTTGCTTTAAAACATTTGAAAACTGCCGGAGAATATTTAAATAAAAATGATTATAATTTGTTTTATGAAGCTGTTTCTAAAGCATTATGGGGTTATTTAAGTGATAAGTTATCTGTTAAACTTTCAGATTTATCGATAGATAAAATTGAAGCCGATTTAACAAAAAATAAAGTTAATAATGAATTAATAGATGAGTTTTTAAGATTAATTAATCATTGTGAATTTGCAAGATATTCACCAGAAAAGGCAAATTCAGACATGCAAGAAACTTATCAAAATTCAATAAATTTTATTACTAATATCGAAAAGGAATTGAAAAAATAAGAAAATGAAAAATATACTTTTAATTGTATTTTGTTTATTAGCTTTTAATTGTATTTATGCCGAACAGGCCGATGCAATATTTTTAAAAGGAAATGATGCATATAAAAAAGGAAAATATGAAGAAGCAATAAAATATTATGAGTCAATTATTTCGAAAGACTATGAATCAGCTGAATTATATTTTAATTTGGGAAATTCGTATTATAAGAAAAATGAATTGGCTTATGCTATAATTAACTACGAGAGAGCAAATCGTTTATCTCCAAATGATAAAGACATTAATTTTAATCTAGAATTAGCTAACTCTAAAATAATTGATAAAAACTCTATTCCTGAATTATATTTAACATCATTATTAAATTCAATAATTAAATCATATAGCACAAATCAATGGGGTGTAATAGTAATAATATTTTTTAGTGTGTTTTTATTTATCACAGTAGTTTTTTTAATTTCAAAAAATATGACAATAAAGAAATGGTCGTTTTTTATTGGATTAATATTTTTAATAAACACCATAATAGCATATATTTTTGCATATAAACAATATACAAATGTTGTTAATCGTAATTATGCCATAATTATTGAAGGGTCGGTTAATGGGAAAAATTCACCTGATGTTTCGGCCGAAGATTTTTTTGTTATTCACGAAGGCTTAAAAGTTGAAATTACAGATGAGCTTGAAGAATGGTATGAAATAAAATTACCAGACGGAAATATTGGTTGGGTAAAAAATACTGTTTTAGAAATAATCTAAAAGCGTAGTATAATAAAAAGAAATAAATTAATTTTGCACAATTAATAGGTTTCGTAGTTCAACGGATAGAATAGCGGTTTCCTAAACCGTAGATAGTGGTTCGATTCCACTCGAGACCACAAAAAATCATGCATTTTTATTTAATCAAAAGTCAAGACAAAGATTCTGTTATCAAATATAAATTATTGTAGAATCTATATATTTGTATAAATAAATTATTAACTATGAACGAATTAATTGAATTCTTAAAACAATACAAAACAATATTAATATTAGGATTTGGCAAAGAAGGGAAATCAACATTAAACTTTATTGATAAAAATATTAATGATATCAAAATAGGAATAGCTGATATAAACCTAATAAATGATATAAAAAGTAACAATAAAATAATTTACCATAATGGAGAAAATTATTTGAATGCAATTTATGATTATGATTTAATTATTAAGAGTCCGGGTGTTTCTTTAAAAAACATTAAAATAGATGATATAAAAAGTAAAATTACATCTCAAACAGATTTATTTTTAAAGTTTTATAAAAAACAAACTATTGGTATTACAGGAACAAAAGGAAAAAGCACAACTTCTTCGTTAATTTTTCATATATTAGATTCGGCTCAAAAAGATTGTATTTTAGCTGGTAATATTGGTTTGCCTGTTTTTGATATTATAGATAAAATAAGAAAAAACACTATTATAGTTTTAGAACTTTCTTCTCATCAGTTACAGTTTTGCAGAAACTCACCGCATATTAGCATATTGTTAAATATTTTTCAGGAGCATTTAGACCATTATAATGGTTTTGATGAATATGCATTTTCAAAGTATAATATTCATTTATTCCAAAAATCTGATGATTATTTTATATATAATAAATTTGACGATGAAATAAATAAGTTAATGGGTCTTTTTAAAATCGAAAACATAAAAATTCCTATTGATTACAATGCATCTTTAAAGCAAATAAAAGATATAGATATTCCTATTATTGGCGATCATAATAGATTAAATGCCTTAATTGCAATTAATTGTGTTGAGATTTTAGGGTTAGAAGAAAAGGAAATTAAAAATTATATTAGAACTTTTATATCGCTTCCTCATCGATTAGAATATATTGGTAAATATAAAAACATATATTTTTACAATGATTCAATATCTACCATACCACAATCAACAATTGCGGCCTTAAATACTGTTAAAAATGTTGATTCTATAATTTTAGGCGGTTTTGATAGGGGAATAGAATATTCACTTTTGATAGATGAATTAATAGCAAAACCTTTGCGAAATATTATTTTAATGGGAACGGTTGGTGATTTAATTTATAAATTATTGTCTGACAAAAATATAGATTCAAAACAAATATTCAGAGTTAAAACTTTAGACGAGGCAGTTAATGTGTGTTTTAATGAAACAGAACAAGGTAAAACATGTCTGCTTTCGCCTGCAGCCTCTAGTTATGACCAATTTAAGAATTTTGAACAAAGAGGAGATATGTTTAAAAGCTTAGTTAAAAATCACTTTTAATTAATATAAGAATCTTTAAATCTTACAAGAAAAACAAATCCGTTTTTAAAATAGAGTGGTTCTAGGTATGGATAAGTAGCTATTATTTCTTTATAATGAACATTTTTACATACGAAATAAACATTTTTATCAATATCTCCTTTTAAAAGCCATTCCATATCTTTAGCTTCTTTTGGTTTGTCAGTTTTTGTTTCTCCATAAAAATATTGAGCATAACTTTTAAATTTTAAAGTTTCAATATAAACATCTTTTTTACTATTTAGCTTATAAAACTCAATAGCTGCATTTTGTGAATAGCCTTCAATTTTAGGAACTATTATTATTAAAGAAAGAGAAATAAAAAATAAACTAGAAAAGAAAAGAGTATATATTCCGCGATGAATTTGCCTATAAGAAAGTAAAATTAAACTAATAATAATACCTAAAATAAATACTATTCCTATAATACTTTCAAATCCAGACCAATAAACATCTGCACTTAAATTAGCAATAGCAAAATCATCTTTAATTAAATTTGATTCAATAATTTTATCTTTATAAATTCCTACAAAAGGTATAATAGAAACAATTAATCCAATAGGAATACCAATAAAAGCTATTAAAACACTCATCCATTTTTTCCATTCAAAATCAAAATTAAAAAGGTTGTAAATAGAATAACTTGCTAAAAAAGTTAATGGGAAATAACACATCGAAGAATAATGAACAATTTTTGTTTTAACAATTGTAAATACTATTAAAACAAAAAGCAATAAAACAATATTCCATTTTTTATAATATCTTTCAGGTTCACTATCAGATGAATTGTATTTAAAAGCCTTTAAAGCAAATATTGATGCCGGGAAAACGCCAAATAATAAAATAATAAAGTGATAAAATAAAAACCCTCCGTGGCCTGCATCTTTTGTTGATAATAATCGAACCTGATATGTGAAAAAATCAATAATTGTTTGAGTATTGCCTAAGAATAATTGTATAATAAACCAAAATCCACCAACAAATAAAACAATTACTCCATATAAAAAGAAATCAAAAAAGTTAATCTTAAATTTAAATCCATCTAAAATAAAGAAAATTAAAGCAGTTCCTCCAAAAATTAATAAAGCAACCGGACCTTTAGTTAAAACACCTAGTCCAATAAAAATTGCCGATAAAATAAAGTCTCTGTTCTTGTTTAAATTTCTGAAAGGTCCTATGGAAACAATAAAATAATGTATTCCTAGAAAAATAAATAAATTAAACCAAGGGTCAATTATGCCAGATTTAAAGTAAAAATGAGTCAGTAAACTACATAAATATGTTATAACCCAAATAAAACCAAACTTTTCATTATAAACAGTTTTGCCAATATTAAATAAAACTAATAATGTAATAACACCTGCTATAGCATTAGGTAAACGTGCCGCAAATTCAGTTACACCAAACATATTCATTGATAATGCCTGAAACCAAATAAAAAGAGGAGGTTTTTCCCAAAAAGGTTCAAAATTTATTTGAACAGTTAAATAGTTACTTGAAGCACACATTTCTCTTGCCGCTTCAGCAAAATTTATTTCGTCCCAATCAAATAAATTAACCGAACCCAAGAAAGGGAAGAAAAATACAATTCCTATAAAAATTATTAATATGTAATTAAAAATGTTTCTGATAGTATTTACGTTTTAAGTTTTTAAATTTATCAAAAAAGATTTATCTAACCAATTGTTTTTAAATTTATTAATATAAGAATATGTTAAAAAGCTAAAGAACAACCCAATAAATGAACCCACAAGTATGTCGATTAAAAAATGTTGAGAAAGATAAACTCTTGAAAATGCTACTATTATTGCTATTATTGAAAAAATAAGTTTAAAATAATTGTTTTTCGAGAATAAAGCTAAGCAAAAAAACAAGCAAAACACTGTTGTTGAGTGTCCCGACGGAAAGCTATTATGATAATGTATTTTAACATCATCAACAAAATTTAAGTTATAGCCATATTCTCCTATTATTTTAGCTGGTCTATCGCAATTCGAAAATACACTTCTTTTTAATGTTTGAGTAAAAACGCCAGACAATGTCCCTGAAATTCCTAATATTAAGGCATATCTAAATCTAATAAAAAGAAAAATAACAGCTATAAAAGTTAAAAACAAACCATCTCCAATATTAGTTATGTATTTAAAAAAAACATCAAAAATAGGAGAGTTATATTTGTTAATTAAAATATGACCTTCTATTTTATTATATGAAAGCAAAAACAGTAAAACTGACCCTACAAAAGATAAATATGGTACTATAAAAAATAAATTTAATTTTAGTTCTTTAATAAAACTATTCATAAAACTATTACTTTAAAAATTTCTTAATTCTGTTTACATTATTCTTATACAGCTCATTTTCAGAATCAAATTTGTATAAAGTATTATAATCGTCGTATGCTTTTTTATAATTTTCTAATATCTCGTAAGCTAAACCTCTGTTATTGTATGCCGATAAATAATTAGAGTTTTTTTCAATAGCTTTATTTAAGTAATCAATAGCTGTGTTCACATTATTTTTTACTTGTTCATTTGATTTAGCCATTTGTTTTATAGACGAAATATTTTGTTCAGATACAACCCATTTTTGTTTCATAATCAAATAAATATATCCTAAGTTATGAAGAGCTTTTTCAGAATTTTCAAATTTATTAATCATCATTTTATAAGCTTTTTCAGCCTTATTAATGTCATTAATTGATTGATAGTAGTAAGCTAAAAAATAATAAGGTTCGCTATTTTCTGGATTTACATCAATAGCATTTTTATAATAAAAAGCTGCTACTGAATCTTTTTTTGCTTCGTGTAAAATTCCCAACTGAATTATTGCATCATAATATTTAGGATTAAACTCGGTTGCATTTAAAAAGAATTTTATTGAGTTGATTGTGTCGCCAATTTCTTTGTATATATAACCTTTTAAAAAATAAATTTTTGAATTTTTTTTGTCAATTTTTAAAGCATCAGTACTAAAATTAATAGCATTTTGGTAGTCTTGAACAAATAAGTGAAGTTCGGTTAATTTAATATAGGCGTCAAGAAATTTATTGTCAATTTGAATGCATTTTATTAAATGATCTTTTTCTGATCTGGTATCATTAATTTCAAAATAATTTAAAGCAATATTGTAATGATATTTAGCATTTAAACTGTCTATTTTTAATGCATCATCAAGGTCGTTTATTGATTTTTGAAAGTCCTTATTTTCATAATATAAAATTGCACGTTTAAATAACAATTCTGGGTCTTTCGAATCTTCTGATATCTCTATTGAAAGAGATTCTATAGTGTCAATTTTATTTGAATTTTTATTATTACAAGAATAAAAATAAAAAGTAATAGCTAATATTATAAAGTAAATTTTGTAATTCATAATAATTTTTTTTTTGTAAAAATAGTGTATTTCTTTAAATGTTTAAATATTAATTAAATTAAAAAAGGCGGTGTTAAAAAGGACATTTTTTTTAATGTCATATTTCAGCAAGACAAAAAAACAAAGAGCCAAGCCATTACCAATGACAAGTTTTTTAAGTAATTGATTATCAGTTGTATTATATTGTCATTTATCTTCAAGCATTTTTTAAATGTCATGTCTCAGCAAAACAAAAGCCACAACACAAAATTAAGAATGGTGGTTAAATAACTTAGTTCATATAAAACCAAGGCACGGAAAACATTTCCGCGCCAGCCTGATGATAGCCCTTGTCGCCCTGAATGGCAATGAAGGGGCTTCTCTTTAAACAAAGGAGATACTTCACTTTGTTCCGCAAGACAAAAGATAGTAAAGTCATTGCGTTCATTTGCGGGATAATAAATTTGCTAAATCTGCGGGATAAAAAGTTCTTTATACGCTTTTTGGTCAGTCACAATAAAAAAGTAAATTATTATAATAATACTTTACAAGAAATATTTTAACACTTATTATTTAATACAATATTAATTTTCTCGAAAATCACTTTTGCATGTTTAATGCTTGATTCATATGTGATTCCAGCAATATGTGGAGTAATAATAACATTTTTGTTTTCTAATAGCAATTTAAATTCATCATTAAAAAAAATATTATCAAAAGTTTGTTCTTCATATTCGATAACATCTAATCCAGCACCTATTAATTTGCCTGATTTTAAACCTTTAATTAAATCACTTGTTTTAATAACATTGCCTCGTGATGTATTTATTAAATAAATGTTCTTTTTAAAGTTGTGTAAAAAACTACTATTAACCATATATTTGGTTTCTTCGGTTAAAGGAACATGCAAACTTAAAATGTCTGCATGTTCAAATATTTCATCTAAATTGGTTTCTTTCACCAAATTATTACCATAACCTTTTTTGTATTTATCATAAGCAATAACATTTGCCTTAAACCCAGATAATCTTTCTGCAAAAGCACTACCCATATTACCATATCCAATAATTCCGATAGTTTTATCAGATATTTCAAAACCTTTATTTTTTTCTCTATTCCAAATATTATTTTTTATCTCATCGTTCGAGATATTAATATTTTTCATTAAAGACAAAAGCAAACCCAAAGTGTGCTCACCAACTGCATCTCGGTTACCTTCGGGTGAATTAATACAAGCAATTTTATTAGACAAAGCATATTCTACATCAATATTTTCCATTCCGGCACCTACTCGTGCAATAAATTTCAAATTCTTTGCTTTATCAATAATAGGTTTATCTAAAGTAACCTTACTTCTTAATATAATACCGTCGTAATTATTAATAATATCAAACAATGAATTATAGTCTATTTTTGTTATTGTATCAACGCCAATACCTATATTGTTTAATTCATCTTTTAATATTTGATGAACATCATCAATAATAATTACTTTGAAATTCATTTTTATTTAACTTCTTGTGGGAAGTATGATTGATCGAAGTAAACAACATATAAAAGTTTTTTAACTTTTGTTAGTTCACCTTCTATTTCGCTAGGAATATATTTTTCAATTATAGGACCAGCTCCAATAACTTTTTTCTCAATCATTTTAGTTGTTTTATTAAATACCCATTTTTCCAAGAAAAATATATTTGAAATTTCTTCTTTATTAAAAGTTACATTAATAACTTTTTCTTCTTCTTTCCCGGTAGTAGGGTTTTTTATTTTAATTGTATCAGATTCAATAATATTGCACAGTTGGTTAATTTCTTCTTTCGATAATTTTGTGTTAAAATAATAGTCGTAAGCAGGATATTCACCAGATAAAGCACCATCAACAATAATTTTATATAATTCATCTTTATTTAATTGTTTAAGCCAAGTAGGTCTTTCTTCGTCGGTATTTAAACTAAATTCAGATAAAATTTTATCTCCTAAAACAATATAATTTTCATTTTCAGCTGCAGCATCTTTTTGACCATCTTTATTGCATTGTTTATTATTGCAACTTGTTAATGAAATAACGAAAATAATAGCTAATGATAATAATAGTTTATTCATAATTTTAAATTTTTTAGTTAAACATAAAGGTTTAATGTTTGCTGAAATAGGTTAAAAT
The DNA here is from genome assembly GCA_964546655.1 of uncultured Bacteroidales bacterium. GTDB lineage: Bacteria > Bacteroidota > Bacteroidia > Bacteroidales > CAZJKL01 > CAZJKL01. The sequence continues at coordinate 9,207 of CAZJKL010000016.1, read as the reverse complement.
AAACCAAATTCTTAAAACAGTTTGTCAAAGATAAAATTTATTTTTTCTGTGTCTTTATTTTAAGTATGATTTTTTTAGCTTATAAATTAAATAAATATAGCCCATTCTTTTTTAAAAATGAGCTATTCTTATTTAATATAGATTTTTGAAATTTTTATTGTAAATGCTTTTGAAAAATGCACTCTTCTGTATTAAGTTAATATTCTTTTTCATTAATTAAAACCCCCTCGTCATTCCACATTTTCCATTTACCAGTTTTGGCACCTTTATTATAATACATTTCAAATAATTGAACCCCTTTATCGTTCCAAATAATCCACCTGCCATTTTTTTTGTCGTCTTTGTAGTTTGCTTCTGCAGTTTTAACGCCGTTACTATTATAGCTAAGCCATTCGCCTTCCATTTTGCCATATTTGTAATTACGTTTTTCTTTAATAATCATATTGTCATAATAAATTATTGTTAAGCTATCTTGAAGACCATTCTTTATACTCATTTCAATTCTTTTATTCCCGTTTTCATGAAATTCTATGTATGTACCTGTGTAAGAAGATCCATCTTCATTGTAGAATTTTTCATCAGCCCCTTTTATTATTTGCGAAAACAAACTATTAACCGACAAAACAAATAAAAACAATATTATATATTTTTTCAACATTTTATTTTAGTTTAAAAAAATTAATTAAAAAAAATAGCCAAAGAAGGCTATTTAATACAAATATAATAATCGAAATTTTAAAAAATTAATTTAAAGGTTCTAATTCAACTTTTAAAGAAGTAGTTTCTTGGCTAATTGTAATATTATTACAAGAAGTTTCTTTATAAGAAATATAAGAAGTATTTAATTTGTAATTACCAGGTTGTAATCCATTAATAATAAAATTACCTTCAAAATCAGTATAAGAAACAATATTTGTTCCTTCGATATTAACTGCAACACCAGCTAAAGGCTCTTGATTGTTTTTGTCAATAATTTTACCTTTAATTAAAACTGCATTTGTAGTTAATTTAGTATTATTCGAATTTTCAGATTCTTTTTTTATTTCTGTATTTGCCGCATTAATATTTAATGCGATAATAGCTGAAAACAAAAACACTAGCGAAAATTTTTTCATAATTTTATTTTTTTAATTAATTTATATAGCAAAAATAGCACAGGTAAATTACAACTGTGTTTCCTTTGTGTTACAATTTGGTTACGAATTGTTTTTTGTGATATGTTTTAATATTTCAAGTTTATTTGAGTTAATCCAGTTTTTAAATTTATAGTCAGAGGTATAATTATTTGAAAAATAAATTAAATTTTCAATATTAAAAGAATCGCTTCTAATACCATTTCCTGTTTTTATTGCATCAAATGAATTATATTCTTGTTCGATATGATTCGCAGTTGGAACTAATAAAACAGGTTTATTAAGATACATAGCTTCGCAAATAGATTCGAATCCGGCTGTTGAAGCAAAGCCTTTGCAATTAGTAAGATATTTTATAAATTTCTCGTCATTTATTTTATGCCAGTATAAATTTTTTTGTAATTCAACATCATCTTTTTCATAAATTCCATCTGAAAATATATGCAATTCAATATTATTAAATTGTTTATGCCAATTTTTAATTTCATTAACATATCCGTCATTTAAAACATAACATAAGAAAAACTGTCCGGTTATTGACTTTTGTGATACTATTTCTTTTCTTAAAAGAGGAGGAATTACATAAACATTTTTCTTAACGTCATTTTCTAATTCATAAAAAGATAAAGCTAATTTTTTTGTTGCATTAATCGAGGTAATTTTTGTAGCAATATTTAATGAAATACGTTTCCACCAACTATTTTTAACACTAATATTATAATTTGAATGTAAAAACAAGTATTGATGACCAATGCAATAGAATGGGATTTTTAAATCAGGATTTATATTGTATAAACCACCAATAAAAGAATAAAAATTTATTATAGCATCTGGTTTTAATAAATCAACTCTTTCTTTTACAATATCAATACTTTTTTTGTATTGTCTTATTTTAAAAAGTATGTTGAAAATTGTTTTAAAATTATTTACTCCTTTGTTTTTTTTATCTTTAGCAAAGTTAGGCTCTTCAAAATGAGTTACATAGCAATTTGATTTAGTGTAGAAAAAATCAGGAATAATTCTTTGTTTACTCTTTCCGATTAAAATTTCTAAAACTGTATGACCATTTTCTTCGAGTAGCTGTTTTAATGACAAAGCTTGAGTTAAATGACCTCTTCCTTCACCTTGAATTATAAATATAAATTTCATTTTAAAATTATTTTTTTTTATGAATTATCATTTGGGATTTGTTTAATTAATCTTTTAAATCAATTAAATCATTAAAAAGCAAAAGATTCCAGTTGCCATCATAGTCTTCTGCAAGAGCACTTAATGATTCAACCCAATCGCCAGAGTTTAAATATTCGATACCATTAATAGTTGATATTTCTGGACGATGAATATGACCACAGATTATTCCATCACAACCTTTAGATTTTGCTAAAACAACAAGTTCTTTTTCAAAATCACTTATATATGAAACAGCAGATTTTACTTTGTTTTTTATTGTTTGTGAAAGCGAATAATAAGGTAATCCTCGTTTTGTTCTATAATTATTATAAATTTTATTTACCCAAAGTAATAAAGTGTATCCAATGTCGCCAAGTTTGGCAATCCATCTAAAGTTTGAGGTAATTCTGTCGAAAACATCGCCATGAATTACATAATATTTTTTATCATTACTTATGTAGTAATATTCTTTAAGAATTTTAAAGTTTCCTATTTCAAAAGGCAAAATAGAATCTAAAAAATCATCATGATTTCCTCTTATATAAACTATTTTTGTGTTTATTTTTTCAGACATTTTTATTATTTTCCTGAAAAAACGTGTGTGTTTAACTTCCCATTTCCCGTTTTTTTGCAATCTCCAACCATCGATTATATCTCCATTTAGTATTAAATTGTCGCATGAATAATTTTTTATAAACTTTACAAGTTCTAAAGCTCTTGAATTTTTTATACCTAAATGAGTGTCAGATATAACTATAGTTTTGTAGTGAATCTTATTTCTAGTCATAAATAATTTTTATTATTTCAAAATAATAAAAACATTGTTACGAAATGACTAAAAACGAGTTAAGAGGATATTAAAAAACCGATGGCTATTGCCATCGGTTTAAGGAATAAATTTAAAATACAATTAGTTTAAACCAACTGTCCAGCCAGCTGTCCAAGTTGGCACACCGTCAGCATTACCTGCACCAGTTGCATCAACTTTAGTAGTTATACCTGCTGCATCACCAGTTCCAATATTAGTTTCTGTTGTTACATCAATATATCTTACATTTGTTACAGTTAAGCCATTATTTAAGTTAGCTTGACTAGCAGTTCCGCTTACTCTAATACCAGTAGTATAATTTTTTATTACAACATTATTTAATGTTCCTTTTGTTCCTGCTCTTAATTCCATACCTTGTGTTTCGCTTCCTTGAGCACCACTACCAATAAGAGTTATATAAGAAATTTCAGGATTTGCAATTGGAGTTGCATTATTATCTGTAGACCAATTATCACATTCCATTCCTCTGTTTCCAAAACCTTGATCATTTTTTCCATACCAATATTGTCCAATACCTCTCCAACCTTCTGTCCAGTCAAACATATCATCTTCTACGTGAGAAGAAACTAAATATCTAGCTGCAACTGTTCCACCATAAAATTCAATACCATCATCAGAACCTTCATATATTTGCACATACTCTATAGTTGTTCCGTTTCCAACACCAAACAATGAAAGGCCATTGTATTCTTTTTCGCTATTAAAAGCTGCTCCAGAATACTCTATTCTTAAATATCTAATTGAACCAGAATTGTCATTATCAGTGCTACCGCCATAAGCAACATCACCAACTTCTGACATTCCACCACCAGAATTACAAGTAGCTTTTCCGCAAATAACTAATCCACCCCAATCGCCACGAGATTTAGTTGCCAAACCAGATGTCATAATAACTGGATTTGTTGAAGTTCCATTTACATATATTTTTCCACCTTGTTCAACAATTATAGCAGCTGAAGTTCCACCTGTACCTTCAATTCTTGTACCTGCAGGGAAAGTTAATGAACCTCCAGATTTTATTTTTACAAGACCTGTTAATTTATAAGTTTTTGCCGCATCTAAAGTAATAGCTTTAGCTATATCACCTTTAAAGTCATCTGGGTTAACATCTTCAACCTCAGGCTCAGGAGTTGGCTCATCATCATCTTTTTTACAACTTGTCGCTACAACAGCAAGTAACGAAAACATAATAACTGTATTTAAAACAGAATTTTTGATAAAATTTAATTTCATAATTTTAGAATTTTTAATTAATAATTTAATTTACAATCAAAAATATTATTGTTTAATTAACAGGTGGTTACGTTAAAATTACATTGTTGTTAAGTGTTGTTCCGTTGTGTAGAAAGAAGTTTTTTATTAAAAAAAGAGGCTATCCTAAAAGAACATATTTTTTTCATTTTGAACGAAGTGAAAAATATTAATGCATTTATTGTTAGATTCTTCGCTATGCTCAGAAGGACATCTTCTCGATTTTTTCTTAAAACTTATAGCTTAAACTAATTCCAGCCATTAATCCTCTTTTGTATGAAGAAACAACTATGTCTTCGGTTTTATTTGCTTGATATGTTTCAACTTTAGAATCAAGAATGTTCTTTACGCTAAAACCAATATTTAATTTATTTAATTTTGTTTTAACAATAAAATCTAATGTGCTAATTGGTTTTTCAAAAATATCACCTCTATTGTTTGTTCCAATGGCAAACAATTTTTCAGAAGTATAATTATAACTTAGAGTGATTGAAATATTGTTTTTTTCATTATTCCAGTTTTTAACATACCCCAAATCTGAGTTTATTAATAGATCAGAAGCTCCTGTAAAAGCAGATTCTTTATTAGTGAAATTTACTTTATATACTGTTTCTTCCTGAACTTTTTCTGAATTTAATTCTTGATTAGTATTCATATAAGATGTATTAAATCCAAAATTAAATTTATAACCTTTTTCATTATTTGTATATAAATCAAGTTTTATTTCTAATTCGGCACCGCTAACATATCCCCAATCTCCAGTGTTTAAGAAAGAAATATCGTTTGTTGCCGAAGAAATTGTTACTTCGTTAATTGGATTTAAAATATATTTTCCAAATAAGCCTAATGAAATTAATTGACCATTTTTAGGAAATAATTCCCATTTTAAGTCAACATTATAATTATCTGACTGATATAAGTCTGGATTACCAATTTTAACTTGAGTAACATCTTCATAAATAAAAAGAGCTCTTTCTTTAAACTGAGGCAAAGTGTATGTTTTACTTGTTCCAAATCTTAAATTATTTTTGCTATTAATTTCGTATTTAGCAGTTAAACTCGGAAGTAAAGCAATGTCTTCTAAAATATCTTTTTTATCGTTAGGGTCTAATTGAGTATTCCACTCAACTTTTTGATAAACAGATTCTGCTCTAAAACCTAGTAAAGCAGTAAATTTTAAAGTTGGCTTATATTCAATATTAAAATAACCAACCTGAATAATTTGATTTCCTGAATAAACTTGAGGGTCTGTAGCATTTTTTACTTGAAAATTACCTCTAAATGTTTCAATTCTAAAATAGTTTCCTTTAAGTAAATTTTCATTATTAAAAAATGCATCTAAATTGTTTGGATCAACAACTGTTGTGCTTTGTGCATTAAGAATTCTGAAATTATACTGTGTTGCATTAAAGTCTCTAATTTTCATTCTAGCGGTTCCACCTAAAGTGAACTTATATTTAAAATCTGTTTCAGAAGATAAGCTAAACAATTTGTAAGTAATAGAAGCATTAAAAGCAAATTCATCTTCTTTTAAATAATGATAGTATCGGTGATTATCGGTAATTTGATTTTGTCCAAAAATATAAGTATTATCATTTTGTTTTACAAATGTATTTTGCATTCTATCAGGAATATCGCTTGTAACAGAATTATATGAAACACCCCATTTTGAAGTAGTATTATACCCAATTTCATGTGATCCAATCAGTTGATTTATTAAAATTGTATTTTTTTTATAAGTATTTCTAATAAGCAATCCGTTGTTATAATCGGCAATGTCTATAATTGTTCCTTCGTATTTGTCAAAAGTATTATCGGTAGAATTTATAAAAATAAGGTTATAATTTAATTTATGTTTCTTTTTTAATTTATATCCAACGTTTAGCATTAAAGTACTATTTGTTCCATAAGAATGTTTTTCTTTATTTAAATCTTTTAATGCATAGCCAGTGCTATTTACACTTCGAGAAATACCTTTTATATAAGAATATTCATTGTCGAAGTTTGCTGTAGCAAAAAAATTGAATTCACTGTCTTTTTTTCCAATTTTATATTTATTTCCACCAGTTAAAGAAAATCCTATAGGTAAATATTTACTTTCTTTAGGATTCATTTTGTTTTCAAAAGTAAATTCAGCTATAGAAGGTGGATATTGAGTTGTATAAAATCCAAAAAAATCAGGCCCTTCTTTTAAAATAAAAGGTGTTTTACCGCTTAAATTAGTATTGTATTTAGTGCTTAACCCGGCTTCGATAAAACCTTTGCCCGAAAAATCTTTTGAAGCAATATCAATATTACCACCAGCAAAATCACCGTATATATTATTATTATAAACCTTATCAATAGATATAAACTCAACAATATCAGTAGAAAAAATATCAAGTGAAATATTTTTTAATTCAGGGTTATTTGAAGGCATAGGCAATCCGTTAATTGAAGTTGAATTATATCTATCACCAAGTCCACGAACATATATATTATTATCACCTTGTTGTTTCGAAATGCCAGTAACTTTGGTAACTGCAGCAGCTACATCACTAACTCCTTTTCGTGATAATTCTTGTTGACCTATTTGCTGAACAATAGCAGTGGCTTTTTTCTGCTCCATCATAAGAACATTTTCTTTGTCTCTTGCAATTTCGGCCTTAACTTCTACCGATTTCAATAATTTGGATTCTGTTTCTAAATCAATATTAAGTACTGTTTTTTGTTCGGCAACAACTTTTACATTATTAATTATTTGTTTTTTATAAGAAATATATGAAACTTCAATAATATAGGTGCCTGACTTAAGTCCAGTTATATCATACTTTCCGTCAAAATCTGTACTAGAACCAATAGAAGTTCCTTGAATAATCACATTTGCTCCAATTATTGATTCTTTTGTGTTTTTATCTCTAATAATTCCTTCGATGCTACCTGTTTGAGCATTTAATTTTAGATTGAAAATTATTACTGAAAAAACAAATAAAACAATTTTTAATGCAGTCTTAATCATAAATTTGGTTTAAATAATATTTTAAACAAAATTACCTTATTTAAATTCCAAACAGATTAAGAAAATGTTAAGATATTTTTAAGTGAATGTTACGAAAAGAGGCTTGTTCTTAGAAAATGCGAAACAATAAATAATCGATTGGTTATGTATTGTAGCAAATTATACAAATGATTTTTTGACGAAACATTCCGAAAACTTTCGGAAAAGCATTTAATAAACTGTAGTTTTTTAAATTTTATGTTGTTTATGTTGGACTTCGAAGAAGTCCTAAGGTTTGTAGCCAAATTAATGGCTACAAACCTTAGACCCCAAAGGGGTCTTACTAATTTCTGTTAGTTTTAAAAACCAACTTTTATTTAGTTCGAAGAAAATCCCGAACGCTTTCTGGGTCGCACAACGAATCCCGAAAGCTACCTGTATAGCTAAACTTCTAATTGGCACGGAAAATATTTCCGCGCCAGCAGGGGTAATTATTCAAGATAATAAATCTCATTATTATCTACAATTCCTCTAATATAAGTAACATACCAGTATTTATCATTTTTCGAAATACTTATACAATCATGTTTTTTAGTTAATTTAATACTAATTGTATCATTATCAACTATCATCTTTAGTGTATCACCTTCTTTAAACTTATTCTTTAAAATGCTAAATTTTCCACCAATAATAGTTCTATCTTCTGAAGTTAAACATATTCCCAACGATTCGTCAAATTTGCAAGTAATTTCTTCTATCTTTTTTTCTTTCAAGTAAAATTTAAATAAATAAAATTTATCACTAAACCCTGAACTCATTTCTATTCTTATAGAACTATCGAGTTTTTTAGTTTGTTTATGGTCAATAGAATCTATTTTAACTTCATTTTTTTTTATTTTTAAATCATTTACAATTGGTTTATTGACTTTAACCTCAAATTCTGATTTTTTTATTTGATTTTTATTATCATTATTTTTGTTATTATTACATGAAATAATAGTAAATATTAAAACATATAGCAATATTTTTAATTTATTTATTTTAACGCCAAGTATTTCCATTTTAATATAAATTAATAGTTCCTTTAATGTTTTTATCTCTATGTTATGCGTGGTTCTCTTACAAAAACTTTCGGAAAAGCATTTAATAAACTGTAGTTTTTTAACTACAATATTTTTTATTAATTTATGCAATTCATTTATTTTGTTTAGGTAGTGCAAGATAATAAATATTTTTCTTACATACTTTTAGCTTGATATGAAAATTAGTATATTTGCAACATAACATTATTAAAGTAATATGAATTTACAGTATTTAAATGATATTTCAGGAAAACCTACTGGGGTATTTATTCCTATTAGAGAATGGAATAAAATTAAAGATTATATTGACGGCTTTTATAATGAAGAAAATGTGGTTTTAAAAGAGCTTAAACAAGCTATTAAAGAAATGAACCTTATTAAAAAAGGTAAATTAAAAGCTACGGATGCTAAAGACTTATTAAATGAATTATAAGGTTAAAACTATTCCTTCTTTCAATAAACAAGCTAAAAAACTTGCAAAAAAGTATAAATCTTTAAAAGATGATTTAGCTATTTTAATAGATGAACTACAAACAAATCCTTGCAAAGGTACTCCTATTGGCAATAATTGTTTTAAAATAAGAATGGCTATTTCTTCTAAAAATAAAGGTAAATCAGGCGGTGCTAGATTAGTTTCTCATGTTGTTGTTAAAGATGAAATCGTTTTTCTTATTTCTTTATATGATAAATCTGATATTGCTTCTGTTCACGAAGCTAAGATAAATGAACTTATTAATCAAATTGTGTAATATTTAATTTCTTATT
>CAZJKL010000015.1:0-49746 GCA_964546655.1 uncultured Bacteroidales bacterium | reverse complement strand
TTATGCCGTTCCATTGAGTTTTTTCGAGGCATTTTTGGCAAGTTATATCGTAAAGAAATTGAGCTAAATGTATATTATTAAAACTACAGAAATAATACAAAACATAAAAAACAGAATATTTTAACCAAGCTGTAAATCAAAATGCTTGAAGCAACAATAATAAAATACTAAATAAAGCATAAAACAACACCACCAACAGCAATAAAAGCACCTATAACTTCTTTTAAAGTTACTTTTTCTTTAAAAAAGATAACTGCAGGAGGAATAATTATAACAGGAACTAAAGCAATTATTGTTGAAGCAACACCAGTTGTTGTATATTGAACAGCAACTAAAGATAATGAGATGCCTAAAAAAGGTCCAAAAATAGATCCTAATGTTGTAAATAACATAGCTTCTTTATTTTTAACGCCACTTTTTATTCTACTCCATCTATTAGTAACTGTAAAAAACAATATGAAACAAATTGCACCGCCTATTATTCTTATCTGAGTTGCCCCAAATGGGTTGTATAAAATTTCTGTTTCTGTTTGCATTCCGTATTTGCTTAATACAAGCCCTATGGCTTGACCAAAAGACCCTCCAATAGCAAGTAATATTCCAGCTAAAGGATAGTTAAATTTAACCTGTTTTTCTCCTTTTTGTTTTGATAATACAACAAGAGAGATTCCGGTTAATGTTACTATCATTCCTATTATTTGAAGATATGTTAGTTTTTCGTTTAAAATAATATATCCTGTAATTGCTGCAATTGGCGGAACCATTGAAGTAATAAGCAAAGAAACCCTAGCTCCAATTGTTTCAAATGCATGGAATAGCATTATGTCACCTAGAAATATGCCAACAACACCTGATAAAAGAAGCCATTGCCAATTGTGATAACTAGCATCAGTAGGGAACCATAAACCTCGTGAAAAATATGCAAAAATTGTTAAGCATAAGAATCCAATAAATAATCTAATTAAATTAACAGATAGTGAGCCTATTTTTTTGCTAGCAATCTGAAACGACATTGCGGTTATAGCCCAGCAAAAAGCTGTTGCTAATGCGGATAATTCTCCTATATAATTTTGTAGCATATAACTTAAAATAAACCAGGCATTAATCCTGCTGTAGCACTTTGCATTTCAGAATTATTTACATTTTCTGCTGAATCCAATGCTTTATTGGTTGCCAAAACAATAAGATCAATTAATTCTTCCTTATTATTAATGTTAATTAAATCGTCATTAATATTAATATCTTTAACAACTCTATTTCCGTTCATTATAACTTTTACGGCTCCTCCATTAGATTCTCCAATAACAGTGATGTTATTTAATCTTTGTTTTGTTTCTTCAACTAATCTTTGAGCTTCTTTCATTTTACCCATTAAATCACCTAGCATATTCGGATATTTTAAATTAATAAATTAATTGTAAATTTATTTTATATGAAATTTATAACGCAAAAGTATGAAAAATTAAGTCATTCTATAAAACATAAATCAAACATATTTTATTAATTGGATAAATTGCAATATATTTGTTTTTAATTATTCTATTTTTAAAATTATATACTTTTTTTTATGATATTTCTAATCAGCATAAATGGTAAAAATGATGACAATTCTATTGGCAATGTTTTTAATAAAATGTTGAGTGAATATAAAATGGAATCAAAAATATATGAAATAAAAATAATGGAGTTTTTTAATAAATTATTTTCTGATTCGGTTTCTAAACATATAACAAAAGTTGTATTGAAAAAAACTGTTTTAACTATTTATATTGATTCAGCTTCGTTGAAGAGTGATTTTAATTATAGTAAAGAGACTCTAATAAATCAAATAAATAATTATTTAGAAAGAAAAATAATTGACAGTATTGAATTACACTAAATAAAAAACCTATTAGTTGCTTTTTCAAACCCAACATTCGTTTTATCTCCATGTCCAGGATAAACAGTAACATTATCTTTTAAAGTAAAAATCTTATCTTTAATATTGTTTATTAATGAATAATGATCTCCACCTGGTAGGTCTGTTCTGCCAATACTTCCTAAAAATAAAACATCACCTACAATTATAAAATTATTTTCTTTACTAAAAAACAGTAAACTACCTTCCGAATGTCCCGGAGAGAATAAAACAGTTAAAGAGCTATTTCCAAATTTAATTATATCGTTTTCTTCTAAATAACCGTCTGGTTTTGGTGATTTTATTGCTTCAATGCCAAATAATAAACCGTATTCTACGGCATTGTTAAGCATTTCTTCTTCATTCTTATTAATAAATATCTTCGAATTATATTTGTTTTTTATATAAGCATTTCCCATTATATGGTCAAAATGGCAATGTGTATTTAGTATATAAATAGGTTTAAGTTTGTTTTCTTCAATAAAATCCGAAAGTATTTTTTCTTCTCTATTATTAGAACATGCAGGGTCAATTATTACACATTCTTTTGTTTCATCATATAAAATATATGTATTTACTTGTATAGGATTGAAATTAAAAGTTTTAATATTTATCATTTTAGAAAAAATTTAGTTTCAGCAAAAATAAATATTAATACTAACAATACTCTCATTTTTTTTAATGAAATTTGCTGTTTTATTTTAAAAATATGCTAGACTTAACAACAGGAAAAGAGTGGAAGAAAATTTTGCTTTTTGTTTTTCCAATGCTAATAGGGAATGTTTTTCAACAAATGTATAATATTGTTGATAGTATTATTGTCGGAAATTTTATTGGTAAAGAAGCATTAGCTTCTGTTGGTGCTGCTTTTCCGGTTACATTTGTTTTTATATCACTCGTTATTGGAGTAAGCGTAGGGTCAGGAGCTATTATTTCTCAATATTATGGTGCAAAAAATTATGAAAAAGTTAAGGCTTCGGTTGATACAATGTTTGTTTTCTTGTTCTTGTCGTCAATAGTTATAACTGCAATTGGGTTAATATTTAGTGAACAAATTTATAAAATGCTGGGGTTACCTAATGAATTATTACCTCAAGCTACCGAATATTTAAATATTACTTTATTTGGAATGATAACTGTTTTTGGATTTAATGGAGTTAGTGCGGCTTTAAGAGGTGTTGGTGATTCTAAAACGCCTTTATATTTTTTAATTATAGCTACTTTTTTAAATATTGTTCTCGATTTGCTTTTTGTTATTGTTTTTAAATTTGGAGTAGCAGGAGTAGCATGGGCAACTGTTATTGCTCAAACTGTAACTTTTTTGATATCAATAGTTTATTTAAATAGAACAAATGAATACGTTAAATTCTCATTGTTGAAAATTAATTTTGATAAACAAATATTTTTTGATAGTATTAAAATTAGTATTCCTTCGGGATTACAACATACTTTTGTGGCTTTGGGTATGATGGCTTTATTTAGTATTGTTAATAAATTTGGTACGTCTGTTATTGCAGCTTATACAATAGCCGGAAGAATTAATACATTTGTTACTTTGCCAGCTATGACTTTTTCAGCAGCATTGTCAACTTTTACTGGTCAAAATCTTGGGGCCAATAAAATTGAAAGAATTAGAAGAGGGTATTTATCTACTTGGTTAATGACATCTATTTTATCTGTTTCGATGACAATTTTATTAATTATTTTTAGAGAAGAAATAATGCGTGTTTTTATTAATAATGAAGAGGTTATTAAAATCGGAGCCAATTATATTGTTATTGTTAGTTGCTTTTATTTAATTTTTTCAACAATGTTTATAACTAATGGTTTGTTTCGAGGTGCAGGAGCTACATTAATACCAATGTTTATAACTATTTTTTCATTGTGGATCGTGCAAATACCATTGTCTTATTTTTTATCTACTTTATATGGTGTTAATGGTATTTGGTGGGGAATTCCTTCTGCTTGGATTATTGGTATGATATTGTCTTTTATGTATTATTTATATGGCAATTGGAAGAAAAATGTTGTTGTTAAGCATATTAATGATGATAATATTTTTTCAGCGGTAAATACTCCTGTTAATTAATAATATTTATTTATTTTTATAGTTATTAAGATAAATTTTAAATTTAATAAATGAAGTTTTTTTTATCATTATTGTTTGTGTTTTTTATCAGCAATTATTTGTTTTCACAAAATAAGGCTCAAACTACTGTGGGTTTTCAATATAATCCAATTTTTAGTTCCAATTTTTTTCATAAAAAAACAATGACTCAAACTTTAAATAATGTTGAATTTAAAGTAAATCAATTGAATGGAACTAATACAGGACTAGAAATACGGCACGATTTTACAAACCGATATGCTCTTCAAACAGGAATAAATTTAACGGTAAGAAATTTTAATATATCAATACTCGATTCGGTTGGTTTTTTTGAATCAGATTTTCAGTTTTATAGTTATGAAATACCTGTTATGGGGTTAATTTATGTTAGGCTAGGAGAGAGGCTTTACACGAATAACTCGGTTGGTTTTAGTTTAGATTTTTATCCTTCGGATATTTTTACTACTGACAGAATTAATTATGACCATCATTCGGTAAGAAATAGTTGGATACAGGGAGCTTTTAAAGTAAATCTTGGGTTAGAAATTAGAACTAATAAAAAAGGCTTTTTTTATATCGGAACCTCATATCATCGAATGATAAAAGATATGTTATATACAAATATTGCATTTAAAGATAAATATGAAATAGTTCCTTCTCATTTTAAAATAAATGGTCATTATATAGCATTGAACCTGAAATATTTCTTTAATCCTAGATAGATTTTGTTTTTTATCATGCAGAGAATGACATTTATTTGTTGTTTATAGGTTATGAATCGTTTAGTGAATATATGATTGTTTTTGAATATTATAAAACTTTTATTTATTTTTTCTATTATAATAAGATTGTTATTTTTAAGCTGCTCTTTCAGAGCGTTTTTTGTTTTCTTTTTTTTATACCTAAAGCTTCGCTTCGGGCTGAATTAAAAGGTTGTCCGAAAAGAACAGATTTTTGTCATTTTGAACGAAGTGAAAAATCTTAACACGTTGATTGTTAGATTCTTCGATTTACTCAGAAAGACATCTTCTTACAGTCCAAAGCTTTTCTTTTTAACGAAAACAAGCTGAAAGCCTATTGTTATGTCAGGCATTAGGCAACGCCTCGTGCTTATTTGCAAACCAAAACCAATATCGCCCTGAAAGGGCAGCTTAATTTTTATTTCCATAACAAATCTTTATTTATTCTTACTATTTTCTTTATCAGTTTTTTGCACTAATTCGTATAATCTTTTCGATTTTTGTTCTATTTCCCAGTTATTATTAAGTTTTATTTGCCAGCCATTTCCTATAATTAAATTTTCTTTTATTTCAAATGGAGTTGGTAATAAAATATTATCACTGAAAAATATTTCGTCTTTTGCAATCAATTCGCCCCAATCGCCATAAGTAGAAAAACCATTATAAACTTTGCCTTCTGCCAATGGAAATATTATTGATGAGTTAAAAATAAATCCGCCTGTACATAAATTTCTTGGAATTTTAATTATGGGATTTTTAAAAAATATTTTTGAATAATATTTTTCTTGTTTTTTTGTTTTTTTGCTAATTATTTTCTCTGTTTTCGAAATAGTATCCCAACCATAATTATTTCTGACTTTTTTAATATGCATTTTTAAATGTTCTGGTAATTTTAAATCCAGTCTCTTTTGTGTAAAATAAAGAAAATTATCTTTATTATTTATTTCTTTTCGCCATGTTGAATCGGTTTTATCTAGGATAAATCCATAAAGTGCACCTGTGTAATATGCAAATAACTGGGAATTAAATGATTTTCTATATTTTAAAATATTTAAAACTTCATCATTTGTATATCCGCTTAACTTCAACCCTGTATAATTAGCTAACCCTTCACAAATTTCAATAGATTGTTCTTCATTATATGCCTTTGGATATAAGTAATATCGATATGCTCTAAAAGAAAGTGCATCAATAATGCTTGTTGAATTATTTATATCAGTCAAGCATTTTAAAAGTGCATTATATTCAAGCTTTAACAATGTTCGAGCATTTGAGTTATTTAAGTGACTGCATTGTGTCCATTCGCCGTTTAATTTTAAGAATTTTTGATTTCGATGAAAAGCTTCGTGAAAAAATAAATTTAATCGTTCTTTACGTATTTCAAAAGACTTATCAGGATAAGTATAAAAAGCCCAATCTATTCCTTTCCAAGAAATAGAAGTATGTGCACCAGGTTTTATTTCATTTGTTATTCCATAATAAATATTTTTATATTTATTAAAATTTTCAATATTTCTATTTGTAATTACAATATTTTCTGTTGCAATAATTATTGGAATGTCAAATGAAATATCCCAAGTTTTTGAATTTTCAATCTTTGCCTCATTTTCAAATTCAGAAATATATTCTGATATTTTATTCAACAATATAGTGTCTTGCGAATTTGCTCTTATTATTAGAAGTAAAAATATTAATATAATTATGTGTCTTCTCATTGTAATTCTAATCAATATTGCAAAATATTATTCGAATATAAAGCTTCATTTAATTGGTAAAAACATTCTCTATTCTGGCTTATTATTTCATTTTTTAAATCTTCAAATGTAAGTATTTTTCCATTTTTTTCTTAAATAAAATTTTTGATAAATTCCAAAAATCAAAACTATATTTTTTACTATAATAATCTAATAACAAAGGTCCTTTGCAATAAATTATAATACTCAATTAGTCTTTCTATTTTTCTTCCTCCTTCATTTTGAACTGTCGCAAAATTTGCGACAGTTGATTCTTTATCTAATTCGCCTTCCGAAAAAACATTATTTATATGTTTTCCTATTGTTTTAATATCTCTGCCAAAAAGTTCTGATATTTGATGCCTATTTAACCATACAGTATCTTTATCAATTCGCACCTCTATTCTAGAAGTAAATTCGTCTGATTGATATAATATAATTTCGTTCTTCATAACATTTAAAAATTTGAATGCATATTTCAGCTATTTCTTTCTGATGCTTTATTGCGTTTGTTCCTTTTTATAACTTATTTCATGGTTTAAATCAATTATTGTATTATCTCAAATTCAACTCTTCTGTTTATTTGTCGTGCAAGGTTACTTTTTTCTTTTAATAATGGCTCTGAACTGCCTCTGCCTTCGTATTTTAATCTTTCAGATGAAATCCCTCTCGAAATTAAATAGCTCACAACACTTTTTGCTCTTAATAATGACAACTTATTATTTGAATCTATGTTTCCAATATCATCTGTATGGCCAATTATGCGGATTTTAATTTCTTTATATTCTTGCAGTTTTTTTATTAGTAATTTTAAATTATTTACCGACATTGTATCTAGCTCACTACTGTTTGTTTCGAAATTTATATTATCTATTATTATCTTTTTACCTGCATTTTTTTGGGGTTGCACAAACATATTATTAATGTCTTCTTCATTAATATATGCTGATGGTGTTGGAATTACAACCCTAAAGCCCAAATAACTATCTTTTTTAGTTCCTAATTTCCCCCAACTATTACCTAGTCTAGAATAACAACAAAGAATACTTTGAGCGATTTTATAATCATTACTATCTCTTTTTACAACTCCACTCCCTTTAGATTGAAACCCTACGCCAACGCCATAACGACTACCTTGAGTTGGGTGAATAATTGGATTAAAAACCAACTTTTGTTCTAAGTTTTGTATATATCCATCATAAATCCACTCACTAACACCACTGGCTATCATATCATACAAGCCAAAACTATTTGGTTTATAACTTCCTACAGGTGCCAGCAAATCTGTATGATGAAGAATTTGACAACCTTTTCCACCACAAGGTTTTGGAATTAAATTTTTAACCTTCTCTGTTATTCTTTCATCTAAATCAGGGTAACACTTATTAGAACCAGCTCTACAACAATATTCCCATTCTGCTTCTGTTGGCAAACGGCCTCCAACCCATTCTGCAAATGCTTGAGCATCATACCAACTTACGTTTACCACAGCATATTTATCGCCTCTACCCCAAGGACCGTCTTCTGGTTTTGCTCTTCCTGTAGCTTCACAAAATTTATCATATTGAGAAAATGTTATCGGATATTTACTTATCTTAAATGAACTTAAAACAACAATCCTATATTTGTCTGGGTCTAATGTATCCGAATATGATATCTTTTTGCCCATAACAAATTTGCCCTCTGGTATGGTAACCCAGTCTATTTTTAATTTGTCCTGAGATTTTACTAATATTTGAGTAAATATTAATATTAACAATAATAACTTCGCTGCCATATTATTCAACTGGTATTAAATCTTTTATAACATCATTGTACTCCTCTTCATTAATCCATGACATAAAATTATAAGCCCCTTTTATTTTTGAATAAAAAATATTATTTCCTTTTTTAAAAAGCACTTTTTTTCTAATATTATCAATATTTCCCATTCCATACATCTCTAATACACTAGTTATTTCTTTAGCTTTACTTTCATCAATTTTGTAATAACCCCATTTTGTCATTAAAATGCTTGAATCGCCTACTTCTGTTAAATAATTCTTTTCTTCTTCAGTCATTTCTCTAAAATCTCTTCTTTTTCTATCATAATAGTGCTTGTATAAAGCATAGGAATCTTGTACTTCCCCAAAACTAACTCCATTAAAATTATTATGGTCTAAAATAAAAAAATAGTCTGAACCTACTATTTCTCCTTTTTCAATTGCCATATTTATTTGATTTGTAAAATCAACTATTGGAAGCAATTTATTTTGTCTAGCTATACTTCTATTACTATGTAATAATACAATGTAATGAGGTCCTCCAAGAAGCGAATTGCTATCCAAGCCAATATTAAACTCCGAAGGAAAACCATATTTTTTTATTAACTGTTCAAGAAATATTGAATTATTTAAATATGTCTTGTTTAATGAATCCATGTATATTTCATTATCCTTTGTATTCATATTGTCAACAGAAAGATTTGCATAATACTGATCTACTTCTTCTAAAGAATCCAATATCGCTCTATATCTATAATTAAATTTTGGTTTATATTCTTTTGCAAAAGTTTTTAGTTTTGCACCATACTCGGTTTTAAAAAAGGTTTTAAAAGCATCGTTTTGTTCAATATTGTTTATTCCATAACCTTTGGCTACTACTTGCTCCAGATAATTATATGATTCTTTGTTTTTATTTTGCAATGCTTCGGTAATTCCGGCATTATAAATATCTATGCCAAATGGTTTTTTATTTTGTTCAAATGCCTTTACATAATATACTGATGCCTTGGCATAGCTCGAATCTATTATTGCCATCTCTGCTGAGTCGGTATATTGATAGTATTGGCGTAAATAATCGGGGAGGTTTACCTGGCTTCGGGTTGTGTTTATAAGTATAAACATAGCTAGGCTAAAGCATACGCCATAGAAATAGGGTGTTTTCATACGTGATAATAAATAAGTTAATAATCGTTTAGTGAATATATAAATATATTTATGAAAAACAAAATTTTTGATTATAAATTATTACTAGGTATAATTTTTTAATTAATATGTAAATGTATAAATGGCAATAATGATTATTATAGTTTTATTTCTTTGCCCAAATAAAAATCAAGTAATTTTATTTTAAAAATAAATTCGTATTTTGCTTGAAGTAGTTCTGAATTAGCTGTACTTACTTTTATTTTAGCATCTTGGTACTCTATAAAACTAATATCTTGTAGGGTAAATCTTTCTTCTGCAACATTGAATGCAGACATTAAATATGTTAATTGTTTTTGTGCAGATTGAAATTTTTTAATTGATGATAAAGCATCAAAATATAATTGATTTATAGTTTTTATTAAAGCTGTTGTTTTTTGTTGTAATAGATTTTCGGCCTGATAAATATTTATTTTACTCTTGTCTATGTTATATTTGTTCTGCATAGAATTAAATATTGGTATTGTTAAGTTTACCCCAACACTATAATAAAAATTTCTATTAATCTGATCTTTATAAGGAATAACCTCATATATAGGATTACTTTCTACTATATTAATAATTTTTTTACTTGCTTCGGAATATCCTGTTCCAGAACTTATACCAAGAGATAAACTTGGATAATATACTCCTTTTGACATAAGGTAAGATTTTTTCGCAATTTCAATTTGTAATTCTGAGCTTTTTACTTCTGGTTGATTTTTCAATGCATATTCATAAATGCTTTCTATATTAGGTATATTTATACTATCTTCAATATTTATATCTGGTATTAATATTTCAAAATTTTTATGAGATGGTAAATCTAATATTTGAGATAATAATAAATATGACATTTCTAATTCAGTTCTACTAATTAATATTTGATGCTCCTCAACTGTCAATTGTGCTTCAAGATTTAACAATACAACAGAAGAAACTGCACCTAATTCAAATAATTTTTTGGTTCTTTCAATTTCTTTAACTGTAATTTCATTTTGTTGTTCTAATTTTTTCAATATTTCATTATTATATAATATTTGTAAAAATGCTGTTGCAATATTTATAGATATTTCATTTTCAATTGCTTTTAGATTATATTGTGATGCTTCATATTCAATTTGACTTCTTCTTATTGAATTTAATAATTGAAACCCCTTAAATAAGTTTATATTAGTTGATGCATAGAAGTTATTGGAAATAACATTATCAGCAGTAAATTCATTAGTAATTTGATCAACATTTTTTCCAAAGTTATTATCACATGAAGCATTGCCGTTTAAAGCAGGTAATACCAGAGTTCGATTTTTCTTTAAATTTATTTCGGATAATTGAAGATTATACTGCTCTTGTTTTATTTGTAGATTATTTTTCTTTGCATATTCAATACACTGCTCTAATGTCCAAGATTGATTTTGAGCATTTACAGAAAAAATAGTACATACTATCAATAAAAATAATATAAAATAATTTTTATAAGTCATTTTAAAATGGTAATTGAGTATTCCATAATTGAGCATATTTCCCTTGTGCTTTGTAAAGAGTTTCATGCTCTCCTTGTTCAACAACAATTCCTTTGCTCATCACAACAATATTGTCTGCTTTTGTTACAGTACTAAGTCTGTGGGCAATCATTATTATTGTTTTCCCTTCATCTTTCATTCTTTTAATTACATCAATTATCATTTTTTCAGATTCCGAATCTAATGATGATGAAGCCTCATCCATAATAATAATTTCTGGATTCCTATAAAGTACTCTAGCTATTGCAATTTTTTGTCTTTGTCCGCCTGATAGAGATGTTCCATTTTCTCCTATATCTGTAAAAAATCCTTCTGGTAATTCTTCTATAAATTTTATTAATCCTATGTCTTGACTGATTTTTAATATTTTATTCATATCTGGTTCAAAATCACCTACACTTATATTTTCAATTATTGTACCCTTAAAAAGTTCAACTCTCTGTGGTATAACTCCAACCATATTTCTTAAACTACCATTTTCTATTTGAGTTATATCTAAGTCATTTATATATATTTTACCTGAACTTAAAGGATAAATATTCTGCAATAAATGAACTAATGTAGATTTACCTGACCCACTTTCACCAACTATAGCTGTTATTTTACCTAATGGTATTAGAAGATTAAACTCTTTAAAAACATCAATTCTAGTTCCATATCTAAAATTAACATTTTTAAAGTTAATATCACCGAGCATATTTTTATTTAATATTATTTTATTTTCTTTTTCTTGCTCTAAGTCCATTATTTCAAATAGGCGATCCGAAGCAATAAATGCATTTTGTATAGTTTGATTTACACCTACTAATGAATTTAATGGTCCTGAAAAATAACCTAAAATTGCATAAAATGACAGTAATTCACCAGGAGTTATTTCTTGTGAAAGAACAAAATATGACCCTATCCATAATAATATTATAGTAAACAATCTGGAAACAAAACTAGTTGACATATTTACAAATAAAGCGTTCAATCCCGATTTATATCCAGTATTTAAAAGATTAATAAATTTTGTTTCGGTTTTAATGTTAACAAACTGCTCTATCCCAAATCGTTTTATTGTCCCTATAGTATTTAGTGATTCCACTAACTGACTTTCTAATTCTGCTGCCTGAACCATTACTTTTCGTTCTGTCTTTTTATTAAGTTTATTTGCTATAAAATATAATAATATGTATATTGGTATTACTGAACAACAAATTAATGCCATCTTCCAAGAATAAAGAAACATCAGAAAAAATGAAAAAACTACAATTAAAATATTCACTATTATATCTATTAATGAATTATTTATAAAAGCACGTATTTTAACTGCATCACTGATTCGTGATATAATTTCGCCGGTTTGCATCGTATCAAAAAAGCGTTGAGGTAATTTTAAAAGATGTTTATAGTAACCCAAAATTAATCTTGCATCTATCAATTGACCAGTTTTTAATGTAAATATAGTTTGGTATAATCCTAAAATTATCTGAATTACCAATATTCCTATCATGCCAATACTCATTAGATTTAATAAGTTTTTATTGCCATTTACAAAAACAAAATCAGTTAATTTTTGAATGTATATTGATGTTGATAATCCTATAATTGAAAAAAATATTGCACCAAAAAGTACTTGTAATAATACTGCTTTATGTGGTTTTAACAAAAAGAAAAGTCTGCTTATATTTGAAATCTTCTCATTTTTAATCTCAAAATCATCATTGGGAACTAATATAACAATATAACCAGTCCATTTTTTTAAAAATTCTTCTTTTGTTTCTGTTTCTATTTTACCTGTTTCGGGATTCATTGTTTTTAACACTTTATTATCTACTGATAATAAAACTACATAGTGTAAACCACCATTTTCTAATTTCAGATGTACTATAGCAGGTTTTGGAATTTTCAATAATGAGTCATAATTACCTTTTACTCCTTTTGCCATAAATCCCATTTTTTCAGCAGCTTCTACTAATCCCAAAACGTTTGTTCCTTTCTTATCCGTAGAAGCATACTGTCTAATCTTTGAGACAGGAATTAGTAATTTATAATAAGCAGAAATTGAAGCCAAACAAGCCGCTCCGCAATCCATTAAATCTCTTTGTTTTACTAGTATCTTTTTGCTATATCTCATAAATTAAGGGTTAATTTTTATTAATAATACTAGGATTTATCCAATCACTAGTTTTGTCATATAAAATTTGAGAGATAGTTCTTTGCATTAAAATAATATTTGCTGTTAATGTCATTCCTTTTTTTACTGAAACAGTTGTGTTTTTATACTTTAGTTCTTTATTCTCTAAACTACAAATAACTTTAAATAATGGCATTTGGTTTTCTGAAATTGTAACATCATTTGCAATTTCTACAATTTTACCATTTATAAAACCCCATGTGTTCGAATTAAAAGCATCTATTCTGTATTTTACATTTTGCCCAACATAAACGTTACCTATGTCAATTGTTGAAATATATGTTTCAACTAAAAGTAGTTCATCTGGCGATAAATAACATATTTCTTGATTAGGAAAAACTATACTTCCTTGTTTTATCCCAGATAAATTTTGAATAAAACCACTCGTAGGTGATAATATAAAATACTTTTGTAACTCATGTTCATAATTAACTAAATTTTCATTTAAACTTAATAAATTCAGTTTATTATTTGTAAGCTCACTCTGCCATGCCGACATTTGTGATTCGAAAATTTGGTTGTATTTTAATTTAGCACTTTTTAACTGATAATCAATCTGCTCAAATTCAGATAACGCAACTAAATTTTTATCAAAAAGTTGTTTTTTTCTATTTTGTTCTTTTTCTAATATTGATATTTCTGATTTTTGAAAAGAAATATCTGAAATAAATTTTTGAAATTCTTGTTTATACTTTTCTGTTTCAATTTTAACAAACTTAAATACTTTATCTTTTGATAAATTAGTAATAATACTCAAATCATTTATATAAGATTCTGTTTGGAAAATATTTTCTTTTGCTAAATATATGCTTCTTTTAATATCAACCGTATCAATAATTAAAATTGTATCTCCTTTCTTAACATAGGTGTTTTCATAAATATTTATTTTTTTTATTTTTCCATATACAGATGTATAAACAATATTAGTTTTTTCTTTTGTAGTAATGATACCACGAGCTTGTACATTAACATCAACAGTAATAAAGAATACTGATATCAAAAAAATAACAAGAGAAACAAGCAAAATAAAGTAAATAATTTTACTTTTAGTGCTATGTTTTTTCACTAATGTTTCAGTGCAAAAATCAGTAATTGATGCAGGGAATATTTGTTTAGACATTGGTGTAGTTGAGTCCTTCTTTATTTGTTTTTGTTTTCATTAAATTTTCCAGATAAGACTTTATAGGTGATTTGTCATTTATGTATTCAATTGACATTTTTTCAAGTTCTTCAAAATCAACATTAAAGTGAATATTCCCATCTTTTAATAAAGCAAACTTATCGCACATTTCTGATATTACATCATATTGATGAGATGTAAGCAACACTGTCGCTCCGTTTGATGCCATTGTTTTTAATAATTTTGATATTTTTTGAACAGATAAAAAATCAATACCATCAAATGGTTCATCTAATATTAAATACTTGGGATTATGTATTAATGCTGCAGCTAATGAAACTTTGCTTTTCATTCCCTTTGAATAGCTCTCAATATATTTTCGCTTTTCAGAAGGAAGCTCAAAAAACTCTATTAATTCTTCAATTCTAGATTTAATTGTTTTTTTTTCGAGTTTGTACATTTCTCCAACAAAACTTAAATATTCACTCGCAGTAAATTTTTCAACATACATCGGTTGTTCAAAAACATAGCCTACTTTACTTCTATATTTATAACTATCAATATTTATTTCTTCATTATCAATAAAATATCTGCCTTCGTCTTGCTCCATTATACCAGAAACAATATGAACCAATGTTGATTTCCCAGCTCCATTTGCTCCTAACAATGCTTGTGTTTTCCCTTTTTCACATGTTAAATCAATGCCTTTTAATACTTCATTGTTACTGAATGATTTTTTAACTCCTTTAACTTCTATCATTTTATTATGTATTTAAAATAATTTATAGTTTTTAATGCTTTTAAGTGTTTTTGCCAAATTAATATAAGTAAAAGTAATACTAATAGAAGATACAAGCAATTATACTCTAATAGTGTTAATATAATACAAATAGAATAAGATCCAATTATTGATATTTGAAAAAGAAAAGAATTTGCAATATTTTGCCAAAATTTGCTTTTTAGCTGAACAATATCAGAATTACTAGAAATATTGCCAATAATAAAAGATACAAATAACAAAATATTTAGAATTAAAAAATCATTTAATAATAACCCAATTGAATATTCTGTTATTAAATACATTAAAACTTTTCCTAGTAAATAAAAAACATTTGCAAAAAGCAATAAAATTAAATTATTTAATTTTATGAAATATCCTATATCGCAATTCGTTATTCTAAGCAAATAAAAATTAATTTCATAATTATCAATTTTTTTTAAAAATTGTCTTTGCAAAAAAATAGTTGGCACAATAACTAAATTAACCTTTATTATAATTTCAAAACCTATTATTATCAAATACAAAATTGATACAATAAAATAAGATGAACGTAAATAGTATTTTAATAACAATAAAAACATAATTAAAATTTTTCTAAAATCCCCCTAGGTTTATAATGCTTGTTTATTATATCATATTTTGGAAAAGGGTTTTTAATTATTGTTTTCCTAGCTATTAAATGTGCAAATAGTATTATTATTAATAAAATAAATTGAAAAAATAAAAATACAGTTTTGTTAGTTTCTATAAGTATTTCCCAATCAAATGCTTCTCCGAATATTATTAATGGAAGTATAATCATCCAAACGGAACCGATGAATTGTAAAAAATAAGAATACAGAATTACTCTTTTCGCAAAAATATTTAACAAATTTAAAAGTAAAATAGCAATTAAAAATGTTATACAAATATTAATAATATCATATAACACCCCACCCCTTGTTATCTCCCTTCCTTCTATAAAACTATATGCAGAAATATCTATTTTATCGAAAAATATTAAAATAAATAAAAACATTATCATATAAAAAATAAAAAAAATAAGTACGTTTTTTAATTTTTTAATTAATAAAAATTGTAACTTATATATAAACGACTTATTTACAACAATAATATGTGTATAATCAAAAACGAAATGCCTACTTAATTCATTAATATTATAAAACGCAATTGTAGAAATAACTGCAATTGATGTATATATAATATTACTTATTAAATAAACAAATATCACAAGAAAAACTGAACTTATCAGAATAAGTATTTTTGATATATTGTATGTGTAATTTTTTTTCATATTTTTTTTATTGAAAAACTAAGAGACTGTCCAACCTTTTTGGGACAGTCTCTTTATTGTTAATTATAACAACTCTATTCCTACACATGAAGCTACAAATCCAGCCAAAGCAACTACACCTATTACAGGACCTGCTGCTGTTGCTAACCCTATGCCCCCTGCAACAAGACCAACATATGCTGCACCTTTTGCCCATGCTTTTGGATCGTAACCAGCAGCACCACCATCTACATTCATCATTTCACTAACATTCATTTCTTGAACGCCGTAATTTTCTAAATTTAAATTTTTCATTTCGTTAATTTTTATTATTTTTGCTCGATATTACCATGGGCTATCAAGCATTAAGCCCGTTTTTATGCCGGAGGTGCTACCATATCGCGAATTAGGAGTACTTCCGGTTTTTGTTTTATATAAAACGTAACAAAACAAAACAAAAAAAACATAAAAACAAAATATTTTTTAATAAAATTTATTTTTTTGCAACCTTTAATTATATATTGCGTTAAATTTTACTTTTTATTTAATTTTATAATATTTTATATTCTATATAACAATGATTTAGTTTATGTTATTGTAGTTTCTATTTATTTATATGTTTTTGGATGTATTTTTATAAATATTTGAAATATCTCAATTTCAACATATACTATTTGTGTTTACAGTTAAAATATCGCTACGGGCTAAATTAAAAGGCTGTCCGAAAAGAACAGATTTTTGTCATTTTGAACGAAGTGAAAAATCTTAACACGTTGATTGTTAGATTCTTCGATTTACTCAGAAAGACATCTTCTTACAGTCCAAAGCTTTTCTTTTTAACGAAAACAAGCTGAAAGCCTATTGTTATGTCAGGCATTAGGCAACGCCTCGTGCTTATTTGCAAACCAAAACCAATATCGCCCTGAAAGGGCAGCTTAATTTTTATTTCCATCACAAATCTTTATTTATTTTTACTATTGGTGTTACAATTAGCTTTGTTTTTGGATTATTGGAAAAAATATTTTACTTTTGATTCAGTTTTTTTTAACAAGATTTATACTTATAAATTCTTTGAAAACAGTTTAATTTTTAAATATTAATTTTAAATGATAAAAGAAGTAAAAAAATTAAAAGTTGTAAAAAATATTGATTTAAATAAAGATTATTTTTTACTTGAACTAAAGTCTGATAAACAAATGCCTGAGATTTATCCGGGACAATTTGCCGAAGTTAAAATAAATGATTCGGAAACAACTTTTTTAAGAAGACCTTTCTCTATTCACGATATAAATAAAGAAAATAATACATTATCTCTTTATATTAAGGCGGTTGGAGACGGTACAAAAAAGCTAAAGCAAATAGAAGAAAATAACTATGTTGATATAGTTTATCCTTTAGGAAACGGATTTAGTGTTGTTGAAAATTTAAAAGTTTTAATAGTAGGAGGAGGAATAGGTGCAGCTCCATTTCTGATTTTAGCTAAAGAATTAAATAAAAAAAATAATAAAGTTGATATTCTTATCGGAGGCAGAACAAAAGAAGATATTTTAAGAATAGATGAATATGAAAAATATGGAAATTTGTTTATTTCTACCGATGATGGAACTTTAGGTGAAAAAGGATTAGTTATAAACAATAGCATTATAAATAAAATAAAAGAATATGATATTATTTATTGCTGTGGTCCCGATAAAATGATGCAGGCTGTTGCTAAAATAGCAAAAGAAAATAATATTAAATGTGAAGTATCTTTAGAAAATACAATGGCTTGTGGTTTTGGTGTATGCTTGTGTTGTGTTACCGAAACAGTAGATGGAAATCAGTGCGTTTGCACCGAAGGCCCTGTTTTTTCTATTAATAAATTAAAATGGTAAAAAAAATAAACAATGGACTTAAGCGTAAAAATAAATAATTTAAAATTTAAAAATCCGGTTTTAACCGCATCAGGAACTTTTGGTTATGGTTATGAATTTTGTGATTTTATTGATTTAAACAGATTGGGTGGATATGTTGTAAAAGGAACAACTATAAAACATCGTGAAGGTAATCCTTATCCTCGTATGGCCGAAACGCCTTCAGGTATGTTAAATGCTGTTGGTCTTCAAAACAAAGGTATCGATTATTTTATAGATAATATATTACCAAAAATAAAACAATATGATTCGCACATAATTGTTAATGTTTCGGGTTCTACTATCGAAGATTATATTGCAGTTATTGAAAAATTAAATGAAATAAAAGAAGTTCCTGCCATAGAATTAAATATTTCTTGCCCTAATGTTAAAGAAGGAGGAATGGCATTTGGAACAAATATTTTATCCGCTAAAAGCGTAGTTAAAGAAGCTCGTAAAGCTTATAAAAAAACTTTAATAGTTAAATTATCTCCTAATGTTACCGACATTGCTTCTATAGCTAAAGCAGTTGAAGAAGAAGGAGCCGACTCAGTTTCATTGGTTAATACATTCTTAGGAATGGCTATAGATATTAATACACAAAGACCAGTTTTATCAACAATTACAGGTGGTTTATCAGGGCCTTGTATTAAACCTATTGCATTAAGAATGGTTTGGCAGGTATATAATGCAGTTAAAATACCAATAATAGGTTTAGGCGGAATAATGAATGCAAATGATGCAATAGAATTTATTTTAGCTGGTTCAACAGCAATTCAAGTTGGTACGGCAAATTTTATAGATCCACAAGTAACTGTTAAAATAGTTGATGGTATTGAAGAATATTTAAACAAACATGGTATTAATTCAGTTCAAGAAATAATAGGTAAATTAAAAGTTTAAAAAATGATAAAAAAAATATTTATTGCATTAGTTCTAATAGCAAGTTTAAATAATATTTATTCTCAAAATAACTTCTATACATTATACGAAAATGCAATAGAAAACGAAGATTTAGTTCAAGCAAAACTATTGGCAGCCAAGTTAACAACAAATTTCGAAACCGAAGATCAAGCAAAAGCATGGTTTTATAAGGCAAAAGTGTATCATCAAATTAGTGATACTCTACTTTTTAATCCAAATAATAAAAAATTTATTACTGAAAATGCATCAGATACAGCAAGTTATTCTTACATAAAAGCTTTAGCTCTTAATAGTAAAAAATATTGTAAGTCGGCAAACAAAATTGTAAATAATGAAAAGCTGCAAAGAGATATTATTAAAACTTCTATCGAGAAAAAAGAAACAGTAATTGACGAACAAATAAATTCAGAAATTATTAATAATTATCTTTATTCATTAATAAATACAAATATTGGTTACGGTATTTATTATTTTAAGAAATATTCTAATTACACCGAATCATTAAAATATTTTGGCAATGCTCTCTTTTTATCAGAAGCATACAATAAAATTGATACATTGGTTTTGTATTATGCAGCAATTTCATCAGAAAAATCAAATGATTATGCTAAAGCTGTTGAGTTATATGGAAAATTAGCAAAATTAAATTATGGAGATGATGAAGATAAAAAGGCAGCAATTTATATTTATATGGCAAGAGCGTATAAAAGTTTAAATAACGAAAAAAAATATCTTAAAGTTTTATCAAGTGCCGAAGGTAAATTTCCGAATACAAATAGTGTAATAGTTGAAAAAGCAAATTATTATATAGATAAAAAACAACCAGATAAGGCAATGGAAATGCTCGAAAAAGCATTGAAAATGAATCAAAATAATGCTATGCTTAATTTTTCACTAGCTTATTTATACGATGAACAAAGAAATTTTGATAATGCAATTAATTATTATAAAAAAGCTATTTTAGTTGACAGTAATTATTTTGATGCAAATTATAACTTAGCTGTTATTTATTACAATAGAGCGGTTAGTTATGAAGCAAAAGCAAAAGAATTTCAAGGCAAAGACGAAAATTTGTATAATAAAAATGCTTATGAGTCTAAAACAAATTTAAATAATGCTATTCCTTATTTTGAGAAAGCACATGAATTATTGAGAAATGAAAAATCGGTTATTGAAATATTAGAAAGAAGCTATTCAATAGTTGGAAATTGGGAAAAAGCTCAAGAGATGAAGAATAAACTAAAAGTTATAAACGGAAATTAATTACTGCATAAAATATACTCCATAAATGAAAATAATAGGTTTTCTTATTAATAAACATTCAGATATTTTTAAATATCTGATATTTGCAGTAACAGTTGCTATTGTTATTTTTATATTACCCAAAGAGCCAAAGTTTAAATATGAATATAGAAAAGGAGAACAGTGGAAACACGAAAATTTATTTGCTCCTTTTAATTTTCCAATTTATAAAACAAAAGCCCATTTAAATAAAGAAATTGAAAAAATTAAATCTGATTCGAAATTATATTTTGAATTACAAGATATTGATTTGAATACTAAAATTAATTCGGCTAAAATTAAATTTGATGAATCTTGGAATGTAAAATATGCTTATAATAATGAATTAATTAATAATGATAAAATTAAAAAACTCCATAAAAATCATATAAGTAATATAATTGAGAATATTTATGATAAAGGAATTATTGGTCTTACTAAGGAAATAGACAAAAAAAATAATGATTACCCAATAAATGTAATTAATAATAAAGTAGTTCAGGAAAAATTTTTAGGAGATATTTTTACACTTCAAACAGCATTTGAATATATAAAAAATAATATTGAAAACATTAGTGATAGTGCAGGAATAAAAAATATTTATTTCGATAAAGAAATAATGATTAATGTTTTAACCGATTGTATTAAAGCTAATATTTATATAAATAAAGAAAAAACAAAGAAAGTACTTGATTCTAAAATACAAGAAGTTTCAAAAATGCAAGGGTTAGTTCAAAAAGGCGAAAAAATCATTTATAATAAAGAATTAATTACCGACAAAAAATTTCAAATATTAGAGTCTTTAAGAGTTGAATATGAAGATATTTCGATATCTGCTTCAAAATTCTATCTAATATTAATAGGACAAATAATAGTAATAAGCATACTCTTCTTTTTGTTAATATTGTTTTTAATTAATTTCCGTAAAGATATATGGCTTAATAATACACAATTACAGTCAATTTTACTCCTTGTTTTGCTTATGGTTTTTATGGGAGGACTCTCTTTAAAATATGGATTTCTTAATATTTATATGATTCCATTTTGTTTGTTGCCAATATTTATTCGAATTTTTTATGATACAAGAATTGCTTTATTTGTGCATATAATTGTAATGCTAATAATTGCTTATATAGTACCAAATAGTTTCGAATTTGTTTTTATTCAGATAATTACTGGTATTGTTGCTGTTTTAAGTATAGTACATGTTCGTAAACGCTCAACATTATTTGTTTCTGTTTTAAGTATATTTTTAAGTTATTCTATTTTATATTTTGCTTTTTCTCTTGTTTTTGAAGCTGATTTTAATAGCATTAATATTAATTATTTTGCTTTTTTTGGGATTAATACACTTTTTATTTTGGTTTTATCTTATCCTCTAATTTTTATTTTCGAAAAAACCTTCGGGTTAGTTTCTGATATTACTTTACTTGAAGTATCAGATATTAATAATAAATTATTGAAAGAATTAGCTCAAAAAGCACCTGGAACTTTTCAACATTGTATTCAGGTTAGTAATTTAGCCGAATCTGCAATTTTTGAAATTGGCGGAAATGCATTATTGGTTAGGGCAGGAGCAATGTATCATGATATTGGGAAATCTGATATACCTATGTATTTTGTTGAAAATCAGATCACAGGGTTTAATCCTCACGATGAATTAAACTATGATGAAAGTGCCAGAATTATTATTAGTCATGTTGAAAATGGAATAGAAAAATGCAAGAAAAATCAAATACCAGATAAGGTAATTGATTTTATTAGAACACATCACGGAACAGGTAAAACAGCATATTTTTATAATAATTACATTAAAAATTTCCCAAAAGAATCGGTTGATGATTCAATTTTTACTTATAAAGGAATTAAACCTTTTTCGAAAGAAACTGCTGTTTTAATGATGGCCGATTCAATAGAAGCGGCTTCAAGAAGTTTGAAGTATTATGATGCTGATTCTATTGAAAAAATGATTAATTCAATAATTAATAAACAAATAGAAGAAGAACAATATTCTAATGCTGATATTACTTTTAAAGAGATTTCGACAATAAAGAAAATTTTCAAAAAGAAATTGATGAATATTTATCATACCAGAATAGAATATCCTAAATAGATTAAAATTGATAAAAGAGTTTTTTATAGGTAATATGTATTGTAGTTGTAGTGTAAACTACTTGTCTTATCTATTAATAAATCTTAAAATTAATATAATAGAAATAAGACTTGGATATTTAAAAGTAGAAATTGATTCTAATGATACAATTGAAAAAATTGAAAATTTATTAAAACAAAATAATTTTAAAGTCCTTTCAAAAAGAGAAGAACTCACAATTAATAAAATAAAACAAACATTGTTTGAGTTAATTTTTAAAATGAATAATATTGATTCTATTATTAAAAAATCTGAATATTTGGTTGATAAATTAAATATGAGCTACCAAAGCATTACCAGATTATTTTCAAAATATGAGTCAATTACCCTCGAAAAATATATTATTTTACTCAAAATTGAAAGAATAAAAGAACTAATTGATGAAGACGAACTACCGCTTAGCGAAATAGCTTATTTAATGGACTATAATAGCGTTCAGTATTTATCAAATCAGTTTAAAAAAGAAACAGGTTTAACTCTGTCAGAATACAAAAACAGCAATGGCAAACTGCGTAAACCTATTGATATGCTATGATTTTGAAGAATATTTTTTTAGCCAATCTATTGCTCCTTTCGTTTGTTTCCATATTCGTTGAGCAAAATATGTATAGTAGTCTGCTTCGTTTTCGTCACCTAATCCATAATGGTCTGAAATTTCAGTAATAACTTTTTTTGAAATAAGTTTGGCTGCTACATGCTTGTTTTGCTTTAATGCTTTTTGAAGTTGTTTGTTTGAGCTTTTTGTTTCTCCTTCGGTTTTGAAAGCAAATAATGCTCGATTGAAAAGAGAAAACGACATGCTATCATCTTCATACATTTTTGCATATTTTACAAATTTTTCATTCTCGTCTAGTTCAATTAGATAAAGTAGTAATTGTTCTCTAACTCCCTGATTATCATTTTGGTTTAATTCAATCAATTCTTCTAAAATCGCAACACACTCTTTTGCTTTTCCAATTGCATATAAACAGTCTGAGTAATTTTGCATACAACGCATGAATGGTCTTGTTTCGTGGATTCCCCAAAACATTCCTTTATTATCCTCTAAATATTTTCCACCAAAAAACATTTTGCCAATTGAGATCCCTTTCTCGTAAAATACAATCGCTATTTCTGCTGAACTTTCCATTGAACCTAAACACTCATACGCTTCAATACAGTTTATATCTAGTTGAAGAGCCTTTTCTATATTCTGTTTAGCTTTTGCTGGAGAAAGTTCATATGCCTCAAAAACTAAATCTTGTGCTTGTTCCCTGAAATTTAATATCTCTTTTGGGAAAGAAGGCATTTTTTCTCCAATGATTTTGTTCATAAATTTCTTTAATTCATCTTCGGATTTGAAGTCTTGAGTTTCTAAGAGTCGCTGCAAGTCGGTCATTAATTTTTCGTGTTGTTTATTCATGTTATCCAATATTAAAATTTTATTGTTCTATTCTGTTCGAGTTTTTAAATTATAAAGTCTTACCGCTAATAAATGTCGATATTTATTTCCCATCTAAATACAAAGTATCAGGGCAAAGGTCGAGGCCATTAGCCCATTGAATACTTCCTAAAAACGGTTTAACCGAATTAAATAAACTTATATTATTTAACTCCTTGAAAGTTCCAATATTTAAATATGGTTTAACATCAAAGTTCTTTACTTCACCATTATTAAAAGTAATCAACAAAGAATAGTTTTTCCCAGGTTTTACATCAATTACTCTTGGATTCATATTTATTTATTTTAAAGGATCAATTTTAAATATTGTTTCACCTTTTAAGGCTAAGTCCCAATCAGCTAATAATTCGTCATTGTGAATTTCTATCCAAGCTTGTACAAGCTTCATTTTATTGATTTTTAGAGAACCTTCTATTAATATTCCATCAATAATAGAAATTACAGCCTCTTCATCTTGATATTTAACATGAATATGAGGCAAATTATGTTTTTTATTATCCAAGTAATACATCGAGATTATAATGCCATAAAACATCGAAATTATTGCCATAAGACGTGTTTTAAATTTTTACAAAGATAACACATTAACGTTAAATATAAAACAACTTATTTGTTTTTTTATTTCTTAATCTACCAAGGTTTCGAAGTCTTGCAATTAAAAAACAGTAATAATTAAAACATAAGATTTTAAACATTTGTAAAATCGATTTAAAAGAATTATTTTTGTATTAAAGAGAGCTAAATATGAAGCAAAGGGTTTATCGTTTACCCAGAGAATTTATAAATTATGAAGAATAAAAATCAAAAATTAGAAAAACAATTTGACGCAGTAAAATTTATGCGTGAACAACGAGATAAATTGAGCCCAATGTTATCAAAGATGTCAAAAGTTGAAATTATATAATATTTCAGATTTAGAAAAATGGAAACAACAATAAAACCTTGTGCATAGCAAATGTAATGAGAGTTTTTGATACTCGCTCAAGCAAAAATATGCAACCAATAATTACATATTATTTATATTTATGATTAACGAACAATTATTAAATCCAAAAAATATTTTAATCGTAGGCGGTTCTAATGATATTCATAAGCCCGGAGGTAAAATACTTAAAAATATTATAGACGGAAATTATAAAGGAGAGTTGTTGGTAGTTAATCCAAAAGAAGATATAGTTCAAGGAATTAAAACATTTCATTTAGTTGATGAAGTTCCAAATATTGATTTAGCTATTATTGCAATTGCTTCAAAATATTGCAAACAAACAGTTGAAACTTTAGCTTTTAATAAAAATACAAAAGCTTTTATTATTATTTCGGCAGGATTTAGTGAAGAAGGAAAAGAAGGTGCACAAATCGAAAAAGAAATAGTTGAAATTATAAATAAAGTTAATGGTTGTTTAATAGGCCCTAATTGTATTGGTTTTTTAAACTCGAATTATTCTGGAATTTTCACATTACCTATACCTGCTTTAGACACTAAAGGATGCGACATGGCAACAGGCTCAGGTGCAACAGCTGTATTTATTTTAGATAAAGGAGTAACCATGGGATTGCGTTTCTCTAGCCTTTATTCTGTTGGAAATAGTGCTCAAATGGGCGTTGAAGAAATTGTTAAGTATTGGGACGAAAGCTTTAACCCACAAACAAGTTCTAAGGTTAAACTATTATATTTAGAAAGAATTGATAAACCCGAAATGTTACTTAAGCATGCAAAATCATTAATAAATAAAGGGTGTAAAATAGCTGCAATAAAAGCTGGTTCGTCAGAAGAAGGAAGTAGAGCCGCTTCTTCTCATACAGGAGCTTTAGCAAGTTCTGATATTGCTGTTTCTGCTTTGTTCGAAAAAGCAGGCATAGTAAGATGCTTTAGCAGAGAAGAACTAATAACTGTTGGGGCAATATTTAGTCATAAAGAATTTAAAGGCAATAAAGTAGCTTTAATAACTCATGCAGGAGGTCCTGCTGTAATTATGACTGATGTCTTTTCTGAAAATGGCTTTAAAGTACCTCAAATTCCTCATGAAAAAGGACAAAAATTATTAGAAAAATTATACCACGGTTCTTCGGTTAATAATCCTATCGATTTTTTAGCCACCGGAACAGCTCAACAAATGAGCGATATTATCGATTTTTGTGATAACGAACTCGATGATATGGGTGTAATTATTAATATTTATGGAAAACCTGGTTTATTTGATGTTTACGATTCTTTTGATGTTATTTTAGAAAAAACTAAGTCAAGTAAAAAACCTATTTTTACCGTTTTTCCAACAACAATAGTTGGCAAAGATGAAATAGAGTATCTTAAATCGAAAGGTGGTATTTTGTTTTACGAAGAGGCTATGTTAGCTAAATGTATCGCTAAAATTTATAATACACCTAAACCAAGTTTAGATTCAGAAAAATTTAATGATATAGATAAAAATAAGATAAGAAAGATTATTGATAGTTCAAAAGAAGGATACTTGCAACCATATGAAATACAACAATTACTCGATGCTTCAGGTATAACGCGAGCAAAAGAATATGTTGTTTCAAACAAAAAAGATGCTGTTATTAATGCAAAAAGTATGGGTTATCCGTTGGTTATGAAAGTTATTGGCCCTATCCATAAATCTGATGTTGGTGGCGTTGTTCTAAATGTAAAAGATGAAAAACAAGTTAGTGCCGAATTTAATCGAATGATAAAAATAAAAGATACTACAGCAATTCTAATGCAACCAATGTTAAGTGGTACCGAATTGTTTGTTGGAGCAAAATATGAAAAAGGGTTTGGTCATTTAATAATGTGTGGACTAGGTGGTATTTTTATCGAAGTTTTAAAAGATGTAAAAATAGGATTGGCCCCTTTAAATAAAAATGAAGCATCTAGTATGATTAAAAATTTAAAAGGATATGGAATTATAAAAGGTGTTAGAGGACAAGAAGGTATTGATGAAAATAAGTTTTCAGAAATAATTTTAAGACTTTCTAATTTATTAATGATAGCACCAGAAATATACGAAATGGATTTAAATCCATTATTAGGAAATTCAAAGCAAGTTATAGCAGTTGATGCACGAATAAATATAAAAAAATAATTAAAAAAAATAAATTAAAAATTGAAATGAGTAAAATTGAAAATGTTATTTGGAATCCGGAGATGGAATGTAAAGCTTTAGATGAATTAAGGCAATTGCAATTGAAAAGGCTTCAGGAAACAATTAATTATGTTTATGAAAACAATAATTATTACAAAACACGGTTTGATGAAAAAGGCATTAAACCTTCAGACATTAAAACTTTAGCAGACATACAAAAATTACCTTTATTAGAAAAAGATAATTTAAGAGAAACATATCCATTCGGATTATTTTGTGTGCCTCAAGATAAAATAGTTGAAATCCATACATCATCTGGAACAACCGGAAAACCTGTTGTTTCGGGTTATACAAGAAACGATATAAATCTATGGTCAGAAGTTATGGCAAGGGCTTTATCAATGGCAGGAGCTACTAAAAACGATATTATTCAAAATGGATATGGCTATGGTTTGTTTACAGGAGGTTTGGGCGTTCATTATGGTAGTCAGGCAATTGGAGCTACAATTATACCTATTTCTGCGGGTAACACATCAAGACAAATTATGGTGATGCAAGACTTTGGTTCTTCTATTATCACTTGCACTCCATCTTATGCACTTTATATTGCTGAGGTTGCTCAAGAAATGAATGTTCCAAAAGAAAAATTAAACTTAAAATCTGGTTGCTTTGGTGCCGAAATGTGGACAGAAGAAATTAGAAATGAATTAGAAAAAAGATTAGGCTTAGTAGCTTTA
This sequence comes from uncultured Bacteroidales bacterium, assembly GCA_964546655.1. Lineage (GTDB taxonomy): Bacteria > Bacteroidota > Bacteroidia > Bacteroidales > CAZJKL01 > CAZJKL01. The sequence continues at coordinate 21,938 of CAZJKL010000015.1, read as the reverse complement.
AATATTTACGGTTTAACCGAAATGATAGGACCTGGCGTTGCACAAGAATGTATTTGCAAAAATGGATTACATATCTTCGAAGACCATTTTTATCCTGAAATTATTTCACCTGAAACATTAGAAGTATTGCCTGATGGTGAAGAAGGTGAATTGGTGTTAACAAACCTTACAAGAGAAGGAATGCCAATGATTCGTTTTAGAACAAAAGATATAACATCACTTCATCGTGAAAAGTGCGAATGCGGAAGAACACTTGTGAGAATGTCTAGAATAAAAGGTCGCTCTGATGATATGTTAAAAATAAGAGGAGTTATTGTATTCCCTTCAAATATTGAAAAAGCACTTCTAGAAATTGAAGGAATTGAACCATACTATCAAATAATTGTTTCGAGACCTGAGTTTTTAGATGAAATTGAAGTAAAAGTTGAGGTTTCTGGTAAAATTTTCTCAGACGAAATAAAAGATATTCAGAATGTTAGAAAGAAAATTGAAAACCACATCGAGAAACAAATAGGACTAAAAGTTAAAGTTACAATGGTTGAACCTAAAAGCATTCCAAGAAGCGAAGGTAAAGCAGTTAGAGTAATAGATAAAAGAAATATTAAATAATTTAAAATCCATAAGAAAATGAAAATTTGTCAAACATCGGTATTTTTAGAAAATATAAAAGGTCGTTTATACGAAGTACTAAATATTTTATCAAAATCAGATATTAATATTTTAGCCTTATCAATAGCAGATACATCAGAATTTGGTATTTTAAGAATGATAGTAAATAATCCTAAAAAAGCAAAAGTAGTTCTTACTTCAGAAGGATTATCGGTATCGGAAAATGATGTTTTAGCTGTTGGAATGAGCGATTCTCCAGGAGCATTTGTTGATGTTTTAAGTGTTTTAAAAGAAAACAATATTAATGTTGAATATACTTATGCTTTTCTTTCAAAATTAGATGAAAAAGCAGTTATGATAATAAGAACAGAAGACATTACAGAAACGGTTGAGCTTTTAAATAAAAACAATATAGTTTTATTCGGAGAAGACGATTTGTTTAACATTTAATTATTACAAATAAAGATAAAAAACATGAAAAAGAATGATTTAATTTTAGTATTAATAGCGTGCGTATTAATATTTCCATTTATTCCATTAGAAATTTTAAAAACATTTCACACAAATATTTTATTTAACGATAAATATTGGGCAATAACTAGCTTTTTAAAATTTGCTTTATTAGCAACATTTGGTGAAGTTATAGGGTTGCGAATTAAAACAGGTGAAATATACCAAAAAGGATTTGGCTTATTGCCAAGAGCAATGGTTTGGGGTTTTTTAGGAATATTTATTAAAATGGCTTTTATAGTTTTTGCTGTAGGAACGCCTGTTGTATTAGAAAAATTATTTGGATTACCAAATGCAATTTCTTGTATGGGAAAAGATATTCCAGATGTTTTTTCGGCTTTTGAAAATCAATTAGGTTTTACTCGTTTAATAACTGCTTTTTCTATTAGTGCTTTATTAAACCTTATTTTTGCTCCTGTTTTTATGACATTTCATAAAATTACCGACACACATATAATTAATAATAACGGAACTTTAAAAGGCTTTTTTACACCAATTCAATTTGGTAAAATATTTCCAAGCTTAAATTGGTTTGTTCAATGGGATTTTATCTTTAAAAAAACAATACCATTCTTCTGGATTCCAGCTCACACTATAACATTCTTAATGCCAGCTCAATATCAAATTTCATTTGCAGCACTTTTAGGTATCGTTTTAGGTGTTATTATGGCTATTTCTAGCAGAAAGTAGATTTTTTCAATAAAATATTTTGTAATAATAGAATCATATTTTTACAAAATATTTATAAAAGGTTCATAAATTTGGCGGTCAAGAAAGTACATGTTTTTGTGGTTTTGACCGCCTTTTTTGTCCTGCTAAGACACGAAGCATCTTTGCTTGTATTAGACCCTTCATTGCTAGGGTGACAAGAGCTACTGTTCAAGAAAAGATGTTTAGTCTTGATACAGTTTGTAAATCGTAATTACCTTATTATAAGCCGTTATTTTTTTGTTTTATTTCTTTTCGAATATCAAAACAATTTTATTAAAATCAGCGGCAGCATTTATAACCTTTCTGAAATTTTCATAAAAAGATAAAGGATATTGTGTAGAATTATAGTATTCGTTAATTTTTACTATAATGTAATTATCTTTAACTTCATAATCTGAAACAAACCCAATGTTATTGTTGAAATCAATATTAATTTTAAGATTTTCTAATCCAGAAACCTTGTAACCATCAGGAATATTAATTTTAATTTCTCTGTAATATTTATGAGGATATTCAACATCCATATTTAATTTTCGTTCATCTTTATTATACAATTCAGATTGTTCACCTATTAAAGTTCCTACTTTAAATAAATAATTATTACCGGCTTGTTCTATCACCGATTTAGTCGAGAAATCAGATTCAATTATAAAAGGTTTAAAATAAAGAGATGTGTCTGGATTAGTATTTAATGCCTTTTTAGTTGTAATAACAGCATCTTTACTAATACTTTTTATCATTAAATCTAAAAACTCATTTTTTTCTTCTTCGGTATATATAAGGTAGTCTGGTTGAATAAACATACCTGTTTGACCAGAAAAAGAATGTTTCATGTAAATATTAGTGTTGTCAAAAGCATCGTTAATCTTTACATCTAAATAAAGATTATTGTAATTTACTATTCCACCAGGATTAACAATAAATTTAATCTCGTGAAGAGCAGTTTTTACATCACCAATTTTAAGGGTTTTTAAAAATAATCCATAGTTATCACCTAAACCAGAAGGGAAAATTCCATATTTATATCTTTTATCAGATGGATATAAATATTTATCGGTGTTTGGAAAATAAATTAAATATTCATTCAAATAAGAATAAGTCATAAAATCTTTGTCGAAAACTAAATCTGTTCTGTCGGTTGTTATAACAGTCTGAAAATCAATATTAGCCGATTCTAAAAACTTAACAAATAGTTTAACAAACCCATATTTTGAAATGGTTTTAGAACTAAAAGTTTCAGCTAAATCAGATGGAATATTGTTTTCTGAAAGTATAAAGTTATTTTTTATGTAGTTTTCAATTGTAATAATTTTATCTTCTTCAGATTTTTCATTAATTTTTAATTTATTAATAGCTTTTTGAACTAATTTATCGGCCGAAACATCTTTTGCAATATATTCATATTCTTTTTGAGCCGCATAAGCCCAAGTATAAAAAGATGTTTTTTGATTATTTGAATTATAATCAAAAATGTATTCAAATCGTGTTAAATTCGAATAATACGAAGCATAAGTTTCTTTTTGTAATACTGGTACAGAGTCAATATTTGCTATTATATAATGTTTTTCGTCAATAATAGTGTCGGTTATTTTATCAAGACCATTATAACCTTTATATCTAAAAATTAGATGTTTTGGAGAAATAATTTCGGTTTTAACATTTTTAACTATTCCATCTTTCTGATAAGTAAAACTACCATAATAGGAGGTAGGTTGCTTTTTTAAAATGTATAATATCTCAATTACACAGTTTTTTTCGATACCTTTAATTGCAAACAATTTAAAAGCACCGTAGTTTTCATAATTAGCAATATCTTTAATGTTTGAATCATCAATTTCAATTGCTTTTCCTGTTGAAGTAATAGCTCTTGCTTTAATTTTTACCGCCTCAACAACTCCATACATTGGTATATATGAAGTATTAAATAATTCAATAGCTTTATCGTCATTAACCCAAATTTTCTGATGTTTTAAATAGTAAATAAAAATATCATTGTTAGGTTCAGTTAAAACATATTCGTAAGATTGTTGGTCTTTTAGAACAATATAAGATTCTGATTTTTCTTTTTCATTAGGAATAAATGCCTTAGGAGAGCTTTCCCATTCATAATTTTTATATTTATAATCTTGACTATAAATACTGAAAATTGAAAATATAAATAAGAACGTAAATAAAATTTTCATTTTAATTTGTTTTTTTTAAGTGAATAGTTTGGTTATAACATTTGTTTAAATTATCAATCATTAAGTTCCATTCTTTAAACATCGATTTATTAATCCATAAAGCATCTATATAAAACTCTGTATTACAGATGATTGAGTTATTCGTTATTTCATACTTAATATCAAATCCAAATAAATTGTTTTTATATGACATGTTTTGAGGAATAGATACAATTTTAAAATTTGCAGGTATATCTAGTTTAACATAGCTTTTATTTAATATGGTATTTTCGATATATTTATTAAAATTCATATTTACTGTATCGATATATTCATTATAAAATATTTTATCGATGTTAATATTGTAATAAATATCGTTGTTTATAGTATTAACATAGTTTGGTGTGTTAAACTTATATTTAATATTTAGTGGTATATTTCTATTATAAATATCATTAAAACTAAAAGTATCAAGTTTAAATTTATTGTTTCCTCTAGTTAGTTCACTTTCAAGAAATTCTTTTTGTTTTAAAGGCTGTTTCCGAATTAATTTTGCTGATATTTCATTTTTCTTATATCCATTAAACTGACAATGAGAATAACCTTTTAAATTTTTCGTGTCAAATTCAATAAATGTTGAATCATAAAAAGCATTCTTTTCTTTAGAAACAATTGGAACAGTATCAATAATATAATTAACACTATCAACGCTAATTAATGCTTCTTTACTTTGAATAAATCCCGAAGGCATACCCAAAGGGATGTAATCACTTGTAGCATCTAAAAAAACAAATTTATCATTAAGTTTAACGCTAACAATCATGTGATTATCAACGATGCTCGAAGGAGTTTCGTTGTATGAATATGGTATTTTTCTTGTTCCGATCCACGTTAAATGAGCATCAATCCCTGCAATTTTTAACATAGAATAAGTTAAGCTCGACATATCTTTACAATCACCATATCTGTTTTTAAAAATTGAATCAGCCTCACGAGGAATAAATCCTTCTAAACCATCTTCAAAAGCTATATATTTTATATTATTTTGAACCCAATAAAAAATTGACTCGATTTTATCGTTAATATTACTTAAATTTTTTGTTAAAGAATCGGTTGTTTTTATTAGTTCTGGACTGTATTTCTTATTAATATTTTTTATGAAACCAAAATACAATTTATATAAATCATCAACACTAGATGAAACAGTAGTTTTTTTGCCATTAATTTTGTAATTATCAATCATAATAATAATATGAGGTTCATAATAAGAAAACCCAATATTATCATCAATAAATTTGTATTTTTTTAAATTAGAAGATTCCCAAATATGCGTAATTGTATTGCCTTTATCAATTTTTGAGTAAGTAATAGAATTGTTAAAATCGTTTTTTATTTTAAAAGTAATATCAATATCTTTTGAAACATTAACTATATATCGTGATTTTAAACACGGTAAATAAGAACTAAAATAAAAAGGTTGAAAAAAGTGAGGTTCTTTAGTAATTTCGGTATATGAAACAGAGGTTTTATAGTTACTATATATTTTCGGAAAAGTTATGTGATAAATTTTATTGTCATCAAAAAAAACCGAATTAGACATATTATCTTTTACCTCAATGGTATTAATTTTTGATTTAGAATAATTATTGTTTTTGGGAATTAATAAATAAGCATTTATATTTTCTACATTAATAAAAGAATTACTCATAATGTATGCATCTGCATATATCTGAGCATTCTCTGATAAGAATAATCTTTCTGTGAATAAATTTGATACAATATTTATTTTATTGTTTTTTATGAAAATATTTACTTCTTCGGTGTTTTGAGTGCAGATAGCATCTTGGTTTGGGAAAATACTTTTAATAGAATTAATATTATCTTGCGAATAAACTAAAGAAAATAGAAATATAAAAGATATGAAAAAAAATATTTTCATGATAGAAATTAATTATCAATAAAAAATAAAAAAAAATAGGCTGTAAAAATAATAATTACAGCCTATAAAAAGTAATTTTTTTACTTATTTAATCTTGCTTTTGTATTTTTCTAATTCATCTTTAGTTAATTCATAAAGTTGTTTATATAAATTAACTTTTTCTTTTAACTCACTAATTAACTCATTCTCGTAGCTTCTAGAAGCAGGAGCGTAGTCGTGTCTTTGGTATTTGTACTCATCAGGAGTTAATATTTGAGAAACAGAAGATTCTCCGCCTTTACCCAAATTAATAATTTCATAAACTGGCATACCAAAAATTTCAGCAAGTTGTTGAAGTCTATTTAATGTAATTTCAGTTTGACCTCTTTCTAATTTTGCATAACCCGATTGAGAAATTTTTAATTTCTTAGCCATATACTCTTGATTGTAGCTTTTTGCTATTCTTAATAGCTTAATGTTCTTTTGAATATCCATAATTTGCTTTTTTAAAAGTTAAAAATAATTCTAATTTGTGTTATTTTATACGCCATTAAATCCTATGTGTTACAATTAATAATAATTATTCGTAAAATTTTTATTCGATTAATTTTATAAGTTAATTTCAATAAAAAAATAATTAGTTAGTATAAAATATCATAAATAATTTTACAAATGTATAATTTATTTTTTAATAACTAAATTATTTTAGTCAAAAGTGTATTTGAAATAATTATGTTCTAGTTAAAAACTTATTAATTGCCAATATTCTATTTTTCATAAAACCATGTTAAATAGGTAGATATGTGAATAAATATGCGATCAATAAGCATTTATTAATTATATGTTAAAATTTGTTGGATTAAATCCTGAAAAGGGTAATTATAAATTATATTATTAGATTTAATATAGGTGTAAATGTAGATTAAAGTGTTTCGGAAATATTAACAAAATGAATTTTAAAAAAAAATAATTCAATAACTTGAGAAAGTAATTATGTATGATAAACATAATAAATAAACAAAATAAGGATAGTTTTTAGTTAATGAATAAAAAGTTTTAATAAAAACAGAAATAATTATTAACTTTGTTGCTCGTTTTTTTAGATGTGTTTTTTATTAACTTATCTAAATATAATAGGCAGTTTAAAATAAATAAAATTAAAATAAAATGACAAAATTAAAGAGAAATACAGTAGAAGAATTATTAAATTCAAAAGAATTCGAGAGAGAAATTTTAGTTAAAGGTTGGGTAAGAACAAAAAGAGGAAATAAAAGCATAAACTTTATAGCCTTAAATGACGGAACAACTATTAAAAATATTCAGATAGTTATTGATGTTCCTAATTTTGATGAAGAAGAATTAAAATTAATAACTACAGGAGCTTGTATTTCGGTTGAAGGTAAATTTGTTGAATCACATGGAAGCGAACAAACATGTGAAGTTCATGCTACAAAAGTTGAAATATACGGAACAGCAGATCCAAATGTTTATCCTTTACAAAAGAAAGGTCATTCGATGGAGTTTTTAAGAGAAATTGCACATTTAAGACCAAGAACAAATACATTTGGTGCAGTTTTAAGAATCCGCCATGCATTATCTTTTGCAATACACAGTTATTTCAATAAAAATAAATTTTATTATTTACATACACCTATTATCACTGGTTCAGATTGCGAAGGAGCAGGTGAAATGTTTAGAGTAACAACACTCGACATTAATAATTTACCAAAAGATGAAAACGGAAAAATAGATTATCAAAAAGATTTTTTTGGTAAAGAAACTAGTTTAACCGTTTCTGGTCAGCTTGAAGGCGAATTGGGAGCATTAGCATTATCTAAAATTTATACATTTGGTCCAACATTTAGAGCCGAAAATTCGAATACACCACGACATTTAGCTGAGTTTTGGATGATAGAACCAGAGGTGGCATTTAACGATATTATTGATAATATGGATTTAGCTGAAGATTTTCTTAAAAGCTTAATAAAATATGCTTTAGAAAATTGTAAAGATGATATCGAGTTTTTGAATCAAATGTTTGATAAAGAATTAATTGAAAGATTAAATTTTGTTGTTAATAATAATTTTGAAAGAATTACCTATACTCAAGCAGTTGAAATATTACAAAGTTCAAATCAACCATTCGAGTTTCCTGTTTCTTGGGGTAGCGATTTGCAATCGGAACATGAAAGATATTTAGTTGAAAAACACTATAAAAAACCAGTTATTGTAACCGATTATCCAATGTCTATAAAAGCATTTTATATGAAGCAAAATGACGATGGAAAAACCGTTAGAGCAATGGATGTTTTATTCCCAAGAATAGGCGAAATAATTGGAGGTTCACAAAGAGAAGAAGATTATACTAAATTAACAAATAGAATAAAAGAATTAAAAATTCCTGAAAAAGATTTATGGTGGTATATCGAAACAAGAAAATATGGAAGTGCACCACATAGTGGTTTTGGCTTAGGTTTCGAAAGATTAGTTTTATTTGTAACAGGAATGACGAATATAAGAGACGTGATACCATTCCCAAGAACACCTAAAAATGCAGATTTTTAATAATATTTTATGTTATCACAAAAACAACAATTAAAGATATTACAAAAATTATCGCCTCAACAAATACAATTGATGCGATTGTTTCAAGTTCCTGCTTTTGCATTAGAGCAAAGGATTAAAGATGAACTAGAAGCAAATCCAGCATTAGAAGAAGGCAATGAAGAAAGTGATGAGCTTTATGAAGACGAATTTGATGATAATAATGAAAATGAAGACGATTCAAATAACGATGATTTTAGCATAGATGATTATATTTCTGATGACGATGTTCCGGAATATAGGCTTCAGGTTAATAATACAAGTAAAGACGATAAAGAAAAAACAACGCCATTATCTATAGGACAAGACTTGTATGAAACATTATATTATCAATTAGGTTTAAAAGTAATTTCGGAAAAACAAATAATTATAGGTAAACATATAATAGGAAATATTGATGAGTCGGGATACCTTACACGAGATTTATATTCGATATCAGATGATTTAGCTTTTTCTCAAAATATTGAAGCTAGTGAAACCGAGATAAATGAAGTTTTAGAAATAGTTCAAAGTTTTGACCCTTCAGGTATAGGAGCAAGGAATTTAAACGAATGTTTATTGATACAATTACATCGAAAAGAAGAGCAAACAAAAGGTGTAAAAATAGCAATTTCGATTCTTGAAAATTATTTTGATGATTTTGTTAAAAAACATTATGAAAAAATTATTTCTAGGTTAAATATTACAGAAGAAAACTTAAAAGAGGCAATAGCTGAAATATTAAAATTAAATCCTAAGCCCGGAAATACAATAAGTAATGATTCTAAATCAACCGAAGTAATTATTCCCGATTTTATTATAAATGTTGAAGATGGCGAAATAGAAGTTAGTTTAACAAGTAGAAATGTTCCAGATTTACGAGTAAATAGCAGGTATAATGAAATGCTTCATGAATACAATCAAAACAAAACTAATTATTCGAAAGATCAAAAAAATGCACTGTTATTTGTTAAACAAAAAATTGAATCAGCAAAATGGTTTATTGATGCAATAAAACAAAGATATTCAACATTAATGGCAGTTATGACCGAATTGGCAAAATATCAAAAAGCATATTTTGTTTCGGGAGATGAAACCAAAATAAAACCAATGATATTAAAAGATCTTGCCGAATTAACAGGCTTAGATATCTCAACAATATCAAGAGTTACAAGTAATAAATATGTTCAAACACCTTATGGAACATTTTTACTTAAAAGCTTTTTTTCAGAGTCATTGCATTCTGATAACGGAGAGGTTTCAACCATAGAAGTAAAGGAAATATTAAAAGAATCTATTAAAGAAGAAGATAAATTAAATCCATTAACCGATGAAAAGCTAGTTGAACTTTTAAAATTAAAAGGCTATAATTTAGCTAGAAGAACAATAGCAAAATATCGCGAACAAATAGGTATTCCAGTGGCAAGATTAAGAAAAGAACTATAAATATATGAAGACCTTTGCTAAAATAATATCTGTTTTGTTTCACCCCATATTTATGCCTTTTTTAACCATTTTAATTGTTTTTAATACAAATACATATCTATCAAATTTTGCATTAGAAGCTAAATTAAAAATTTATTTTATCTTCTTGTTTTTCACTGTTTTAATGCCTTTGATAATGATAGCAATATTGTTAAAAACAAAACAAATAAAAAGCATTTACCTTGAAACAAAAGAAGAACGTAGGTTTCCGTATTTATTTATAATAATAACATATTTTGCTCTATATTACTTGTTAATTAAACTACAATTGCCTATTTATTTAAGCATATTTATATTAGGAATTCTTATAGCAACAATTATAGGCTTAATAATTAATACATTTTGGAAAATTAGCACTCATATGATAGGAATTGGTTATATCTCAGGATTAATATTTTTTATAATTCTTAATTTCAATGTTAGTTTAACTCATTTTTTTCTTCTTTTAATTCTTGTTTCAGGGTTAATAGGAACTTGTAGAATGTATTTAAAAGCACACACACTAAGTCAAATATTTGTTGGATATATAGTTGGATTTTTAGCAATATATTTTATTTATCTTATCTGATAAATTTATATTGAAAATTTAAAAATTCAATTTAATTTATTTAACTTTATTAAAATTTAAAAATCTAAAGAATATGGCTCAAATTAAGGTAGATTCTACATTTGTTAATAAATGGATAACAGATGCCGACATTAAAAAAATTAATGGTGAACTAGTATCAGCGTTAAATTTATTAGATTCGAAAAAAGGAAAAGGAAATGAATTTTTAGGATGGATGGATTTACCATCAAAAATTAAAAAAGATGAAATAGAATGCATTAGAGATATAGCCTCAAAACTTAATAAAAAATCGGAAGTTATTGTAGTAGTTGGAATAGGTGGTTCTTATTTAGGAGCAAGAGCAGTTATAGATATGCTTTCGCATCAGTTTAATAGCTTATTACCAAAAAGCAATAAAACAAGGCCAATAATAATATATGCAGGTCAAAATTTAAGTGAAGACTATTACTCTAATTTATTAGATGTTTTAAATAAGAAACAATATTCGGTAATTGTTATATCAAAATCAGGAACTACAACCGAACCCGCTATAGCTTTCAGAATAATTAAAAATCATATAGAAAATAAGTATGGTAAACGAAAAGCTAAAAAAAGAATAATAGCTATTACCGATGAAAGCAAAGGAGCTTTAAAGAAATTAGCCGACATAGAAGGTTATAAAACATTTGTTATACCTGATAATGTAGGAGGAAGGTATTCTGTTTTAACTCCGGTTGGATTACTGCCAATAGCTTCTGCAGGATTTGATATTCGCAAAATATTAAAAGGAGCATTAGCGATGGAAAAAACCTGTAAGTTGGTTGACATTGAAAAAAATCCAGCTCTTTATTATGCAGCACTAAGAACTTTGTTATACCGAAAAGGTAAAAAAATAGAAATGATGGCTTCTTACTTGCCTAATATTGTTTATTTTATTGAATGGTGGAAACAGCTTTATGGCGAAAGCGAAGGAAAAGAAAACAAAGGCATATTTCCAGCGGGAGCAATATTTACAACCGATTTGCATTCGATGGGGCAATATATTCAAGACGGAGAAAGGCTTTTGTTCGAAACAATAATTAGTGTTGACAAGTCAAAAAATAAAATACCAATTCCAAATGATTCTGAAAATACTGATGGCTTAAATTATTTGATTAAAAAATCAATTAACGAAGTTAATAAAACAGCAGAATTAGCAACTTGTATCGCACATGTTGAAGGAGGTGTTCCTAATATAAAAATTAATATTGATGAAGTTTCAGAAGAAACAATAGGACAATTAATTTATATGTTCGAAAAAGCTTGTGCAATTAGTGGTTATATGCTTAATGTAAATCCTTTTGACCAACCAGGTGTTGAAGCATATAAAAACAATATGTTCGCTTTGTTAGAAAAACCAGGTTACGAAAAAGAAACTAAAGCTATTAAAAAATTATTGAAATAAACTATAAAAAAAGATAATGAAGATATTAATAATTGGTGTTGTTTTAATAATATTAATAATAGGTGTTGTTGAAATTATAAAATCACAATCTCCTGATTTGGATGTTGTTAGGCATGTTGATTTAAGTAAATATTTAGGTAAGTGGTACGAGATATCTTCTTTCCCTCAAAAGTTTCAAAAAGGTTGTCATTGCACTACTGCCGAATATTCACTTAGTGAAGAAGGTTATGTGATAGTTGAAAATAAATGCAATTTAGATAGTGTAAATGGTAAATTATCTTCAATAAAAGGAAAAGCATTTGTTGATGAAAATACTGGAAATGCAAAATTAAAAGTGCAATTTTTTTGGCCATTTAAAGGTAAATATTGGATAATTGATTTAGCCGATGATTATAGCTATGCAGTTGTAGGTCACCCTAATAGAAAGTATTTATGGATTTTGTCCCGAACAAAAAGCATTGATGAAAACATTTACAATGAAATTGTTTTGCGATTAAAAGAAAAAGGGTTTGATACCTCAAAGCTTGTTAGAACAATTCATAATTAAGAAAATTAGTGAGATAAAACTTTGTTATTATTAGTTGAAAGAGTCTATTAAACATTTCAGCAAGTATCGGGATAATAATTATATATATTAATACCTTTACTTAATACATCAAGCTTTATTCGGCTCCTAAATTAATGGTTTATCATAAATTGCAATGCAAAATTGTGATGGTTTTGTTAAAATCCCAATGATTTAGCAGACACTGTCTGTTGTTTTCCGTAAATATTATAAAAATTCTTCATTTGTTGAAGATTAGTTACAGAAAAACCTTTTCCAAATTCAATACTTAAACGGGTGGATAATTCTTTTAAAATTTGTTTTCCATATTCAGCACGTTCTTTACCATTTTGCTCTTCCTCTACAATCATTCGACCTATTTCTAGATACGAACAACACTCTCAATTATTATACTGTTAAAACAAACAAAATTTGTCCATTTGGTTGGCATGTTCCAACGTATGAAGAGTTCATGGAACTTCATAGGTTTATTTATAAAAAAGTTGACTTAAAAGATGTAAATAAATATTTTGCTACTTGGGAACCATTAAGTTGTAAATACATCAATAATAATTATAATTTTATGGGGCAAACTACAACAATACAAAGATATAATGATGTTGTGGGTAATGGACAAAAAAAATATTCATAATATGTTTTTTGTCCCAAATATTTATTAAATTTGGGACGAAATTAAAATAATGGAAAGACCAATAGTAGAAAATAAAATTGCCGGTGTTCTGAATTCATATCAAAAAGGAAGCGTTCTTTTTGTAGATGATTTTTTAGATTACGGTAATTCTGAAAGTGTAAAGAAAGCCTTACTAAGGTTGAAAGAGAAGGAAATTATTATTCGCATTGCTCATGGTATTTATCTATATCCAAAAATAGACAAAGAACTTGGCATTCTATTTCCATCAACGGAAGATATAGCTAAAGCAATTGCAAGACGAGACAAAGCAAGAATAGTAGCAACAGGCGTTCAAGCGTTAAATAAATTAGGTTTATCAACTCAAGTTCCAATGAAAGTAGTTTATCTGACCGATGGAGCATCAAGAAGTATTAAAGTCGGTAAAAGAGTAATAACATTTAAACATACAAGCCCTAAAAATTTATTAGCAAAAGGAGAAATAAGTAGTTTGGTAATTCAAGCACTCAAAACTATTGGACATTTAAAATTAGATGAAGAAACAATAATAAAAATTCAAAATATATTAAAAAAAGAGAAAAAAGAAAATATAATGAATGATGCTAAGCTTGCACCAGCTTGGATAAACAGAATATTAATAAAAACGATTAGATGAATACCAACTGGATAACATTATCAAAGGAAAGAAGAATTGAATTTCTGAATCAGACAACAGAATTAACAGGCTTACCCTCAGTAGCAATTGAAAAAGATTGGTGGGTAACATTAGCATTGAATGCTTCATTTTCTTTGCCTTATAGTAAAAACATAGTTTTCAAAGGTGGAACTTCATTAAGTAAAGGTTGGAATTTGATAGAAAGATTCTCTGAAGATATAGATTTGGCTATTGATAGAAAGTTTTTTGGGTTTGATGGTGATTTAAGTAAAACTCAAATTAAAACTCTAAGGAAACAATCTTGTGAATTTATATCAACTAAATTTCTTGCAGACTTAATTGAAACATTGACTGAGTGGAATGCTATTAATGAATGTAAGCTAATTGCTCAACCAGTAAAAGATTCAGATAAAGACCCACAAGTAATTGAACTTAATTATAATTCAGTAATTGATAAATCAGAATATTTACCACAAAGGGTTTTGATAGAAATAGGTTCCAGATCATTAATGGAACCTATTGAGGTAAGAAAAATCAACTCAATTTTGAGTGATAATTTCTCTCTACAGAGTTTTGGGACAATTCCTTTTGCTATATCAACAGTACTTCCACAAAGAACTTTTTTAGAAAAAGTATTTTTACTTCATGAAGAATTTTCTCAAAGCATAGAAAAGATACGTATTGATAGACTTTCGAGACATTTATATGATTTAGAAAAACTGATGGATACAGAACATGGTATAGAAGCACTAAAGAACAAAGCCTTATATAAGAATATTGTTGTTCATAGAGAAAAATTCAACCCACTAAGAGGTATTGACTATAAAAATCATAATCCACGTAGTATTAAAATTATACCACCTGAAGCTATAATAAAATACTATGAAATTGATTATAAAGAAATGACAAAATTTATGATATATGGAGACTATTTAACATTTGATAAGTTAATTAAAAGAATTTTTGAACTACAAGCAAGAATAAATAAAATTACGGATATATAAATTTTAAATGACATTTTTAAACATAGACAAGATATAAAAAAACCACTACCCACAACACTATTTTGCTTACAATTGGCTGCTGAAAAAATCAACTTTACTTGCGGTTAGAAAAAAAATATTGTAAATTTATCACGGCTTGATAAGGAAGTAAAATTCCGCCAACTTTGGCAACAAGCTCCGTTGTTTTCACTTTTTTATTGTCTTTTGATTATTTTTTATGGAGTTCAATATTTTATAAAAATAATTATAATATAGAACAAGGTGTATATATGAAAGCAGATTACAGTTTTTCGATCCAGGTGGTCATAGAGGTTGGAGCAAAGTTCAGAAAAGCCCTATTGCAGATTTTAATATGGGATTTTGTATAAAATGTTTAAAAGATAAACTTGAAGAAAAAGATAAAAAATAAAAAATGGAAAAAAAAATATATTCATTTTGGTGGTTAAATATTCTATTTTATTATTTTTGAGGTAATTTTAATTTAATTATAAAATTACATAT
This sequence comes from uncultured Bacteroidales bacterium, assembly GCA_964546655.1. GTDB lineage: Bacteria > Bacteroidota > Bacteroidia > Bacteroidales > CAZJKL01 > CAZJKL01. Next base: position 6,616 of record CAZJKL010000015.1, on the reverse strand, counting down.
AATGAATAAAGAAATAATTATTGCAAATGAAATAATCGAGAGCAAGATTTATCTAATTAGAGGGCAAAAAGTTATGTTAGATAATGATTTAGCAGAACTTTATGGAATTGAAACAAAAAGACTAAAAGAACAAGTAAGAAGGAATCTTAATCGTTTCCCTGAAGATTTTATGTTTGAATTAACCAAAGAAGAACAGGCTATTTTAAGGTCGCAATTTGCGACCTTAAAACAAGGAAGATTTTCAAAATATCTTCCATTTGTATTTACAGAACATGGTGTATTAATGCTTTCAAGTGTTTTAAATAGTGAACGAGCTATTGAAGTAAATATTCAAATAATGCGAATATTTACACGCATACGTCAAATTCTTACCGATAATTTAAATATAAAACTAGAAATTGAAGAAATAAAAAAACATTTGCAAAATCACGATAAAAATATTGAATTAGTGTTTAACTATCTTGACGAATTAATAGAAAAACAAGAAAACCCCAAACCAAGAAATCCTATTGGGTTTTAGTGTTTTATTAAAATAGAGTAATAATTTTTTTTGTGACTTTAAAATTTGATTCAAAATAAGTGTAACAAAATAAAACAAAGGTTGTTATTATATTAAAAAATATTAAATTTGTTTTAATACATTATTAAATTAATACATAAGGTTATGTGTTTTGGTAAAGTTTTTTTATTCTCTAAGTGTTTAATAATAAGAATATTAATTGTGCTTTTTATAATTATTAATTTTAGTAGTTCAATTAAATCGCAGGATACACTATACCATTTTAAATGTGGGTTTGATTTTTTTTTGCCAGAAGTTAAATCCACAAAAAAGGACACAATTAATCATATAACAGGTCATTGTTTTTTAGAACATAAGATTGAAATAAAAGATAAAAATAATAAAGCATTAAAAAACAGGAAAATTAATACAAGAATAAAAATATTTTTAGATTCTATAAATGGAGATATAGTATATAGCAAATCTGACAAATTGGAAACAGATTCCATAGGAAATGTTAACATTGTTATTAAAGATGATAATAATTTCAATTGCTTAATTGCAAATAACCGAAATATTGATTTTTTGATGTTAGAAGTAGATACAATTTTATCTAATGATTATTTATACAAAAGATATTTTCATATATGTGAAATTCCAACTAATATTTTAAGGTTAAAAAATAGGTATGAAATTGGTTTTAAGCCATTTGAAAGTTGGAGCGATGACAAAATTAATAGAAGAATTTATGATAGTATTGTCAAATTGGAAAAAAGTATACCTATTACATACACTTGTGAAAAAGGTTCCCAAAATTTTGTATTATTGTTATTAATAGAAGTTCCTGAAAAAAATAATTTTATAGAAGATTTAGATAAAAATAGATATTTAACTGTAAAATTTGGGAATCAAACATGGATGATACAGAATTTAAAAACCACAAAATATAATGATGGTTCAAATATTACTTTAATAGAAGAATGTGATACGTGGGCTAATACAAATATGCCTGGCTATTGTTGGTATGTTAATGATTCAATTAATTATAAATATTATGGTGCATTATATAATTTTAAAACTGTTTTAACAAATAAAATTTGTCCTGCAGGTTGGCATGTTCCAACATTTGAAGAGTTTATGGAATTTCATTCTTTCATTTTTAGTAAATATGATTTGAAAGATTATAATAAATATTTTACTTGTAAAGAAGATATTTATTGTCAAATGATAATTTATAGGAATAAACTAATTACAAACAATAGATATAGTAATGGAAGTTTTTATTATGGGAATATTTATTGGAATAAACGTTTTTTGTGGACTTCTACATCGTATAAGACAGCATATAATATTGATAAGGGAGTTTATATGGAATTATTAGGAGACTTTTTTGAACCATGTGAACAAATTAGATGGAGTAAAATAATGAACAGTCCTGTTACAGATTTTAATATGGGATTTTGTATAAGATGTTTAAAAGATAAAATTGAAGAAAAAAATAAAAAATAAAAAATAAAAAATAAAAAATGAAAAAAAATATTTTAATAATTATTAACATTACACTTATTCTTCTTTTGTGTTTTGAGTCTAAAAGTCAAAACAATAAAAAAGATACAAATTATTTTGTTAGTCAATTAGATTCTAGTAAATATGTATTTAAAAAGAAAAATATTAATAATACTTTAATATCTAGTAAAATTGATACTACAATGAAAGGACAATGTTTTTTTAAAATTAAAGATTTAAACACAAAAGTATATTATGAGAATAGTGCATATTATAAAAAAAAACAGAGATACTCGATTGGAGACAACAAAGTTATACAAACATATAGTGATTATAGCTGTAAATTTGAATATTCTAATTCTGATAAAAATGGCAAATTAAAAAACTCAATAGAATTTGTAACAGATACTAATAACAACATAAGTTTTTTAACAATTAAAGATTCAACTTTGGTAAAATATATGGTTTTTGGGAAAGACGGTTCTTTAAATTATTACCTAGAATGTGACAGTTCAGTTCCAAATAATTGCTTTGAGTATTCAATTTTTGGAACCAAAATAATATATATGCCAATTCAATTTACAAAAATTGACCCTAAAGACTATGGGAAATTACCAAAAGTATATGAAGGACGAATACCAGTTAAAATAGTTTATTTAGAATTTAAAAACAATCAATTGGTTGAATATGATGAAGAGGAAATAGATTATATGCAGTATTTCCCAGACTATTCTTATTTTGTTGGGTATTAATTAGCTAATACAAAAATATTATTCGTTCCATTTTAAATGGGTAAAATTAAATTTTAAAACAAACACTATTATTTTCAAATGATGAAATATCGTCAGGGAATTCATTAAAAATACCATAAATAGCCGAGCCACTGCCTGTCATCGAAGCGTATATTGCTCCGTTTCTGTACATTAATTCTTTAATTTCTTTTAAATTCTTATATTTTTCTAACAATGGTTTTTCAAAATCATTAAACAAAAAATCTTTCCATTCGCTTACTGGTTTTTTAACAATTTCTCTTATGCTATGTTCTGGTTTTTGTGGCTTAACCAAAGAGTATGCTTCTTTTGTATTTATATGTAAATTAGGATATACCAGCAAAATTTTATAATCACTTAAGCTAAATCTAATATCTTCAAATACATCTCCTTTGCTATGAGCATAAATAGGTCTGTTTTTAATAAAAAAAGCACAATCACTACCTAATTGTCGAGCATATTCAATCATAGTTTCATCAGATAAATTCAATTTAAATTTATCGTTAAGCAATTTTATTGTATTAGCTGCATCAGAAGAACCACCGCCTAAACCAGCACCAATAGGTATGTTTTTTTGTAAAATTATTTTAACCGAAGGTAAATTGAAATGTTGGTTTATTAAATTATATGCCTTTAAACATAAATTATCATCATTATTTCCAGGAATATCAATTCCATAGGATGTAAACGAGGTTTTTTTAGATTCAATAATTTCTAAAGAATCATTAATATTTATCGGATAAAATATGCTTTCGATATTATGAAAACCGTCGTGCCTTTTTTCGGTAATATTTAATCCAATGTTTATTTTAGCATTGCATAAAGTAAGCATAATTATTTTTTTATATAACAATTTTCAATTTCACCAATATAAAGGCGATGATAATCTTGTTTGTAAAAAGTATTTATTTTATCATTTAAAAAATTCTCTGGTAAAATGTCATTAAAATAAACCTTTTTGCATTCAACAATAAGTTTAGCTTCATTAAAAGCAATTCCATTGTTTAGCTCAAGAGCCGATAAATTTTCAATATTCATTTTATCTATATCTTTTCCCGATTTTGTGCCACATAAGTTTAATACATCTCGATATTTATCATCAAAAAACGAAAGAGAATAATGACTATTTTCTTCAATAAATTGGTAAGTATATCTTTGAGGTCTTATAAAAACAAACGAAACAGGTTTATTCCACAAAATACCTAAACCGCCCCAACTTGCAGTCATTGTATTATATTTGTTTTTATCGCCAGCTGTTACAAGCATCCAATCTTTTTCAATTAATTTAAAAACATTTTCATTAATTTCAAAAGGCGTAATTTTATTAAAATTTTGTAGAGACATATTATATTATTTTATAGTTTTTATATTCACCAAATCTAAAGTTTAATACATTTTCGATAAAATATAGTACCCTTTTGCTAAATTTAATTTTCCGTTTTGTAGGGTCAAAAGTAAATTCCCAATTTTGAGATTCAATTCTTTTTTCCATCACAGCAGGATGTTTTTCATTAAATTTATTTAGAAAATGAATTCTTGAATAATCAAAAGTATCTACTTTTTCTACTTTTTCATTAATCCATTCGTCGTTATGCCATAATGAATTAAAACTAACTTGTTTAGCTTGTTGGTCTTTAGGATGTTTAACCCAGCCATAATGATAAACTTCTGCATTAATAGGCTTAACTTTTAGTTTTTCGTCATTAATTCTAAAACCTTGAGCATCTTTATATGAACGAATATTTTTATTGTTTTTAACAATTCTAATTTCTTTTCGATACCAATACCTCGAAGTTGCAACATAATCATAAGAACCGTAAAAGTGTTTGTAGTCAAATAACAAACCTTCAACTTCGTCATTATTTTCATATTGTAACATAGCATTTTTTATACTATCAAGGTATTTTTCATGAATAACTTCATCACCTTGTATATAAAAAGCCCAACTACTATCTGAGCTAATAGCATCAAAAGCTTTGTTTGTTTCAACAGCAAGCACTTTTCCGCCTTCTCTTAATGAATCGTCCCAAGTGGTTTCAATAATTTTTATTTTATCAGAATTAATGTTTTTAATTAAATTTAAAGTATCATCATCAGAATTTCCTACGGCAATAATAAATTCATCGCAAATAGGCAAAATAGAAGTAATAGCTTCAATTATAGGATAATCAAATTTAATAGCATTTCTGATAAACGAAAAACCGCTTACTTTCATTTTTTGTTACTGTTTTTTTATTCCTGTATAAGTATAAGGAGTAATTGCTTTCATTTTAATTTTCAATTCATCCGAAATTTCTAAAGAATCAATAAACTGCTCCATCGAAGCTTTAGTTATTTTAGAATTAGTTCTAGTAAGTTCTTTTAAAGCCTCGTAAGGATTAGGATAATTTATTTTTCGAAGAATAGTTTGAATAGCTTCAGCAACAACAGCCCAGTTATTTTCTAAATCGCTATTTATTTTATCAACATTTAATTCGAGTTTATTTAGTCCCTTAAGTGTTGATTTTAATGAAATTAAGATATGAGCCAAAGGAACTCCAATATTTCTTAAAACAGTAGAATCAGTTAAATCTCTTTGCATACGAGAAATAGGAAGTTTAGCCGATAAATGTTCTAAAATAGCATTAGCAACACCTAAGTTTCCTTCAGAATTTTCAAAATCAATAGGGTTAACTTTATGAGGCATAGCCGAAGAACCAACTTCACCAGCTTTAATTTTTTGTTTAAAATAACTCATCGAGATATAAGTCCACATATCACGATCAAGGTCAATTAAGATATTATTAATTCGTTTAAGATTATCGCAAAAAGCTGCAAGGTTATCATAATGTTCTATTTGAGTAGTTGTTTGAAGGCGTTTTAACCCCAAAGAGTTTACAAAAATATCACTAAATTTATTCCAATCAATTTCTGGATAAGCAACTAAGTGAGCATTAAAATTACCTGTAGCACCGCCAAATTTACCAGAGCAAGGTATATATTGAAAATATTCAACTTGATTATCTAATCTTTCGATAAAAACATCAATTTCTTTTCCAAGTCGGGTAGGAGAGGCCGGTTGGCCATGAGTGTGAGCCAACATAGCAATATCTTGCCATTCTTTTGATAATTCTTTAAGTTTATTTACAACTTCAATAATTGCAGGGAAAATAACATCTTCAAAACCTAATTTTAACGACAATGGAATAGCAGTATTATTGATGTCTTGAGAAGTAAGTCCAAAGTGAATAAATTCTTTATATTTAGATAATCCAAGAGCATCAAATTGTTCTTTTAAATAATATTCAACAGCTTTTATATCGTGATTTGTAGTAGCTTCAATTTCTTTAATTCTGCTTGCACTTTTTGTGGTAAAATTTGAATATAGTTCTCGAAGTTTTATATAATTGTCCGAATCAAAATCATTAAGTTCAGGCAACGGAATTTCGCATAAAGAAATAAAATATTCAACTTCAATTAATATTCTAAATTTAATTAAAGCATACTCTGAAAAATATTCGCTAAGATTTTCGGTTGTTTTTCTATATCTTCCGTCGATAGGAGAAATTGATATTAAAGAGTTATAATTATTCATTACTTAAAATTTAAATATTTTTAAAAAACAAAGATACAAATTTATTTATTGAATAGAGAATAGTTGTGCTCAATTGAACAAACTTTGGAAATTATATATGAAAAAAAGTGAATTTTATTTACGTTTTTAAAAAGTTAAACATATTGCAAAGCAAAAAAAAAGATTAAATTTGCAGAAAAGATTGAAATACAATGAGCAGTAGAAATTTAATCCGATTTGATTGGGCAATAAAACGATTATTGAGAAATAAGGCAGATTATTCTGTAT
>CAZJKL010000014.1:0-51353 GCA_964546655.1 uncultured Bacteroidales bacterium | reverse complement strand
GGTTTGTATTATTTTAAACGATGGGAACGAACTATTGTTGATATTCAGTAGTTATAGCCAATGCTTAGAAAAAATATTTATGATAGACATTTCGATGAAATATGATAATTTGAATCTTGAGAAAGTTATGTAAATAAATGGCATTTCAACATTTCTTAGAAAAGAAAACTGGACACAACAATAATATTTATAAATCAAAAATTTAGTTTATGGGAACTTTTGGTGAATCATTCAAACGTGAACTTGGGAAAAATACGGCTAAGTGGGTTAGTAATAAAATTGTTGGCGACAAATGGTCAACGCCACACAAATTAATTATTGAGAAAGAAGAAATAAAAAAAGAAAGAGAAAAAATACAACGATATAAAGAGCGTGAAAGAGATTATGAAAAAGAACAAAGACGTTCAGAGAGAGAAAATGAGAGACAACAAAGACTGGAAGAATTAGAAGAACAGAAAAATATTAAAGAAGCTGAGAAGCAAGCAAGCATTGATGAAAAAGAACGTTTATTAGAAGAACAGAGGGAGCAAATTTTAGAAAACAAAAAAGAATTAGAAGAATTTAATGATTATTTGTTGGCAATTCAATCATTTCATAAGATATGTGCAGACGATTTCAATTGGGTAATCAACGCAATTAAATATCGATTTAGGTGGATATTAGGAGAGAAAGTTCCCCAAATAATTTATATGGATAAATATAACAATTTTGATGAACTCAAAGAATATTATTCAGTTTGGAAAGCATTTACAAATAACGGTGAAATATTTAATAAAGATTTTTCAGATGAGGAACAAATATTCAGAAAAAAACAATGGGATATTGATATATTAAAATCTTTTATTAATAATAATTCCGATATTTCAAATACTCTAAAAAACAAATATGATATTCAAAATATTAATGAATCTGAAATAACTGAACTTACAAAAAGAATCCGATCAGAAATTAATAATATTAACACTGAAATCAATAATATTAAAAATAATATTGAAGAACTGGAAGAAGATAAAAACTCGATTGAAGATGAAATAAAAAAGCATAAAAGGTCTAATGTTTTTTCAAAAATTCTCTCAAACAAACAAAATGAAGAAAATGAAAGTGCTATAGAAAATTATGAAAATAAAATAGAAAATTATGAAAATAAAATAGAAAAAATTAAAATCAAAAATGAATATGATGCCCTTTCAACAATTGTTGCAAATATAAATTATTATTATAAAACAATAGAATCAATAGACAACCTCTGGCAAGTAGCAAAAGAAGAATTTGATGCTTTATATTCCGAATACATTATAGCTACAGGTGTTTTAGAAAATGATAATGATGCTTATAACTATGCAATAAATCTTTATAATCCTTTTGATTTTGCTGATGAAATAGGAACCTACATAAGTTATGATTTCAATTCCTCAATTCCTCAAATCAATATTACAGTTAAAGGAAAAGATGTTATACCTGAAAATGAGAAATATATTGTTCGAGACAAAGAAATAAAAGAAAGACCTATTCCTAAAAATAAATTTAATGAGATATATCAAGATTATGTATGTAGTGCTGTTATTAGATTAGCTAGAGAATTTTTTGCATTTTTTCCAATAAATGATGTCATTATAAATGCAAATGGCGAAATATTTAATTCTTCTACTGGTCATAATGATGATGCAATAATTTTATCAGTTTATTTTCCATATGATGAACTGCAAAAATTAAATTTCAGTTTAATAGATCCATCTGATTCTATTAGGAATTTCCAACACACAATGAACTTTAATAAAACAACTGGTTTTACTGCTGTTTCTCAATTAGAAATTTCTAAAATAAACAGAACAACTTTTCAAAATGATAAAAGAAAATATTTTAGTGAAAAACCGACAACTGAGATAGAATTAAGAGAAAAAACAACAGAAAAAGAAGAAACAAGAAATGAAGAAATATTTAATAGCATTGACACTTTAAATTCAAAATTAGATTTACTAGATTATAAAATTCCTACCGTTGAATTAATAGATGAGCTTTTTGAAGAAGCAGCAAGAATTATAGTCACAAATCAACAAGGTTCCACAACTCTTCTGAAACGTGAGTTAAAAATAGACTATAGTAGAGTTAGTCGCATAATTGATCAACTTGAAGCTGCTGGTATCATAGGTGCATTCGGAGGCAGTAAACCAAGAGAAGTATATTTTAAAGATATTGAAAGTTTAAATAAACATTTAAAAAAATAAAAATATGAAAATATTTGATGAAAAATTTATTAAAATAAATGAGATTGAAAACATACTCCGTCAACTCTTTAATGACAAGGTTAATATTCAATTAGACGAAGTAGTGAATTTGTTTAGAAATATTTTTAATGGTGAAAAGAAAGATTGCACGGAACAGTCAATAACAAAATCATCATTAAATTTCAAAAATGCTGAACATTTCTATTTAACTGGGTTAGACATTCCATGCTGGATTTCAAATGACGGAACATGTATTAAAAATATTATGATTATCGCCTCAGAACCATTAAGGTCTGAGAATGCTTTTAAACTTTCAAATAACTTAGACGGTTATAATAGTATTATATTGAATACTCCATTCTCATTTCATTGTTTTCATGAAGTAGGTAGACAAGAAAAAAATCAATATTGGGATTTTATAGAAAAACTAGTTGAAGAATATCAAGCAAATGTATATCTCACTGATGCCAGAAAAATATGGTTTGCAGGATGGGAGCAACATTCTGAATTTGCCAATAATATAATTTTCAATAATATTTTGAAATCCGAAATTGACCTTATAAAACCTGACTTTATTATTACTTTTGGTACAACTCCACTACAATTTTTGAAAGTAAAAGAATTTAGTTTTAAGGAAAATATAACAGATAAAGTGTTTGTCGAAAATTTAACAACTAATAAATATAGAGTAATTCCTTTGATTCATCCTTCAAAGACAGCATCGGGGCATAGAAAGAAATTTTTAGAATTTAATGAAGTGTATGATAAGGAGAGTAATGACACATTTAGGTATTTGTATTTAATAAGAAAAATTATAAAAAAAATATGATTAATAATAAATTGCCAACACAATTGCAAGCACATTGCCAAAGCCAACGCAATGGGTGATATTATTTAAAAATAATGATGACACTGAAAATAATACGCTGATAAAAAAGATAGAAAATAATATGACAGAATCTGATTTACAAATACTTTTACAAAATCTTTGCAGTCAACCATGTGAACAGCAATGGTTGGAGTTTAAGCTCAATAAAGGAAGTATTACCAACGAACAAATTGGAGAATATATTAGTGCCATGAGCAATGGGGCTACCATTGCAAACAAACCCTTTGGTTATTTGGTTTGGGGTATAGAGGATGAAACGCTAATTGTAAAAGGAACAAATTTTACATTTGCTAATGAAAAACAAGGGAATCAGGATTTAGAACTTTGGTTAAGAAATTTATTGTATCCAAAAATTAACTTCGAAGTATTTGAGTTTGACTTTTACGGCAAACACATTGTGTTATTACGTATTCCTTCTGCAAAAGGCGAACCTACAAACTTCCAGAAAAAACCTTTTGTCAGAATAGGAAGTAACAAAACTGATTTGAGAAATCACTCAAATTTTGTTCGCATTATTTATAATTCGCAAGAAGACTGGAGTGCGAAAATAATTGAATCAGCCAGTATCAAAGATTTAGACGAAGATGCTTTAATGGTTGCTCTTGAAAAATTTAAAGAGAAAAGTTCAAGAGCTTCTTTTTTCGAAGAAATTGACAATTGGGATACTGCCACTTTTTTAGATAAAGCTAAAATTACAATTAATGGTAAAATTACTAATACCGCAATTATACTTTTAGGAAAAGAAGAAGCATCACATTATTTACTTCCTTCAATTGCCGAAATAACTTGGAAATTAGAAACCGAAGAAAAAGCATATGAACATTTTGGAACACCACTTTTGTTAAATACTACCAGAGTTCTACAAAATATTCGCAATGTAAAATATAAATTTTTTCCAGACAATGAGTTATTGGCAACAACAGTAAACAAATACGATACTCGTTCAATTTTGGAAGCCATGCATAATTGTATTGCACATCAGGACTACTCGTTTCATAGCCGTATAATTGTAACTGAAAAGATTGATAAACTTATTTTTAGCAATTCAGGTAGTTTTTTCGAAGGTTATCCAGAAGAATATTCAGAAGGTAAAAAAACTCCTGAACGTTATCGCAATACTTGGCTGGCAAATGCTATGGTAAATTTAGGAATGATTGATAGATTGGGCTACGGTATACACACAATGTATTTAGCTCAACGTAACCGATTTTTTCCACTTCCCGACTATTTACTCTCGGAACCACAAAAAGTTGTATTACAAATGTATGGTCATGCCATTGACGAGAACTATTCAAAATTACTTATTGAACGAAAAGATTTATCTCTTTCAAAAGTAGTATTATTAGATAGAGTTCAGAAAAAACTCACTATTACTGATTTTGCAAGTACTACCTTAAAAAAGGAACATCTGATTGAGGGTCGTAAACCGAATTTTTATGTAGCTGCTTCTGTTGCAGCCGTAACGGACGACAAGGCGTCGTACATTAAAAATAAAGCGTTTGATAAGGATTATTATAGAAAACTAGTTATTGAGTTTATAACCAAATACAAAAAAGCTACTAGAGCCGAAATTGATGATTTACTGTTGGAAAAATTATCAAATGTTCTTTCTACTGCCCAAAAGAGAACAAAAATTAGAAATTTACTTTATGACATGTCTAAAAAAGAAGGTATTATTAAAAATAATAGTAAATCAACAGCTAATCCAATTTGGGTGCTTACAAATAAGATAGAAAAAGATAAGATTTAAGATAGTAATTGTCCTTTTATAAATATAAGGCATTGATTTATAGTAGTTTTTAGTGAATGGATAAAGATAGGAAAAGATAAAGATTAAGATAGCCAACGCATTTGCAAGCACATTGCCAAAGGCATTTTTACCATCGCTCAAAAAAACAAAATAAATTTGTGCTTCGTGGTTAAGTTGGAGCAATTTGATAGAGATTAAAAACGAGAGCTAAATGACTGACAAACAGACAGAAAACAATGAACACCAGCCCCTAATAAGCGGTATAAAACATTGGGGTTTAAGTGGTTATTCGAGCGTTCTGGTCCACTTCAAGTTCGGTGTAACTAGACAGAATAGTAGCCCGCAATCCCCAACAATTTCATACCGCCGACCGTTATTGGCAACCAATAACAACAAATTGACTAATTTATCAATTGTTTTAATAAAAGCTAATGTTTATGATATAGCATATTATTCTTAAAAAATAAACTATTAAAATTATTTTAAAATGAAAGACATATTATATTTCCTACGTCAATTGTGTGCGAACAATAATCGCGAATGGTTTAACGACAATCGTGCATTGTATCAAATTAGAAAAGAAGAGTTTGAAGCTATTACCAATCGCCTAATTCAAGATGTGGCAAAATTTGATTCATCGGTTGCACACCTAACACCAAAAGATTGCACCTATCGAATAAACCGAGATACACGTTTTTCTAAAGATAAAACGCCATACAAAAATCATTTCGGAGCATTTATCGCACCGGGCGGAAAAAGTGCCTTTACAGCAGGATATTATTTACACATTGAACCCGAGAATTCCATTGTGGCTGGTGGCATACATATGCCTCCTCCAATTTCATTACTCAAGGTAAGAACCGCTATTTATGAAAATTCTAAAAATTTTATTTCAATTATAGAAAAACCGGAATTTAAAAAAGCTTTTACTGAATTGTATGGAGAAAAACTAACGGGTGCTCCTCGAGGATTTTCGAAAGACTTTGAGCATATAGACTTGCTTAAATTTAAAAGCTACACTTTTACCAACAATATCTCGGATGATTTTATTGAACAAGAAAACGTAGAAGCATACGCAATTAAACAATTCAAGTTGATGAAAGATTTTAATTTATTTTTGAATAAGGTCTTATAATTTACATTTTTCTAACTTATCATCACTAACAAACTGCCGAATATTTTGCACATCGGCTTTGTGGCATATTAATAAAATATTATCGGACTATACTGCGATGTAAAAGCAACATTAGGTTTATATATCTATTAATTAATTTACTTCTTCAACCTTTGACTTACAACCTCATAAATAGCAACTCCTGAAGCTACCGAAACATTAAGCGATTCAATTTCTCCTAATATAGGTATTTGCACAAGATTATGCGAAATTTTTAATAACTGCGAACTTATACCATCTTCTTCTGATCCAAATATTAAACATAATGGTTCTTTGTAATCTACATTGGTGTAACTGTCGATAGCTTTTTCGGTAACCGAAACAACTTTTAATCCCGAATCTTTTAAATACATTACCGAATTATACAAATTAGTTGATTTGCATATTGGCACTATAGACAATGCTCCTGCAGATGATTTCATCGCATCTGAGTTTATTTGTGCTGCTTCTTTATTAGGAATAACAATAGCATCGATGTTTGCACATTCGGCTGTTCTAACTATTGCACCAAAATTTCGAACGTCGGTAATTCTGTCTAAAACTAATACAAACGGAACTTTGCCTTTTTCATATACTAATGGTATTATTTGCTCTATTTCATAATATTCTATTGGTGAAATAAAAGCTATAACTCCTTGATGATTTTTTCGTGTTAAGCTGTTTAATTTTTCAATTGGCACATAGCTTATAGTTATATTATGTTCTTTTATTACTTCTTTCAGTTCTTCTGAAATACTATTATAAGAACCTTTTTTTAATAATAATTTCTCAATTGTTTTACCAGATTTAATCGCCTCAACTATTGGCCATACGCCAAAAATAATGTCTTTTTTTTCCATAATTATTATTCTATAAACTGTCCTTTTCTTAATTTATCAACCGACATAAACCAAATTCCTTTGAATATTGGTAGCCTTATTAAATTATATTCGGTAAAGTTAATTTTATTTTTTGTTTTAACAAAAGTAAATCTTAATGCTTGTGTTTCTCTGTCTTCTAAATATAACCAAACTTCGGTTTCACTTGATTTATAAACTATATCTGGTGTCCCTAAAATAAGAAACAACATACCTCTGTCGGTTTTCCAACCTTCTTTGTATGTGGTAAAATACATATTAGCTTCCTCTACCCTATTATAGAACTTTTTCACCAAAATGTTTGTCCGCTCGATATCTCCGCCTATTTTCGACCAAAATTTCTCAATATTTTGTTTAACACTATCTTTGTTCTCAAGTTCCCAGTATTCGTCGTTTGTTGTAATATATTGCAATGGCTTTAACATACTACTTATATTATCAAAACCATAGTAATTATCAGCAAAGCAATTTAAGTTAAACAAATTTATGGTATCATTATAAAAACAATAAACTCCTTTTTTTTGGGCAATAAAATTAATTGTATCATTAAGCATTTTTATTTCATAAATAGCCTCAAATGTTTCTTTGTCTTTATTGTTTTCTTTAGCGAACGGAGGTAATGCCAAACTACAACTGTCGTTATTATAGTATTTTACAATTAAATTATTATACCTTAACGAAGATTTTATTTTATAATATTGATTTACTTTAAAATTATCACCTAAAACAATATTGTTTTCATTGTCATATATTAAGAAGCTGTTTTTAAGCGATTTAACATTTTCGATAATAGAATTACAAACACTATTGTTATTGTTGTCTTTAACCGAAATAAGAATTACTCCGTCTTTATTAATATTTTTAATATTAATTGTGCCTTTAATTTTCTTATTGCTTAAATAATAAAGTGAGTCGGTAAAAAAATAGCTACAACTATCAATTATTTTAGTAGTTTCGAAATCATTAAAAATTTTATAAGAAATTGTGAATTTAGCCTTATTATAACCATCATTTAAATCCTTTTTATAAACAAAAATATTTGGGTCTATTGAATAAATTAAGTTTGAATTATTTTCTTCGTTATATAAAACAAATTTTGGTGACTGAATACTATAATTATAGTTATAGTTAAGACTCCAGTTATATCTGCTTATTTGTTTAATATTAGAGCAACTCAATAAAAATGAGACGATTACAAATAAAACTGATATTGATTTTAAGTTTTTCAATTATTTAATTTAATAATTTTTATAAAAATAAAAGTTTAATTTTAAAACTGGTTAATAATTCCGAAATGAATTTTTGAACAACCTATTTTAATTTGATTTTTTCTCAGATATTTATATTTAGCCCCTGTTAAAAAAGGTCAATTTTTGTTTTACTGAATTTACATAAATATGGTATAGGGAAAAATGGCAACATTAGAAATTGCTCCATGATAAATATTAAAACAATACAGTAATGCCAAATATTATATTACTTATATGCTTTAATATATATTACACAACAAATCTGAAAATAAAATTGCATATACATAATTTTGTATAATGCAAAGTATAGGAAAAATTATAGAAATAAAATTGCGAGAAAAAGGTATTTCGGTTAGCGAATTTGCCCGTAGAATAAATAAGAATCGTAACAATGTTTATGACATTTTCCGACGAGAATCATTAGACACACAACTTCTACAAAAGATTTCTCAAGTTTTAGATTACGATTTTTTTATGCATTTTCGCAAAGAAAACAACTCTATTTTAGTAGAAGATGGAGGTGATTATGGTAAAAATGAAACCGATATATTGCAAAAGTATAATGAATTACAAAAAGAAATTGTGTATTTAAAACAACTCATAAAAGATAAAAACCACATAATAATTCTTTTAGAACAGAGACAATAAGAGAAATAGAGATTTTACTTGGATTTTAAAAGTTGTGTATTACTTAGAATCTAAAGCTTGGTTAGAAAAAACGCTGAAACTAATTCAACAAAACTAGGCTGAATTATTTACAAAAAGCCATTTATTTACATTTAGTTTATCTCGGTTTGAGAAAAGAAACTTTAAATAAAAATAATTGTAAATCTGTAACTGTTTTAAAGTTTTGTGGTAATTACCGCCAACTATAGCAACACAAATCTGATCTATTTAGCAAATTTTCTTGAGTCAAAACTTCTATTATCGTAGATATTTACAATATAAACTCCATCTGGAAGTTCATTAGTTGGTATTAATATTTTACTCTTACCTTCTAATAAAAAATAATCTTTATCTATTAAACAACCTCCTGTTGTATTAAATACTTTAACTTTAACTTTATTATCAGGTACGCTATTAGTAATTTCAGCAACAATTAATTCATTTTCAAAATCATAGAACAATTTATCAAATCTTAATATAAATAACTTTTCATAATCCATATTTACACTAACAACATCAGAATAAGATTCATTCCCGTCATAATCAGTTTGCTTTAAACGGTAGTACGAAACACCATTATAAGGGAGAGAGTCTATGCATTTATATACAATTGTATAAAAACTATTTCCTGCTCCATCAACCTTTTCTATAGTTTCAAAATTATTATTATCTTTTGATTTCTCAACAGAAAAATAATCATTATTTATTTCTGTTGATGTTGCCCATGTTAAGTCAACTTTATTATCAATAACTTTTGCCGTAAAACTAATAAGTTCAATTGGCAATGGAGTTTGATCCAAATCTGTTGTTGCAATAGTAAATCTATTTTTATCTGTAATACTTGAAACACCATTAAAAGCATAAATTCCTTCGCCAAGATCTACCGCTCCATCTATTGAAATCTCATTAGAAAAAGAATTATCGTTATCTGTATCAATTAACAATCTTAAATCAGCGGTATTAATAGTTCCTAGTCCATTTAAATCAAATCTTATATCAATACTTCCAATATCAACAGGAGTTCCAGTTGAATTAACTTCACTTACTCTCCAAATTCTCTCAAATCTTGCTTCAACGCCAGCTGGAACATCAGTTATATTAGTAGCTTCTAACAATCCATTATCGTGCCCCCACATTAAAAATTCATCATTATTTAAGTCAGAAGGATTTAAAATCCAAACTAATCCTGTGCCTCTAGCATTATCATGAATATTTGAAACATCAACTCGGCCAATTCCAGCAACATCATTACTGTAATTACCATTTGCAGAAGTTCCCATTGTATATACATAATCATCTTCTAAAGCAATATTATATTTTGCAGCTAAATAATTGTTTACTATAATAATTTGTGCATCATTTAAACTGTAGTTATACATTATAACCTCAGCAATATCACCATTAAAATTTCCATAATTACCACTGCCTATTATAGTAGAATTATAAATAGTAGACATAGTTGAAGTAAGACCTGCACTTACTAAAGATAAATTTTTATAAATATTTGGCCTTTTATTGTTATATCTAACACAAATAGAATTAAAATCAGATCCAACACTTCCGTTATAAACGGCTAAAGCTGGCATATATCCAGAACCATGTTCATAAACCGAAATTCCATTAGTTCCAATTGAAATACCTGCTCCTCCATCACTTACGCGATGATCTGCTCCTAAAATGTAATTTTGTCCGCTAACTCCACTTGTACCCGAAATAGCTTCTAAGTCAATTTCGTGAGTTTCTGAAGTTTTTGATATAATAAAATTAGTAAAATTATTTGTTCCAACATAATTAGAAATTCCTAGAAAATCATCTGTTCCATCAAAACGAATTACAGGATGAGTATTTAATTGATTATCTATATATAATGGACGTTGAGCTGATGTTGCTTGTGTTGCATTATTATTATTACCTGAAAAATCTGACCATAAATTAACAGAATTTCCATTAGAATAATTCAATCCAAAATCAGATTTAAGCCACAAATTATTACTTGAAGAACTACCTACTCCGCCAGGCCCAGTACTTCCTCTATTAATAACAAGAGAAGTTTGATTTGTTGTTGCAATGGTAAATCTTTTTTGATCTGTGAAATTTGAAATATTATTAAATGCATATATCCCGCTACCTAAATCTATAGCCCCACCAATAGGTGTTTCATCTGAAAATGAACCATTATTATTAACATCAACTAAAAGTTTTAAATCAGCTACAGTTATTGAGCTAAAACTACTTAAATCAACTTTGAGACTTATGCTTCCAACATCAACAGCTACTCCAGAAGAGCTTGCTTCACTAACTCTCCAAACTCTATCAAATCTAGCTTCTATTCCTGAAGGGATATCTGTGGTATTTTTTGCTTCTGCAATACCATTATTATGACCCCACAATAAAAATTCATCATCATCTAAATCTTTTGGATTTATAAACCAAACCAGATTATTCCCACGAGCATTACAATGAATATTTGAAGCATTAACTCTGCCAATACCTGTAACATCATAATCATAATCTCCATTTGCTATATTATCCATAGAATAAACATCATTAGCAGCTAAAGACAGCCCGTATTTAGCTGACAAATAATTGTTTACAATAATTATTTGAGCATCATTCAGGCTATTATTATACATAATTACCTCAGCAATATCACCAGAATAGTAGCCATACATATAACCTCCTATCATAGTTGTATTATAAACATTTGTTTTTGTTGAAGTAAGGCCGTCGTGTAAAAGAAGTGAATTTTTATAAATAGAAGGTTTTTTATTATTATATTTTATACAAATTGAATTAAAGCTAGATCCGTTACTGCCGTTATATACAGATAAAGCAGGCATATATGAATCACCATGTTCATAAACAGATATACCATTGGTACCAATCGAAACTCCAGCACCGCCTTCTGTTAATCTATGATCAGGACCAAACACATATCTTTGGCCGGCTGTTCCCAATGTTCCTGAGGTACTCTCAGCATCTATTTGATGAGTTACAGAAGTTTTAGTTATAATAAAGTTTGTGAAATTATTAGTTCCTACATAATTAGGAATACTTAATATATCATCTGTTCCATCAAAACTAACTGTAGAAAAACCATTTAATTGATTACTATTATAAGTTGGACGTTGAGAGGCTGTAGTTTGAGAGGCATGATTATTATTGCCGGAACAATCTGGCCAGTAGTTAACAGAAGCTCCGTTAGAATAACTTAAGCCAAAATCAGGTTTGAGCCATAATTGATTATTTGAAGAAGTTCCAACTCCTCCTGGTCCAGTGTTTAAATTTTCTATTGTTACCGCACCTGAAACATAAACAGAATTTCCAGGGCCACAACTTCCACTATTATTCCCAAACCAACAATCACCTTCAACTACTACATCAAAGGTAAGATTATTTGAGCCAATAGTAGAAGGAGCTGTTACAGTAAGAGTATATGTTTGTGAACTACCTGTGGTCAATCCATTAGCATGAACTCGAACTAAATAATCAGGATCTGCATTCCATTTAACTCCTATATTTATATCGGGATTAGAATTTGTCCATGTTGCTTGCCCATTATTTGTAACTGTAACCGAAACTTCACGCTCTTCTCCAACAGTCCATTGGCTACAACCAATATCCATCGCAGTAAAAGTTGCATAATAAGGAGCTAACCAAGTTACTCGAACTAAGCCTGGAGCACCTGAGCCACCATTCCTATTAGTTCCTGAATTTCTTTTTGCACCGCTACCACCACCCCCATAATTAACTCCATTATTACCAACAGTATTATTACTATTATGACCAGCCCCACCATTTCCACCATTTTCTGTTTTTCCTATTCCTTCTGTTCCACCAGAAGCATTACCACCTGCTCCAGAGCTACCTGCACCGCCGCCGCCGCCACCTGTGGCAACAGAGCCTGAATTAACAGCATCACCACCTGCACCGCCCGCAAAAGTTACATCTCCAATAGATCCAATAAGTGTTCCTCCTGCTGCACCAGATGGTGTATTATTTGCAACACCAGCTCCTCCTGCGGCTACAACTACATTACTGCCAAAAATTGTATTCCCTCCATTTAAAGTTGCCCCTGAACCACCAGCACCAATGGTTACATTATAAGAAGTTTCAGGTGTAACAGATATAACACTGCGAGCATAAGCACCGCCGCCACCGCCGCCGCCACGACCATTTGAGGTCATAGTTGCACCTCTACCTCCAGCACCCCAGCATTCAACTGTAATTTGAGTAACCCCTTTGGGAACTGAAAAACTACCGTTACTTGTAAATGATTGGGTTAGTGTTTGAGAAAACAAACTATTACTAAGTATTAAAAATAAAATATTAAACACCACAAATATTATTGCTTTTTGTGGTTTAAAAAAGAAAGTATTTATTATGCTATTTATTTTTTTATTCATTTTATATTACATCAATTTCTTCAATAGTTTATTTTGCAAATTTCCTTGAGTCAAAGTTTCTATTATCATAAATATTTACAATATAAACTCCATTTGGAAGCTCATTAGTTGGTATTAATATTTTACTCTTACCTTCTAATAAATAATAATCTTTTTCAATTAAATTTACTCCAGACGAATTTAAAACTTTTACTTTTATCTTATTATCAGCTACACTATTAGTAATTTCTGCAACTATTAACCCATTGGTATAGTCATAATATAATTTATCAAATTGTAATATTTGTTCGTTTTCTTTAGAGTTATCAACACTAACAACATTAGAATTTGTTTCATTTCCGTCGTAATCGGTTTGTTTTAAACGATAGTATGAAATGCCTTCATAAGGAGTATAATCGATCTTCTTATATACAATTGTATAAAAACTACTTCCAGCACCATCAACATACTCAATAACTTCATAGTTTTTATTATCTTTTGATTTTTCTATCGTGAAATAATCATTGTTTATTTCAGAAGCAGTAGCCCAAGATAGTTCAACTGTATTATCAACAACTTTTGCTGTAAAACTAATAAGTTCAATTGGTAAAGGGTTGTTTTCAGAATTTGTTGACCCGAAAGTAAAAGGGCTAAAATTATTTACTTTATATTTTGTTGTAATAGAGCCAGATGAAGAAGACCCTGTTTTGTCTCCGCCGCCTAAACTTTCCCATTCACTACCATTCCAATGAACAACCAATAAACTATCAATATTACTAATTCCACTTCTTGCTCCATTTTGCCAAAATAAAGTTACATATACATCATCGTCAGGAGAAGCTCCTACGTTTCTATTTAAATCCCAATACTCAACAATACTAACATTATCAACACCGTCTTGTTTACTCGTTGTATTAGAATAAAGACCATTAGAATACTTAGCAGTAAATTCTGAAGTTACATTTAAAGGAGCAGATATTTTTATTGGAGCATAAACTGAACCTTCTCCTATAGGGAATGTAAATTCAGTATTTCCAATTTTTTTAACTGGCCCATCTATAAATGAAATACTAGACGCTCCTGATATTAATCCAGTAGAAGCAACAGTTAAAAGTTTTGTATCTGATGTTTTTATAATAGAACGCGTTAATTTTAATTCCCCAGATAAAGTAAAATTACTTTCTAAAATTATTTGTGGAGATCCTCCATAAGTATTATTTATCTGAATATTTTTTAAATTTAACCCATCTGTTCCAATCCCATTTTGATTTGGAATTATTTGTTGATAGATACTACTATTAAATACTACTTTTGAATTGCTATAACAATTCAATCTTCCATATGGAGTTGTTCCTCTAACAAAGTTTCTTGAAATATAAATAATAGAATTACCATTTAATTCTATTTCTGTAGTATTCTCAGCATTAGATATATAACTAATATTTCTACCAACACTTATTAATGAATTATCATTTATAATATTTTTTATTTTTGTTCCTGCACTATAATTTAATATTAAATCTCTGTTTATATACAAACGTGAAAAATCATTTAATAATAAATTATTCTCAGTAACTGTTCCTCCTGTACTTCTTAATATTAAATCTCTACCAACATTAAATAATGAATTATCTTCTAATGAAATTATTAAATCTTTATTTCCACCGCTTCTTAATATTTCACAATCAGATATTACATCTATTTGGGCACTACTACTAACATTTAAATTTAAATTATAATTGCTATTATTTTCTATATATAATTTCCCTCCAATATTTAATTTCCCATTAACTAAAGATAAAGAAGTGTTACGTCCTTGTGTTACAATGTTTAGCCCAGCACAAGAAACATCTGAACTCACTGTAACATTGTATCCTTTTATGTTTGCTACGTTTTTAGAAGAAGGTACCGTTCCTGAGGTTACACCTCCTACCGTTTTAGACCAAACATTTGGATTAGACCAATCACCATCTGCAATAGCATAATATTTATTATTGCTAACATTATTGAAGCATAAAGAAAATGTACCATGAGTTGTTCTATCGTCCACTGATATATAATAAATATCACCAACTGTTAATGTATTAGCAGTTAATGTTAATGTTCCAGAAAAATTATATCCAGCATCCATGCATTTCACTAAAACACCGCTTGAATTCCATAATGCAATTTGTTGACCTCGCATTGTTCCGGAACCACTTCCAGTTTTTACTTGAATAGTTGCTGTATCAAAAGTAGCAGTAAATTTATACCATACATTATTACTTGTTCCTCCGCTCCAACATGAACCAGCAGATTCATCAGAGGTAGCATAAGTGTTACTATATTCTGCATTTGATGAACACCAATTATCAGGATCTGTTAAAGAAAGAGCTCCATTTTTAAAATCATAGCTTGCACGATCATTAACGCAAAGCGAAAAAGTACCGCGAGTAGTTCTATCATCAACTGAAATATAATAAGTATGTCCTGCTGTTAATGTATCAGTACTTAGAGTTAGAGTTCCTGCAAAATTATACCCAGCATCCATACAAGCAACTAGAATTCCTTTCTCATTAAAAACAGCTACTTGTTGCCCTCTCATAGTTCCAAAAGTAGCTCCTGTTTTAACTTCAACTTCAATCGCTCTTGTTATAGATTTCCATTTAAACCAAACATTATTAGTAACACCGCCGCTCCAACAAGCAGTAGAAACTCCATCAGCAGTAGCATAAATATTATCATAAATAGCATCAGAAGAACACCATTCATTCACATCTTCTAAAACAATGGCTCCAGAATAATAATCATAAGTAACAGTATTATCGAGGCAAAGAGTAAAAGTACCGCGAGTAGTTCTATCATCAACTGAAATATAATAAGTATGTCCTGCTGTTAATGTATCAGTACTTAAAGTTAAAGCGCCAGCATAATTGTAACCTGCATCCATACAAGCAACTAGAGTACCATCTTCTCTGTAGATAGCTACTTGTTGACCTCGCATAGTTCCGAAAGTAGAACCAGTTTTAATATCAACTTTAATATTATTGTTTAAAGCAACGAATTTAAACCAAACATTATTAGTAACCCCACCGCTCCAACATGCAGCAGCATACCCATCACTAGTAGCATAAATATTATCATAAATAGCATCAGAAGAACACCAAGAAGTAATATCATCTAAAACAATGGCTCCAGAATAATAATCATAAGTAACAGTATTATCGAGACAAATAGTGAAAGTACCACGAGTAGTTCTATCATCAACTGAAATATAATAAGTATGTCCTGCTGTTAATGTATCAGTACTTAAAGTTAAAGCGCCAGCATAATTGTAACCTGCATCCATACAAGCAACTAGAGTACCATCTTCTCTGTAGATAGCTACTTGTTGACCTCGCATAGTTCCGAAAGTAGAACCAGTTTTAATATCAACTTTAATATTATTGTTTAAAGCAACGAATTTAAACCAAACATTATTAGTAACCCCACCGCTCCAACATGCAGCAGCATACCCATCACTAGTAGCATAAATATTATCATAAATAGCATCAGAAGAACACCAAGAAGTAATATCATCTAAAGAAATAGCTCCAGAAATATAATCGTAAGTAACAGTATTATCAAGGCAAATGGTGAAAGTACCGCGAGTAGTTCTATCATCAACTGAAATATAATAAGTATGTCCAGCAGTTAAAGTATCGGTACTTAAAGTTAAAGTACCAGCATAATTGTAACCAGCATCCATACAAGCAACTAGAGTACCATCTTCTCTGTAGATAGCTACTTGTTGGCCTCGCATAGTTCCGAAAGTAGAACCAGTTTTAATATCAACTTTAATGTTATTATTTAAAGCAACAAACTTAAACCAAACATTATTAGTAACACCACCGCTCCAGCATGCAGCAGCAGGTCCATCAGTAGTAGCATAAATATTGTCATAAATAGCATCCGCAGAGCACCATGAAGTAATATCACTTAAAACAACAGCACCAGACTTATAATCATAAGTAACGGTATTATCTATGCAAAGCGAAAAAGTACCGCGAGTAGTTCTGTCATCAACCGAAATATAATAAGTATGTCCTGCTGTTAATGTGTCGGTACTTAAAGTTAATGTACCTGCATAATTATATCCAGCATCCATACAAGCTACTAGAGTGCCATCTTCTCTGTAGATAGCAACTTGTTGACCTCGCATAGTTCCGAAAGTAGAACCTGTTTTAATATCAACTTTAATATTATTATTTAAAGCAACAAACTTAAACCATACATTATTAGTAACACCACCGCTCCAACATGCAGCAGCAGGTCCGTCAGCAGTAGCATAAATATTATTATAAATAGCATCAGCAGAACACCAAGAAGTAATATCGCTTAAAACAACAGCACCAGATTTATAGTCATAAGTTACAGAATTATCTAAGCACAAAGTAAATGTGCCATGAGTAGTTTGATCGTCAACTGAAATGTAATAAGAATGTCCTGCTGTTAATGTATCAGTACTTAAAGTTAAAGTACCTGCATAATTGTAACCAGCATCCATACAAACTACAAGAGTTCCATCTTCTCTGTAGATAGCTACTTGTTGTCCTCGCATAGTTCCAAAAGAAGATCCAGTTTTAATATCAACCTTAATTTTATTGTTTAAAGCGACGAACTTAAACCATACATTATTTCCAACACCTCCACTCCAACACGCAGTTGCAGGTCCATCTGCAGTAGCTGAAGAATTACTATAAATAGCATTTGAAGAACACCAACTACTAGTATTTGAAATAAGTTTTGCACCAGCTTGTTGATTATAATCAATAATAGTATATGTAAACTGAGTATTTACACCAAGTATAGAATTATTAGGATTTGAAAGAGTTATTATAACAGTTTCATTAGCTTCACTAATATTATCATCTAAAACTGTTAAAGAAATATTTTTTGATGTTTCGCCTGGATTAAAAGTAAGAGTTCCGTTTGTTAATGTAAAATCACTGCCACTTGTTGCAGTTCCAGTTATAGAATAATTGACAGTAATTGTTCTGCTTGATGTTTCTGACAAAACAACAGGGATTGAAACAGCAGAGGTTGTCTCGCTTCCACTTCCAGTCGTTGATGTAAACTGCACAGAAGCTTCAATAACTTCAACCGTAGTAGAGCCTGTAGAAGTAAAAGTACCCCCAACAACAACTTCTCCTGTGCCGCTAATAGTTCCATTTCCTGTATTTACATTGCCATCAATATTCATATCTCCATTTACAGTGATATTTTGACCATTTCCAGAAGTTAAATCTCCGCCAACATCAACACTCCCATTTACTTGTAAAACAGCATTATTACTAACTATAACATTTCCATTTATTATTAAGTTACCGGTAATGTTTAAAGTTACATTGTTATTTGCAGTAAAATTACCAAGAACGACTAATGTCCCTGTTACATTCACCACACAACCATTGCCTGCTGTTAGGCTATTTAGAGTATCAACTAAGGTATAATTATTAGGCCATGTTTTATTGTTTGTCATAGTCAAATCAGCATATTGTGAATATGCTTGTAAATGAACTAAGAGAATAAAAAATAAAAATATTTTTTTCATATTAAAAATCTTTTTATATAAACTTTAAATACTTTCAAAATAAATTTTTTGTATGTAAGACATAAATACTTGTATTTTACATACATTGCTTACTACGAATAGTAAGACAATAAGTTTCAAATATATGTAAAAAAGTAAATATTTTTTGCAACAAACACAAACTATGTAAAATTAAATAAAAATAATTATATAATATGTTTAAATATAATTATTTAACTAGAAATTTTAAATATAATTTGCTTTTTTTTAGTTTGGTTCTGTCTAAAACAAATAAGAATGAAATTAGCATTAAAGATAAAGCAGGAACCTTATACCTTACAATAGCTCCAATAACCGGCGTTACTAATCCAATGAAGATAAAAAGGAATATGAAATATATTAATGTGAAAAGAAAAAATTCATTTTTAAAATTTTCTTTTTTACTATAAAGCAAACAGATAAAACAAAGGAATAAAATCATCAAATTCTCAATAAAAGAAAAAAGAACAAAAAAACTATTAATATCTGTAGGGAAAGGGCGAAAAACACTATTTATTAAAGCACGTGGTAGATTTATTAATATGCTATAAAAAGTTGG
This sequence comes from uncultured Bacteroidales bacterium, assembly GCA_964546655.1. GTDB lineage: Bacteria > Bacteroidota > Bacteroidia > Bacteroidales > CAZJKL01 > CAZJKL01. Next base: position 32,008 of record CAZJKL010000014.1, on the reverse strand, counting down.
TTCCAACTTATTTGTATTAATAAAACTACCTGATTCCATATATTTTGATAATCCAATAAAATCATTTTGTTTTGAAGCTAAAAGTTCATAAGCATTAAAACTTGGATAAATATGATGAATATTTAGTCCAATTATTAAAACAGTTAATATTGAAATTGAAAACTTAAATAAAATATATTTTTTTGAAGTAACTCTTATCATTAATAAAAATAAAATACCTGGGAGCAACGAGACTAAAATGTATATTTTTAAATGTAATAATAATAATAAACAAAACATAAAAACGAAAATACCTGAAATAGAAAATCTCTTATTTAAGAAATTTAAAAGATTATAAATTAGTAACCCTAAAGCAAATATAACTAATCCTTCTTTTAGTACACCCGAAGCCCAGAATAATACAGAAGGAACAAGAAAAACAACTGCTTTTAAAAACATTATTTTATTTGACAATAGTTTTTCAAAAGATTTAAATAAACCTACCATTCCTATTGTTGATAAAAAACACATAAAAACTGTGTGAACATGATAGTATCCAAATGAAAATATTCTTACAAAAGCATTAAACCTAATTATTGTATGACTATCATTGTAAATATTGCTTTCGTACTTTCTATACCAATTATTCATTTCATTATAATAATTGTTATAATAATCACTGTCATTACCAATACCAAAAAGCATTTTCAAATAATCTAATGGCTTATTATAAATAGCATCAAACATTATTTTGCTGTCATCAAAATATTTATAAATGTCTGAGTTAATTTTGTCGGTATAATAGTAAGTGTAAACTAAATATAATAAATACCCAAAAACAATTTTAATTAGAAAAATTGAAGAAATAAACTTCCAACTTAAGTTCTTTGATTTAAAAAACGAATGTTTTTTAAATATATAAATAAAAATTAAACTATATAAAACTACTAAAAATAGCTGCATCATTAATATTTAAAAATGTAAAAATAGATATAATTAATAAAGCTACCTAAATAAAATTTAAAACAGTTTGTAAAAAAAATGTTATATGAATTAAAAATGTTAAAAATAATTTTAATGCTCGTTTCATATTAATATCTTTGCTTTTTTGATAATTTATAAAGAAAATAAAATTATGACAAGCAATTTTAGAGAACAATTAACAACAGTTGAAACTGCTGGAAAATTAGGTTTATTACCAGAAGAATATGATAAAATAAAAAATATATTAGGACGTATTCCGAATTTTACTGAATTGAGCGTTTTTTCGGTAATGTGGTCTGAGCATTGTTCTTATAAAAATTCAATAAAATGGCTTAAAACATTACCTAAAAAAGGTCCTCATATGTTAGCTGAAGCTGGCGAAGAAAATGCTGGTTTAGTTGATATAGGCGACGGTATTGGCTGTGCTTTTAAAATAGAATCACATAATCACCCTTCAGCTATTGAACCTTATCAAGGAGCAGCTACAGGGGTTGGTGGAATAAATCGTGATATTTTTACAATGGGAGCACGTCCTATCTGTCAATTAAACTCTTTGCGATTTGGTAATTTAAAAAATGATAAAACAAAATGGTTAATAAAAGGAGTTGTTAAAGGTATTGGTGATTATGGTAATTCTTTTGGCGTTCCTGTTGTTGCTGGTGAAATTTATTTTGATAGTTGCTATCAAGATAATCCTTTAGTTAATGCTATGTCTGTTGGAATACTTGATTCGAAAAAAACTATTTCTGCTATTTCATATGGTGAAGGAAATCCAGTTTTTATAGTTGGGTCAATGACAGGTAAAGATGGTATTCACGGTGCAACTTTTGCTTCAGGTGATATTACCGAAGAATCTTCAAAAAACTTACCTTCTGTTCAAGTTGGTGATCCTTTCCAAGAAAAATTATTATTAGAAGCATCATTAGAAATTGCAGATACTGATGCAATTATCGGAATGCAAGATATGGGAGCAGCAGGTATTGCTTGTTCAACATCAGAAATGTCGGCTAAAGGTGAACACGGAATGATTGTTCATCTTGATAAAGTGCCTTTAAGACAACAAGATATGGTGCCTTTTGAAATTCTTTTATCTGAATCACAAGAAAGAATGCTTGTTGTTGTGAAAAAGGGCAAAGAAAGTGTTGTAAAACAGATATTTGATAAATGGGATTTACAATGTGTTCAAATAGGTGAAGTTACAAAAGATAAAAATTTAAAATATTTTTGGCATGGTGAATTAGTTGCTGAAATTCCTGCTGAATGTTTAGTTCTTGGTGGAGGAGCTCCTGTTTATGACAGAGAATATTCTGAACCTCCTTATTATGCAGAAACCAAAAAATTTAACATAGATTCAATTAAAGAACCTAGTAATTATATTGATATTGCAAAATATTTAATTGCTAATCCAAACATAGCTTCAAAAAAATGGATATATGAACAGTATGACAGTATGGTTCAAACTAATAATATGAGCACTAATAATCCTACTGATGCAGCTGTTGTAAATATTAAAAACACAAATAAAGCTATTTTAGTAACAGTTGATTGTAATTCAAAATATATTTATGCAGACCCTGAAATAGGAGCTCAAATAGCTGTTTCAGAATCTGCGAGAAATATTGTTTGCAGTGGAGGTATTCCTAGTGCTATTACAAATTGTTTAAATTTTGGAAATCCTTACAACCCTCATGTTTATTGGCAATTTGTTAATGTAATTAAAGGAATGAGCAAGGCTTGTTTGAAATATGAAACACCTGTTACTGGCGGAAATGTTAGTTTTTATAATCAATCCGTTAAAAACAATTCAATAGAAGCAGTTTATCCTACTCCTGTTATTGGAATGCTGGGTCTAATGGAAAATAAAGAAAATGTAATGTCTTTAAATTTTAAAGGTAAAGGCGATTTAATTTATTTAATAGGTGAATCAAAAAATGATATTTCTAGTTCGGTTTATCTAGCAGAATATCATAATGTTAAATTATCTCAAGCTCCATATTTTAATTTAGATGAAGAAGCAAATATTCATAATTCAATAATACAATTAATTGAGAAAAAATTGATTTCATCTGCACATGATGTATCTGAAGGAGGTTTATTTGTTACTTTGGTAGAAAGTTGCTTTAAAAACAAATTTGGACTTGATGTAACTACTGATGCTGAAATTAGAAAAGATGCATTTTTATTTGGAGAAGCTCAAGGAAGAATTGTTGTTTCTGTAATGGAAATAATGGAAGATGCTTTTATTGACTTTATTCAAAAAATAGGTGCAAAACATACATTATTAGGTCATGTAACTAAAGGAGATATAAGAATTGATGACGAAAGTTACGGTACAATAAATGAATATAAATCATTATATGATAATGCTATTGAAAACATTATTAATGAATAAATTTTTAAAATAAATATTAATTGAATAAACCCTTCTTTTCTGTAATAATACCTACATATAATAGAGCTACTTTTATTGAAAAAGCAGTTCATAGTGTATTGTATCAAACTTTTACCGACTTCGAAATTATTGTAGTTGACGATGCTTCAACAGATAATACGGAAGAAATTGTTAAAAGAATAAAGGATAACAGAATTATTTATATTAAAAATGAAACTAATAAGGAGAGATGCATAACCAGAAATATTGGTATTCAAAATTCTAAAGGATTATATATAACTTTTCTTGATAGCGACGACTATCATCTTAATAACCACTTAGAGGTTTTGTATAAAGAAATAAAAGAAAGAAGCTATCCCAAAGCAGTGTTTTTTACAAATGCTTATAATGAAAGTAAAAAAGAAGGCAGAAGTAAAAGATTAAATGATAATTTTGAAGAACATAATCCATATAGGTATATAATAAAATATACTTTTAATGTGCAAAGAGTTGCAGTTCACAAAGCAATTTTTGAAGTTTTTAAATTTGATGAAAATATTATTGTTTGTGAAGATATGGATGTCTTTTTAAGAATTAATACAAAATTCCCAATATATCATATAAAAAAGGAAACCACTGTCTATTTCCATAATCCCGAATCTTTCACACATGGTGACCCATTAAAACCTTTTAAAGAATATGATAGTTATAAAAAGATTTTTGCTAAAAAAGAATTAAAAAATTATTTACCCATTTCTTCTAAAAATCGGCTTTTAAGCATGTGTCATTATAATTTTGCTGTTTATTATGAAGAGCAAAAAAATGTTTACAAGATGTATGCTTCTATCATAAAGTCTTTTGTCTTGTATCCCCTAAGTTATAATGGAAACACAAATAAAGTAATGTTAATTATGGCTATTAATAATTTACCTTTTGTTTCTTATCTAAAAGAAAAATTATTTAAAAAGTAATTTATATCCTTTTATAATTATTCTGATATTCTTTAGCGGTATTTTTAGATTTTATTAAATTTGCAAAACTTATTATTTAATATATAATTAAAATGTCTGTATCTAAAAATTATAACCCAATCGAAATCGAAGATAAATGGTATAAATACTGGAATGAAAACGGTTTTTTTAAATCTACTCCAGATAATAGAGAACCATATACAATTGTAATTCCTCCTCCTAATGTTACAGGCGTGTTACATATGGGTCATATATTAAATAATACCATTCAAGATGTTTTGATTAGAAAAGCTCGTATGGAAGGCAAGAATGCTTGTTGGGTTCCTGGAACAGACCATGCTTCTATTGCTACCGAAGCTAAAGTTGTTAATAAATTAAAAGAACAAGGTATTGATAAAAATAACTTATCAAGAGATGAGTTTTTAAAACATGCTTGGGATTGGACAAATAAGCATGGTGGAATTATACTTGAACAATTAAAAAAACTGGGTGCTTCTTGCGATTGGTCTAGAACAAAATTTACAATGGATGATGATATGTCCGAATCGGTAATTGATGTTTTTATTGATCTTTATAATAAAGGTTATATTTATCGTGGTGTTCGAATGGTTAATTGGGATACAAAGGCTCTTACTGCTGTTTCTGATGAAGAAGTTATTTATAAAGAAGTAAAATCAAAACTTTATTATATAAAATATGCAATAAAAAACGAAAATAACAACTTCATAATTATTGCAACAACACGCCCTGAAACAATTTTAGGAGATACTGCAATTTGTGTTAATCCTAATGATGAACGATATAAAAGTTTAATTGGTAAGAAGGCAATTATACCTTTAATTAATAGAGAAATTCCAATTATTTGTGATGAATATGTTGATATGGAATTTGGTACAGGTGCATTAAAAATTACACCGGCTCACGATATAAATGACTATGAGATAGGAATAAAACATAATCTTGAGTCAATAGATATTTTTAATGATAATGGAACTCTAAGCTCTAAAGCTATTCTTTTTGTTGGTGAAGATAGATTTGTAGTTAGAAACAAAATAGAACAAGAATTACAAAACAACAATAATCTTCATAAAGTTGAAGATTATATAAATAAAGTTGGTTTTTCCGAAAGAACAGATGTTCCTATTGAACCAAAACTTTCGATGCAATGGTTTATGAAAATGGATAAACTTTCAAAACCTGCTCTTGATGCTGTTTTAAATGATGAAATTAAATTCTATCCTGAAAAAATAAAAAATACTTATAAACATTGGATGGAAAACATAAAAGACTGGTGTATTTCTCGTCAATTATGGTGGGGACATAGAATACCGGCGTATTTTTATGGTAATGGTCAATATGTTGTTGCTAAATCTATTGAAGAAGCACTTGAATTAGCTAAGGCTAAGTCAGGAGCTGATTTAAAAATTGAAGATATTTATCAAGACGAAGACGTACTTGATACTTGGTTCTCTTCTTGGCTTTGGCCTTTGTCGGTTTTCGACGGAATAAGAAATCCTGATAATAAAGAAATAAATTATTATTATCCTACAAATGATTTAGTTACTGCACCTGAAATTTTATTTTTCTGGGTTGCAAGAATGGTAATAGCAGGATATGAATATAAAAATGTAAAACCATTTACAAATGTTTATTTTACTGGTATTGTTAGAGATAAACAACGTAGGAAAATGTCAAAATCATTAGGTAATTCACCTGACCCTATTGATTTAATGAATATTTTTGGTGCCGATGGAGTTAGAATGGGAATGCTTTTATGCTCTCCGGCTGGAAACGACTTACTTTATGATGATTCTTATTGTGAACAAGGTCGTAATTTTTGCAATAAATTATGGAATTCTTTCAGACTTATTAATGGTTGGTCTATTGATGAAAACTTAATTCAACCTAATGAAAATAAAGTTGCTATTGAATGGTTCGAAAATTTATTAAATAATACCTTAGAAAGCATTGAAGATAATTATGAAAAATATAGATTGTCGGATGTTTTAATGTCTGCCTACAATCTTGTTTGGGAACATTATTGCTCTTGGTTCTTAGAAATAATAAAACCACAATATCAACAACCGATCGATAAAAAAACTTATGATAGTGCAATTGTAATTTATGAAAAATTACTAAAAATATTGCATCCATTTATGCCATTTATAACCGAAGAATTGTGGCAACAAATAAATGAAAGAAAACCAAATGAGTGTATTACGATTAGCAATATGCCAAAATCCGAAAAATATGATAATAGCATAATCGAAAAATTTAATTCTGCGAAAGAAATAGTTATAGCATTAAGAAATATTAGAAAAGAAAAAAATATTAGTTTTAAAGAAGAAATCGAATTAAAAATTAAGTCAGAAAGAAATGAGGTAGAAAAAGAATATTTTGACATAATTTCTAAACTTTGTAATGTTTCAAAAATTGAAATTGTAAATGAAAAAGTTGATAATTCAATTTCATTTATTCTAGCTTCAAATGAATACTATGTTCCTTTTGGTGAAAATATTAACAAAGAAGAGGAAATAGAAAAACTAAAAAAAGAGCTCGAATATACTGAAGGTTTTTTAAATATTGTAATTAAAAAATTATCAAACGATAAGTTTGTTAATAGTGCTCCTGAAAGTGTTGTTGATATTGAGAAAAAGAAAAAGCAAGACGCAGAAGAAAAAATTAAAATTTTAAAAACACAGATTGAGAATTTAAAAAACTAAAAACTTTTTCAACTATTTAGTTTAATTAGTAATAACCAAATCCATTTTTATATCATGGTCTTGGATTGGAATAGCGTCAAAAAACTGAAGTTTTAAAGCTATACCTATTTTGTAAGATAAAGGATATTTTTGTAAAAAAACATCATAAAATCCTTTTCCTCTGCCTAATCTATTGTTGTTTTTGTCAAATGCTAAACCTGGTATAAATATAATATCAATATTTTCTCCGCAATATTCATTGCCGCTTGGTTCAGGAATATTTAGTTTTTTATTAGTTATTAAGTTTTGTTCGCCAATAAACTGTTTTAAAACCAAGTTGTTGCCATCAATACAAGGCAATAAAATAGTTTTGCTTTTATGCCATTTATTAATAAAATCATGGGTGTAAACTTCTTTTCCAAAAGACCAATAAATTGAAAATACTTTCGACTTTTTAAAAATATCAAGTTTCTCAATATTTTCAAAAATCATCTTCGAATTTTCAAGTATATAGCCATTATCAAGATTTTTTTTCTGTTCCTTGATAAAAGCTCGCAATAAGTTTTTGTTTTTAAAAGTCATAATAGAAATTGTAATCTTTATAAATTCTTCTAAAAATATTAAAAAACTTTATAAGAAACAGATTTTTTTTTATAATTTTATAAAGTGTGGAAAAAAGCAACAAGCTTTTTAAATTTTAAAATCCAAGTTATCTTAAATAAAAACAGATGAAAAATATTTTAATTGTTGACGATTCTTTAACTAACTTATTATTATTGCAAAATATTTTAGAAGAAGAAGGGTACCATGTTTTAAAAACAACTAATGTTAAGGATTCTATTAAAATTATTAATGCCAATAAAATCGATTTAATTTTATTAGACATAATGATGCCGGGAGAAAATGGATTTAATTTATTGGAACAAGTTAAATGTGATAATAATTCATCAAATATTCCGATTATAATGGTTACAGCAAAAAACAACAAAGAAGACAGAGAAAAAGCGAAAAAATTAGGAGCAATTGATTATGTTGAAAAACCTATTGAAATAGATGATATTATTGCCAGAATAAAAAAAGTGTTATAATTCTTTATGTTAGAACGCAATTTTCAAAATATAAATAATTTCGACCCAAACGATAATCAAAATAAAGATTTAGTTCAATCATTTGAGATATTAAAAGAAATTTTTAATAATATCAATACCGGAATATCAATTTTTGATGTCAGAGGAAATGGAGATTTATTTATATTGGAAGATATGAATAATACAGGTGCAAAACTCGATAATATTAACAATATTAATAATATTATAGGCAAAGATATTTTGAAAATATTTCCAATTTGCGTCGAATTTGGACTATATGGTGCTATGCAAACTGCCTATAAAACAGGCGAAATGCAAGAAATTGTAATTAAATATGTAAAACATAACAAACAAGAGGCTTGGCGAAGAAATAAATTATATAAAATATACAATAATAAGATTGTTTCAATATATGAAAATATAACCGAACAAAAAATAGCAGAACAAAAATTAATTGATTCGGAGCAGAGATACAAAACAATTTTCGACAATATTAATGATGGTTTATTGGTTTTTGATTTTAAAGGTAAAATTTTAGAAGTAAATAATAAAACCAGTTTATTTACAAAATATAATGAAAAAGAATTAATAAATAATAATTTATTTTTATTAGCTAAACCCGTACAAATTGACGCTATTTTGAGGCAATTAATAAAAAGAGATTCTTTAGTTTTTGAATTACCAATAATCAGAAAAGATGGAACAATATTTTCATCAAGTATAAATGCAAAAGTTGTTTCGGTTTTAGGAGAAGGCAGAATACAGGCTTTTTTACGTGATATTTCACAGATAAAAAGGACACAAGAAACATTAAGAATATCAAAAATAAAAGCTGAAGAATCGGATAGGTTAAAATCGGCATTTTTAGCTAATATGTCTCACGAAATAAGAACACCATTAAATGGCATTATTGGTTTCGCACAATTATTAAAAAAAACAATTCCTGCAAACGAGAAAAACTCAAAATTCATAGATATTATTAACGATAACAGTAAAATTTTATTAAATATAATTAACGATATAATAGATTTATCTAAAATTGAAAGTAATCAATTGGATATATACGAAAATCCTTTTGAGGTTAATGCTGTTTTATACGAATTATACGAGATTTTTTCAAAAGAATTATTGACCCAAGAAAAAGAAAAAATAAAATTAAATATTAATATTCCTGTTGATAGTTGTGTTATAAATAGCGACAAGGATAGATTTGTTCAAATATTTAATAATTTTTTAAGTAATGCTGTTAAATTTACTAATGAGGGTTATATTGAATATGGATATAGTTTTTCTAAAAACAACAAAATACAGTTTTATATTAAAGATACTGGAATTGGAATTCCAAGAGAAAAAATTGATGTTATTTTTGAAAGATTTACCCAAATAGATTACACTGTTTCTCGAAAATATGGAGGGACAGGATTGGGATTAGCTATAACAAAACAGTTAGTTAAATTATTAGGCGGAGAAATTTATGTTGAATCAGAAGTTGAAAAAGGTTCAGCGTTTTACTTTAATATACCATATGAAATAAGTAATGTGAAAAATTTAGAAATAATTGAAAACAAAGAAGATGCTCTTGTTATTGATTGGAGCGATAAAACCATATTAGTTGTAGAAGATGAATATATAAATTTTTCACTTATAGAAGAGATATTGCAAGGATTTAATCCTAATATTGTTCATACTTATGATGGAAAAGAAGCTATAGAAATTATAAAGAAAGCACCTAAAATAGATTTAATTTTAATGGATATAAAACTTCCTGAAATTAGTGGTTTGGAGGTAACAAAAATTATAAAAAGCATCAATTCAAATATACCAATAATTGCACAAACAGCTTATGCAATGAATGAAGATAAATTAAAATGCTATGAATATGGCTGCGATGATTTTATCGCAAAACCAATAGATGACCAAGAACTGGTTTTTTTAATTAAAAAATATTTGTGAAATTTAGTGAAAACAAATAGCTTTTAATTAAAAATATTAATATTTACTAATAAAATTATATTTTTGCAGAAAAAAGTATATGATTACAGTTTCAGGGGTTTCGGTTGGATTTAATGGAACAGATATCTTTTCTAATGTTTCTTGTGTAATAAGCCCAAAGGATAGAATAGGTTTAATAGGTAAAAATGGCGTTGGAAAAACTACACTTTTAAATATTATTGCAAAACAAAGAAAACCAGATCAAGGAAGTATAATATTAAGCAATGATGAAACTATTGGATATCTTCCACAACAAATAAATAATTCTTCTGACAAAAATGTATGGGAATTAGCTAAAGAAGCATTTGATGATATTAATATTTTAAATAATGAAATAGAAGAAATAAATAATTCCCTAGAAAATTCTAAAAATTTAACAGAAGAACAATACGAAGAATTATTAATAAAACTTCACGATAAAACTGATAGATTTAATTATTTGGACGGAAATACAATAGAAAGCAATCTTGAAAAAGTTTTAAAAGGATTAGGATTTAGTGAAGGGGATTTTTATAGAAATATTAATGAGTTTAGTGGTGGATGGAGAATGAGAGTAGAATTGGCAAAAATTCTTCTGAAGCAACCCGATTTAATATTATTAGATGAACCTACTAACCACCTGGATATAGAATCAATTATTTGGTTAGAAGAATATTTTAATAATTATAAAGGAGCAATAATAATTGTTTCTCATGATAAAATGTTTCTTGATAATGTTACAAATAGAACTATTGAGCTAATTTATGGGAAATTGTATGATTTTAAATTGCCATATTCAAAATTTATTGAAGTTAGAGAAGAACAGTATAAACAACAATTAGCAACATTAAAAAACCAACAAAAAAATTATCAAAAACAACAAGAATTTATCGATAGATTTAAAGCAAAAGCAACAAAAGCAAGACAAGCAAAATCAAAATTAAAAATTATTAATAAAATAGAATTTATAGAAGTAGCTGAAATAGAAACAAATACTATAAACTTCAGTTTTCTTCCAACCCAACGTTCGGGGAAAGTAGTTTTTGAGGTTAAGAACTTGGTTAAAAAATATGATGAAAAAGTTATTTTAGACAATCAAAATTTCGCGATACAAAATGGAGAAAGAATAGCTTTTGTAGGAAGAAACGGAGAAGGCAAAACAACATTAAGCAAAATATTAGCTAATAAAATTCCATATCAAGGAGAATTAATAATAGGCAATAATGTAAATATCGGATATTACGCCCAAATACAAAATGAAGAATTTAATGAAAATTTAACAGTATTAGAAACATTACAAAACAATGCAACAGAAGAGTGGTCAAATGCATCAAAAATAAGAGCATTGCTTGGTTGCTTTCTATTTAAAAAAGACGATGTTGATAAAAAAGTTAAAGTATTGTCGGGAGGCGAAAAATCGAGATTGGCATTAGCCAGATTATTGCTTAAATCATATAATGTTCTGATTTTAGATGAACCAACAAATCATTTAGATATAAATTCAAAAGAAATACTCAAGAATGCTCTGAAAAATTATGATGGTACTTTAATAATTGTATCGCATGACAGAGAATTTTTAGATGGACTTGTTGATAAAATATTTGAGTTTAAAAATAAAAATATAAAAGAACATTTATGCAGTATAAATGAATTCTTACAAATATATAAAACTCAAAATTTTAGGACATTCGAAAAAAAGATAAACTCAAAAATCGACGAAGAAAAAAGCAAAAAAGAGCCTGATAGTTCAAACAAAACAAATTATATACAAAAAAAAGAACAAGAGAAACAAATACGAAAAATAAAAAAACAATTATCTGAAATTGAAAATGAAATTGCTGAAACAGATAAAAAAATTAAAGAGATAGAGCTTTTAATGCAAAAAGAGAATGCTTATACAAATAGTGAAGAAGCAACAAAAATTTCTATCATATATTCAGAATTAAAGAAAAAATCAGAAAAATTATATGAAAATTGGTGTGAAATAAACGAAGAAATAGAAATCAATTAAATTAAATATATAAAATAATTATTAAATGTTTGATAATAATATTTGATAAAAACTAATAATTATTAAATTTGCAACATTAAATATCAATAATATGGAAGAAGAACAAGATTTAATAAAAGATGCTTTTGAACAAAAAGATTGGAAGCAAGTAAAAACTTTTGACTCATGGCAAATATTTAAAGTTATGGCTGAGTTTGTTGAAGGATTTGAAAAATTATCAGCAATAGGTCCATGTGTTTCAATATTTGGGTCAGCAAGAACAAAACCAGAAAACACATATTATAAATTAGGTGTTGAAATAGCATATAAATTAACAAAAGAAGGATATGGCATTATAACCGGAGGTGGTGGCGGAGTTATGGAAGCTGCTAATAAAGGAGCAAATGCTTATGGCGGAAAATCAGTTGGTTTAAATATAGAATTACCTTTTGAACAAGAACCAAATCACTTTATTGATAGAGATAAAATGTTAAACTTTCAATATTTCTTTGTTAGAAAAGTTATGTTTATGAAATATTCGCAAGGATTTGTAGTATTACCTGGTGGATATGGCACTTTCGATGAATTATTTGAAGCCTTAACTTTAATTCAGACTAAAAAAATTGGAAAATTTCCAATTATTCTAGTTGGCAGTGATTATTGGAAAGGATTATTAAAGTGGGTAAAAGATGTAGTTTTGAAAAAAGAAAAGAATATTTGCGAAAATGATTTAAATCTTTTTAAAATTGTAGATACTGCCGATGAAGCCGTTGAAGAAATAAATAAATTTTATAAAAAATATTTATTGAAACCAAACTTTTAATAAAAGAATTTTTTATAAATATTATTATATAATGAATAAATTTGTATATTTAGCCTCTAAAAAAATATTTGTTTAGAAGTTTTATGATAGTAAAAAAAACAAGTATAATTTTATTTTTTATAATTATTGGAATGATCGTATTTGGGCAAGAAGATAAAGATTATAAGAAACAAAAAGTTAATTACTCGACATTTGGAATAGGTGCCGGTATGTTAACTTATTATGGCGATTATATGAAAGAAGGGAGTATCCTCTCATTAAATAATTTCAAATCAGGATATTCATTTATTTATGAAGAAAGATTATCTAATTTTCTAGGTGTTAGCTTGATGGGGTTATATGGTAATATTTCTGCTAATGACGATTCAAAAGATCATTACAACTTTAAATCGCAGTTGGTTCAGGGTGGTCTAAATTTGCATTTTCATATTGACAATGGAACCATACTGAAAGCAAATGCAATGATTGCACCTTATTTTACTATTGGTGTTGGCTACATCGAGTTTGAACCCAAAGGAGATTTATTAGATAAAAATGGCAATAAATATTATTATTGGGAAGATGGATCTATAAGGAATGTAGCAGAAGGATCTAGCGATTCATCTTATATAATAGCTAGAGACTATAATTTTGAGACCAAGTTATCTGACCCTAAAGTTAAGTATCAAAAAAATACAGTTGTTTTTCCTTGTAGTTTTGGAACAAAATTAAAGCTTTCTAAATCTTTTGATTTAGACCTATCTTATTATTATGTTTTCACAAATACTGATTACTTAGATAATGTTGCTGAAAATGGTAATTATGATAATTATGGGTACTTTAATTTTTCATTAAATTATAAAATAGGTGGATACAAAAATCAGAATCAAAATTCAAAATATTTAATTTCTGATTTTAAAGAAATGCAACAAATTGATACAGATAGAGACGGTATTGTTGACGATGAAGACATGTGTCCGGCAACAAAAAGGAGTGTTTTTGTTGATTCAAAAGGATGTCCTTTAGATGATGACAAAGATGGAGTTCCTGATTATTTAGACAAAGAGCCAAATTCACCGAAAAACTCAATTGTTGATATTAATGGTGTTACTATAACAGAAGAGGCTATGCAAAAAAGCATAGAAAACAAAGTAGCTAAAAGAAATGCAATAGTTAAAACAGAAGAAAATGGCTATAAATTAGCTGATATAACTATGTTTATTGACCCTGCAAAAGCATCAGTAATTCCTTTAGAATTTGCTACTGCTGATTTAAATAATGATGGATATATTTCACCCTCTGAAATACATGAATTAATAGATGCATTTTTTGATGGAGAAAATTTTTTAACAGTAAAAAAAATAAATAATATTATAGATTACTTTTTTGAACAATAAATAGAGGAATGAAAATGAACACAAAGATTATAATTTTAATAGCTATAGCATTAATTTTTAAAATTAATACTTCTAACGCAAATAATTTAAACAATGAATTATTGAACAATAGTTTATTGTTATTACAACAAGAAGCAGATCCTTTTGAATTTGAAGATGGAGGCGAAAAATCTTCAAAAGATCAGAAGAAAGCTCAAAAAGCTGAGCAAAAACAGTTAAAAGATCAAGCAAAAAAAGAAAAAAAATATCAAAAGTATGATTATAATAAAGAAGTAGTTACTGATGATAAAGTGGAAGAAAATCAATCAACTAAAACAAATGAAAACAAAACTACTTCTAAAAAAGAAGAAGATGCTTCTTCAAGATCTTGGAGATTTGATAAAGAAGAAGAACCTCTAGTTCAAGAAAATAATTATGTTGAATCTAATAAAAGATATAATTTATTATTAAATAAAAAACCTTCATTAGCTTTTAATGCTGGATTATTATCTTATTATGGAGACCTTAATAATATTGAGCCTGTAAAATCACTTACTTCTTTTAGATTTGCTTATAGTGCATCAATTGAAAAAAGATTCTCTTATTGGTTAGGAGCAAGAATAGATGGTATGTTAGGAACAATGTCTTATAATTCTTATGATTTAGGTTCGTATCGTAATTTTGAAACGCCAGTGAAGTCGATATCAGGAGAATTGGTAGTGTATTTAGATAATGACATGCTTTTAAATTTGAATTCTAAATTCTCTCCTTATATTTCTGTAGGATTAGGATATTTAAATTATTCTCCAAAAAGCGATTTAATCGACGAAAATGGTAATTCTTATTATTATTGGAGTGATGGATTTATTTATGACGTAGATGAAGCAACAAATAATCCAAATTTGTATAAACCAAAACAATTATACAGAGACTATGAATATGAAACAGAATATCTAGACACAACTGATATTTATACGGGGAAAGCGATGATATTTCCAGTAAGAATTGGGACTAAAATAAGTGTTTCTCCGAGAATTCAAGTTGATGTTCAACTAGCATATTACTTTACAGACACAGATTATTTAGATAATTATATTAGACCAGGAAGTAAAGCTAATGATGGATATGTTTCTTTATCTGGAGGGTTAAGATATAGTTTTGGTGTTGAAAAACAAAAAGATTCTAAGAAAATTTATAAAAATTCTGTAGTAACAACAAAAGATGATAAAGATTTTAGCAAATGGGATTCTGATAAAGATGGAATCATTGACGACGAAGATATGTGTCCGGGAACACCATTTAGAGTTAAGGTTGATATAAAAGGTTGTCCTCTAGATTTAGATTATGACGGAGTACCTGATTATAGGGATAAAGAACCGAATTCATTACGAGATGTTGTTGTTAATGCTGAAGGAGTAACAGTTACTTATAGCTCTATGAAAGAAAATCTAGAAAACTCTAAAGCTATAACAAGAAATATCGTTTATGTTGCAAACCAATTGCCAGAAGAAGGAAGATTTATACCACTAAGCAATGATGTAAATAAAGTATTATTATATCAAGTTCTTTTAGAAGCAGATACAAATAAAGATGGATACTTGTCTATATTAGAAACTCAGGCAGTTTATGAAAGCTACTTAGATGGAGAGAAAAAATATACGATAGAACAAATCTATCAAATAGTTAAATTTTTTATTGGGGAATAATAATTTATTATCAATTTTATATTGGTATATAAAAATACAATAGATATATTTGTAAAATGATTATGTATTATAAATTTGAATTACTATGATAATTAAACGTTTCTTTTTACTTGTTTTTTGCATAATAGGAATAACAAGTTATTCACAAAATGTTTCAGTAAAAGTTGATATGCCTGAAAAAGCTAGTCCAGGTCAAGAATTTACAATTACAATAGAAATTGTAAAAAACAATATAACAGACTTTGCAAAAGTGCAACAAGTGTTACCAGAAGGTTTCAGAGCTTTGCAAAAAGAAACTGCTGGCTCTACATTCTCTTTTCAAGAACAAAAAGTAAAATATCTTTGGCTTTCATTGCCAAGCGATCCAACTTTTAAAATTTCATATACTGTTGTAGTAGAACAAACTGTTCTTGGTCAATTTCAAATACCTGGTTCTTTTTCTTATATAGAAAATAATAAAACTAAAAAAATTGACTTTCCTGTAAAAAATATAACAATTGAAGGAACAGTTAAAGAAGTTGCTCAAAACGTTCAAGAAATGAAAGTTATTGAAGAAAAACAAAAAGAAGAAGAAACTAAAGAAGCAGTTGCCGACAATAAAGTTGTGAATAGAATTGAAAGTAATGTTAAATCTCCTGTTATTGAACCTCCTGTTGAAGAAGAAGTTTACACTCCTCCTGTTAATGAAACTATTAAAGATGCAAGAGAAAATGTAAGTGTACCTGAAACAGAAGTTAAATATAGAGTTGAAGATCAATATGTTGCTCAACAAAAACAAGATGAGCCATATATCCCTAAAAAAGCTAATGTAAATACAACTGTTAATCCTAATCAACCACAACAAGAAAGAGTAACTCCGACTACTAGAAATCAGTATTATCCACCACAATCAAATACTTCTAGTAATTCAAAATATGCTTATCAAAATACTCCTCTTGGTGGTGGTAGCAATAATAATGTTAGTTACAAAGCATCTAGTTATGACAAAACTGCATCTGGAATTAGTTTTAAGGTTCAAATCGCAGCATCTGAAAGTGGCAGTAATGCTTCTTCTTTGCAATCAAAATACAATATTCAACAAAATGTTTCTGTTGATAATGAAGACGGAAAATATAAATATGTTGTAGGTAATTTTTCTACATACAATGAAGCAAAACAATATGCAAAAAATTGCAATGTTGAGGGTGCTTTTGTTGTTGGATATGACAATGGAAGAAGAATTAAATCAGGAGAAGCTCTTAATTTAATAAGCCAAAGAAGTAGATAATATTTTTTTATTTAACATAAAGCAACCATAACTTATGGTTGCTTTTTTTTTGTATTTAATGTAATATGAAACCCGCTATACCAAAAGGAACAAGAGATTTTACTTCATCAATTATGATGAAAAGAAATTATATTTTTAATACTATAAAAGAAGTTTTTAATTTATATGGTTATAAACCTATAGAAACACCTGCTATCGAAAATTTATCAACATTAATGGGTAAATATGGAGAAGAAGGCGATAAACTAATTTTTAAAATAGTAAACTCTGGTGATTTTAAAAATACAATCTCAAATTTTGAACAATCTACATCTGTTGAATTAACGAATCAAATTTGCGAAAAAGCATTAAGGTATGATTTAACAGTGCCTTTTGCTCGTTTTGTAGTTCTAAATAGAAATGAATTAAATTTTCCGTTTAAGAGATATCAAATTCAACCTGTTTGGAGAGCCGACAAGCCTCAAAAAGGAAGATATAGAGAATTTTATCAGTGTGATGTAGATGTTGTTGGAAGCAAGTCTTTATTGTTTGAATATGAGTTTATAAGAATGATAGATGATGTTTTTACAAAACTTAATTTAAATGATATAACAATAAAATTAAATAATAGGAAAATTTTATATGGTTTAGTTGAAACAATTGGAAAATTAGAAATATTTACCGAGATAGTAACAACATTAGATAAAATTGAGAAAATAGGAGAAGAAAATTTAATTAAAGAATTAAATATTTTAGGCCTAGATGAAAACGCAATAAATATTGTTTTAAGTTTTGTTAAGTTATCAGGAACAAATAATGAAAAACTAGATAAATTAACCAATATACTTGAAAAATCTGAAGTTGGTATTGTAGGAGTAAATGAATTAAAAGAAGTTTTACTATTAGTTAACAATATTAATTTAAAAGTAGCACAACTCCAAATAGATATATCACTTGCAAGAGGTTTAAATTATTATACTGGAGCAATTTTCGAAGTAAAAGCTAATAATGTAAGTATTGGCAGTATTTGTGGAGGAGGAAGATACGATAATTTAACTGAAGTTTTTGGAATGCCTGATATGTCTGGAGTAGGTATTTCTTTTGGTGCAGATAGAATATTTGATGTTATGACAGAATTAAATGTTTTTCCTAAAACAATTGATATTTCAACAAAGGTTTTATTTATTAATTTTGGGGATGAAAGTCAGAAATTATCTTTAAAATTAATTGATACTCTTCGAGAAAACGGCATTAGTTGCGAGGTATATCCTGAAAACTCAAAAATAAAGAAACAAATGAACTATGCTAATAACAATAATATTCCTTATGTTATTTTTATTGGTGAAGAAGAAATATTGTCTGCAAAATACAAAATTAAAGACATGCTTTCAGGTAATGAAAACTTACTAAAAATAGAAGAAGTTATTAGTTTTTTAAAACAATAAAGACAAATTGGCATATAAAATATTGTTGGTATTATTATTGAAATATAATACATGTAAATATATACATATATAAATATAAAAAAGATGAAAATGATAAATTTTATTTTATTTGGACTTTTAAGTTTACTGCTTAGCTGTGGAGAAACAGAGCAAACAAAAAAAACAGAAATAAAAGATACCCATGAAACATCAAAACAAAAAAGTATTAATTTAATTCAAAAAAAGGAGGTAAAAGTGGAACATTTAACCGCAAAAACATTTAAAGAAAAAGTATTTAATTATGAGACTAATAAAGAATGGAACTTTATTGGCGATAAACCTTGTTTAATTGATTTCTACGCAAGTTGGTGTGGCCCATGTAAAATTATTGCACCAATTTTAGAAGAATTGGCAGTAGAGTATGAAGGTAAAATTAACATTTATAAAGTTAATACAGAAGAGCAAATGGAGTTATCAAGTGCTTTTGGAATTAGAAGCATACCATCATTGTTATTTTGCCCTAAGGAAGGCCAACCTCAAATGGCAGCAGGAGCAATGTCTAAACAAGACTTTAAAAAAGCAATTGATGAAATTTTATTAAATAAAAAATAATAAAAAAGGGGCATAAAGCCCCTTTTTTATTTATTAATTGAGATAAGACCTTCGCTAATCATTTTAGCTATATACTTTCCAACAATATCAAATTCAATATTTACAACTGACCCTTTTTTAAATGTATGAAAATTTGTTTCATTATAAGTGTAAGGAATTATTGCTACAGAGAAAGTATTTGAACCAGAATCTACAACAGTTAAACTAACACCATTGATACAAATTGAGCCTTTTTCAACTGTAATATTATTAGTACCTTTATTATATTCGAAATAAAAATACCAACTTCCATTAACTTCTTCAACTTTTGTGCAAACAGCAGTTTGATCAACATGTCCTTGAACTATATGTCCGTCTAAGCGACCATCAACTTTTAAGCAACGCTCTAAATTAACTTTGCATCCAACCTCCCAAGTTCTAAGATTGCTTCGTTCTAAGGTTTCTTTAATAGCTGTAACAACCCATTGTTTATTTTCTTTATCAGCTTTTACTGTTGTTAAACATACTCCATCATGAGCAATACTTTGATCAATTTTTACTTCATCAGCAAAAGGTGCTTCAATAGTAAAATGAACATTATCTTTCTCTTTTTCGATTTTAACAACTTTACCTATTGTCTCTACTATACCTGTAAACATATAATTAGATTTTAATTTAATAAATAGTTTTTTTTAATTCAATATATTTTTCCCAATCTGGAAGTTGGGTTGCGTTTAAAACTCTTGGGAATTTATTTTGGCCACCTTCTTTACCTTTAGATTTCATCCATTCATAAAACACATCATTTGGCAATGTTTCAACTATTACTTCTTTTAATGCATGAAGCCTTTCAGTTGCATAATCATCATTTAAATTTTTAAGGATTTTATCTAATTCTTTTGACAAAATATTATTATCTATATATTTATCTGTTCCAATAAACCATTTATGAGCAAACAGATTATCATGAGGAATACCTGCAACTGTATATTCTTTAATATTTAAATCAAATTCGTGAGCTAGAATATTTATTGCATTATTCATATTATCAACAGAAAGATGTTCTCCGCATAAACTTAAAAAATGCTTTGTCCTTCCAGTTATAACAACTTCATAGTTTTCTAAAGAACTAAATTTTATAACATCTCCTATCAAATATCTCCAAGCACCAGCATTAGTGCTAATAATCATTGCGTATTCTTGATTTTCATCTACCTCATCTAGCAATTTACATTCATAATTTTCTTTCAAGTCTCCATCACTTGTGAAATTATTTCTATTGAAAGGAATAAACTCGAAGAAAGTTCCATTATTTAAAACTAGTTGCATTCCCTTTGCATCACTTCTGTTTTGTATAGCAAAAAATCCTTCAGATGCTAAATAGGTGTCTTGATAAAAAATTTCATGACCTAAGTATTTAGAGAATCCTTTTTTATAAGGTTCAAAAGACACACCTCCATGAACATAAAATTTGAAATTAGGCCAAATTTCATGAATATTATTAAGTTTATAATGGTCTATAATTTTTTCAATTAATATCTGAATCCAAGCTGGCACACCGCATATTCCTCCAATATCCCATTTAGGTGCTGCCAATGTCATTAATTCTAATTTTTTTGTCCAATTTCTCTCAGCAGCAATTTTTTTACCTGGTTTATACAAAGTATTAAACCAAAGAGGAAGTCTGCTAGTTAAAATACCACTTAAGTCTCCTTCAAGATATTTATCTTTTTTCACTAAATCGACAGACCCACCAACCATTAAAATACTTTTATCGTAAAAACTTTTAGGCAAGGTATAATTAGACAAAGTTAAAAATTGATTAAAGCCTGCTTTAACAATAGATTGAATCATGTCTGAAGTAACAGGAATTCTTTTGCTAGCAGAGTCTGAAGTACCTGAAGTTAAAGCAAAATATTTTGTTTTTCCTGGCCAACAAATATCTTCTTTTCCATCAAGAGTTTTATACCACCAATTTGTGTAAATTGAATTATAATCAAAAACAGGAATATTTTCTTGAAAAGCTTTAATTAATAAATCGTCTTTGATAATATCATTAAACTTATAGTATTTACCAAACTCGGTATTTTGACTCTTTTTAAGTAGTTTTATTAATGCATCTTGCTGAAGAACATAACCGTAATTGGCATAGTCCTTTCTAAAGTATTTACTATACTTTACCGTTCTATATATTACTGAACTTTTTATTGACATTAATTGTTTTTTTTAATTCTCAATTGAAAAATCTTTACTTGTAAAATCAATATTAACTTCTAATTTATTGTATTCATATTGTTCAAATATACCAATATTATCTGAAATATTTTGATATATTGGCAAATATGTTTTTGTATCAATATACATCTCAATAGATTTGCAATAAAAGTTAGAAATCAAGATAATTTGATTGGTTTTTAATTTTGTATCAAAATCTTCTATTTCGGGGTTTAATTCAATTATCCTGTATTCGCTTATTAAAAAGTTTTTAGCTATAGATTGTATCGTTTCACTATTTTTAACTTTATATTTTAATATTTGATAATTGTTATTATAGGCGGTGATTTTATGGCAAACGATATTATTCCATTTAACTAAGCCCTTATATTCAAATGTGAATTTTTTGTTATTATAATAAGTTGATATTAATTTGCCAAAATAATCAAATCCAATATTATATATAGTATGATGATTGTTTTTTCTTATTAATGAGCTATAAGGACTAATATTAACGCATAAATAAGGAAATCCATTGGGCTTATAAGTAGCAGAGTTATTATTTTTTCCTTCAATATATAATAATTCAGAGTTTGGACTTGGGTTAATCATTCGAATATAATATTGACGTGGCGTTTTAGTATATTTAATTTCTTGAATGCCTGTTATAAGTTTGCCATTTATTCTTTCGGTGTTTTTAAAAGTAAACTTTAAAGTTTTTACATTGTTAATGCTTTTCAAAACCAAAGGAATAATTTCATTGCATTTATCTACTGCTACATTATTAAAACTTGTTAATAAGATAAAAAAAGGAAATAAAAAAAAAGGTTTAATTAGGCGTTTAAATATCCTATTAGCTTTATGAAAATAATATGACATAAATTAAATTTCTTTAATAGAAATAATCCTTCTAATAATTAGTATCGCTCCAGTAGAATTTCCATCTTCATCAATTTCTTCAACTTTATCTTCTTCAAAAATAATTTCATATTTTTTCCCAATAAGTTCATCATCTAAATAAACATCTACATCCTCACTAATTTCCTGAAAAACAATTTCTTTACCTTTTGCATCTGTAAACTTAAATTCATAATCATCAGTCAGTCCAGAAAAAGTAATAATTGTTTTTTTTGGTTCTGATTGAGGCAAATTAGCAAAAGTGTTTTTTATTGTAAAAACAGATAAAAATAAAAAAATATAATAGAAAAGTTTCATTGTTATTTTTTTAATATAAACATTTTAAATAAAAACAAAAGCTAATATAAATAAGTGTTTTTACTATAATACTTATATATTCTTAAGCATTTTTATTTTTTCAAATGCAAAGATATAAAAATATAAATATTTAATAATAATATTAAACTAAACTTTGTATGGTTGAATATAAAAAGACTCCCAAAATATTATCTGTGAAAGCTTATTTATTCTTATAATATTTTAACTTAATTTTATATAAAGCATAATACATAGCAGGAACTACAACCAATGTTAAAAATGTTGCAAACGTAAGTCCAAATATAACTGTCCAAGACATAGGTGCCCACATTTCTGCCATATCTCCGCCATAAGTTATTTGAGGATCCCATTCTGTAAATAGTGTTTTAAAGTTAATATCTATTTTACTTGCCATAGGAATTAAGCCTAGAATAGTTGTTATCGCTGTTAATAATACAGGGCGTAATCTTGTTTTACCAGCCAAAACAATACAATCTAAAGTATCTTCATTTGATAAAAATTCTTCTTCTGGTGTATTTAATTCCTCTCTCTTTCTTAATCTTAACAAATCGGTATAATCTATTAAAACTATAGCATTATTAACAACAACTCCAGCCAATGACACAACACCAATGCCTGTCATAATAACAACTATTGTCATATCAAATAATTTTAATCCTCCAAATACGCCAATTAAACTAAAAAATACACTTGCCATTATTATCAATGGCTTAACTAATGAGTTAAATTCTGCTATTAATAAAATAAAAATCAAGAATATTGCTATTAAAAATGCTTTCATTAAAAACATTGTTTCGGCTTTTTGTTCTTTTTGTTGACCCGTAAATTCATATTTATATCCAGCAGGTGCAGAATATTTTTCTTTTAATAAATTATTTATTTTATTGTTAATTTCATCGGCATTACTTCCTTCTATTACATTTGAAGATAAAGTAATTACTCTATTTAAATCTTTTCTTCTTAACGAACCATACGTGTCGGTATAAGCATAACTAGCAACTGAAGCTATCGGTATCTGCATTAATCTACCTTTATTATTTCTGAATATTATTTTTTGATTCATTAATGCATCAATATTATTACGTTGATCGTAGTTTAATCTTAATTGAATAGGATATTCATCTTCATCTATTTTATAATCAGAAACTTCTTTCCCAAATAAAGATGTTCTTATATTACTTGCTATTTGTCCTGTTGACATTCCAAATCTTCTTGCTTTATCTCTATCTATTGTGATTAGTAATTCTGGTTTTCCTATTTCGTAATCTGCTTTTAATTCTTCAATACCATATATTCCTGATTTATCAATTATACTTTTAATAGAATCACTAATTGCAATAATTTTTTCGTAATTGTTACCCGTTACTTCAATATTAATAGGCTTTTCGGCTGGAGGCCCCATGCTGTTTTTTTCTATTGAAAATTTTACTCCCGAATATTTTCCTAATAATGAATCTGAAATAACTTTCATAGTTTCAGAAGTTGATCGTCCTTGTCTCTGCTCAAAATCTATGAAAGAAATTGTAATTAACCCTTTGTTGTTTTTCCCTGGATCCGAACTATTCTCTAGCATAGCTCCCTCTCCAATATTTGTTAAAACCGATGTTACTATTGTAGTATCGCCTCTATTTTCTAAAACTTCATTTACTTTATCTTCTATGCTTAGCATATATTTATTTGTGGTTTCAATGCTCGTCCCTATAGGCATTTCGGCCATTATATTAATATATGTTGGATCATTATCAGGAAAAAACTCAACTTTTGAAGCAGGAAGTAATAGCACAACAAAAACTAAAATAAATGAACCAAATATTAAATAATATGGTCTTCTCCCTTTAAGGACAGATGATAAAAATTTTAAATAAAAGTTTTCTAAGTTTGATAAATAAGTAGTTTGGAACTTTTTATTTAATTTATCTAACCAAATAAAATTTAGAAAAGTAATAATAACTGAAAGCAGAGTAGTTGCAATAATAACTTTAAAATTAAAAGTTGTAATTGCTGAAATAGCTATAATTATAATATTTGTATATATTGCTCTCTTTAATTTTAACCCATTAGATTTATCATTAATATTAATTGAAGTTGAAATAACCGGAATAATAACTAATGAAACAAAAAGCGATGAAGAGAGTACAACAATAAGTGTAACAGGGAAATATTGCATAAATTCACCCATTATTGAATCCCAAAAAATTAGGGGCAAAAACGCGGCTAATGTTGTAGCTGTTGACATAATTATTGGCATTGCTATTTCACCTACCGATAATTTCACTGCATTAAAAACAGAATGACCATTATTTAAAAATCTATAAATATTTTCAACAACAACAATTGCATTATCTACTAACATACCCAGAGATAGTATTAATGAAAATAAAACAATCATATTTATTGTATAATTCATTGCTCCTAAAACAGCCATTGATAAAATCATAGACAGAGGAATTGCCGAGCCAACTAATAAAGAGTTTTTTGTTCCAAGGAAAAGAAACAAAATTAATACAACAAAAATAACTCCCATTATCATACTGTTTTCTAAACTAGCTAATTGTTTATTTATTAAGTGTGATTGGTCATTTGTTAAAGTTATTTTTAAATCTTTAGGGAAAATTTGTTGTTGTTTAATTTCATCTAAAGCTTTAAAAATGTTTTCAGAGGCAGAGAGTAAGTTTTCACCACTTTTTTTAACAACTTGCACCGAAACAACAGGTTGTTGGTTTAATCTTGTTATACTTTTTTGTTCTTCATATCCTTCTGTAATTTCTGCAACATCTCTTAAATAAACAATATTTCCATCTTCATTCTTAACAATAATATTTTTAATATCATCTAAATTTTTAAACTCCCCTTCTATTCTTACAGAACGTTTAGCCTCTCCAATATTTAATTCTCCACCTGAAATAGACATATTTTCATAAGCAATAGCACTTTCGATATCTCCAAATCCAATATTAAAAGATTCTAATTTATGAATATCTACATTAACTTGAATCTCTTTTTCACTAATACCCTGAATATTAACTTTTGATATTTCAGAAATAGCTTCTATTCTGTCTTCTAAAATTTCTGCAAAATTATTTAACTCATCAATACTATAATCACCAGAAAGATTAATATTTATAATAGGGAATTCTGAAAAATCAATATCCATTACCATAGGATCTTGAGGTAAATCGTTTGGTAAATCAGCTTTTGCATTATCAACAGCATCTTTAACATCAACAAGAGCTTCTTTAATATTAACATTAGGATTAAATTCAATAAAAATACTAGAAGCATCTTGAGAAGATGTTGACTTAACATATTTTATTCCTTTAATAGATTCAATTTCTTTTTCAATAGGCCTTGTAATTAAATTTTCTATATCAACTGGAGGGTTTCCAGGATAAACAGTTTGAACCATAACATACGGCAAAGCCATATCTGGGAAAAGTTCTTTTGGCAAAGAAATATATGAAATAGCACCATATAAAATTAACAAAACTGTTAAAGCAATTATAGTTACTTTATTTTTTAAAGAAAAAGTTGTTAATTTAAACTCCCTTATTATATTGTTATTATTATCCATTTTAATTATTTTTTAGATTCTTTTATATCTACTACCGAACCGTTTGAAACTTTGTTATATCCTTTTATTATAACAATATCATTTTCGCTTAAACCATTGATTACCATCGTTTTTCCTTTGTAAGACATCCCGGGTTCAACAAATACTTTTTTTGCAATTATATCATTATTTTCTTTGCTTATAATAAAAACAAACATTTTGTTTCGAGTATCTTTTTTTATTATTTCCGAAGGGATAATAATAGCTGAATCACAAGAGAAATCAATGATATTAATTAAAGCAACCATATTTGGTTTTATTAATTCTTTTTTATTATCTAATTTAACTTGAAGTTTAAATGTTCTATTTTGTTCGTTTATAACATTGCCTAATCTGTATATTTTCGCCTGTTTTTCTAATTCTAACGAAGGAATTGATACTAATACCATGTCTTTATCAGATATTTTAGATATATATGATTCTGAAACATCTACATCTAATAACATATTATTTAAATTAACAAACTGAATTATTTGCATACCCGGCATAGCTAATTCACCTTCTTTTTGATAAATTTCATCAACTATTCCGTCAAAAGGAGCTCTAATTTTAGATAATTCAAGCTGTGCTTTTAATGTTTCAATTTTCTTATCTAATGATTCTTTTGCGTTTTTTGCTTGTAAATATTGAACTTCTGATCCTATTTTCTTCTCCCATAATTCTTTTTGCTTTTTATACATTGTTAAAGCTAATTCATAAGCTGTTCTCAATTCTTCTAAGCTGCTTGATAAAACTTCGGTATTAATAGTAACAAGCAATTGTCCGCTTTTTACT
Source organism: uncultured Bacteroidales bacterium (assembly GCA_964546655.1). Taxonomy (GTDB): domain Bacteria; phylum Bacteroidota; class Bacteroidia; order Bacteroidales; family CAZJKL01; genus CAZJKL01. The sequence continues at coordinate 4,973 of CAZJKL010000014.1, read as the reverse complement.
CTCTGACCTTCTTTAACATGTATTGTTTTTATTTGACCATTTGTTTGTGGACTTATATATGCAATATTTTCAGCTTCTATAGACCCACTTAATTCTAAAACATGTTGAAACTTTTCTTTTTTAATTTCTTGAGTTTCTACATTAATTTTGAAAATATCTTCTTTTTGTTTTTTTTCTTCAGTTTTATTATTGCATGAATATAAAATTGAAACTATCCCTAATGCTACTAATATTCGATTCATTTTATTTGTGATTTAAAATTATTTTAATAATTATTTAATATTTTATCTAAAGTTAATTTTGCATTTAACAAATTATAAATTGATTGAAAGTATTTTGATTGTGTTGTTAAATATTGATTTTGGATTTGAGTCAGTTCTAGACTTGAAACAGCACCTTCAGCATATTTTATTGTATTTTTACTGTATATTTTTTCTGCCAACTCTAAGTTTGTTTTTTCTGATAAAAAATTATCTAAAGCATCGGTATATTTATATTTTGCTTGAGTATATTCCATTTTCAAACTTTCTGCAACTAATTTTTTATTGTTTTCCGATTTTATAAAATCTAATTTTGCTTGTTTAATCTTTGATATTTTCATTCCACTTCCAAATATTGGTATTGTCATACTTGCACCAATAATAGATGTTGGGAACCATTTTTCATTATTATTAAAAAAATTGAATTCATTTCGCATAGCATTTTGTTGATGAGAATAGAACATTGAAATAGTTGGCAGAAACATAGCTTGTTGCCTTCTTAAAGATAATAAAGAAAGTTTTTCTTGTGTTTCTATTAATTTGTAATCAATATTATTTTCTAATACAAAATTGTTGGCAGATAAAAATTCTGAATTTGAGTTTTTAATAAGACTTTCAATATTATCACTAAGTTCAATCTTTTCATTTAAATCTAATCCCATTTGAAATTTCAATAAATTATAACTAATTTCAACTTGCCTATTTAATGAATTTAATGAATTTTTAATAGTTGTATATGTTAATTTAATTTGGTCTAAATCGGTTTCTTCTATGAATCCTGTATTATACATTGTTTCGGTTTCTAATAAAGTTTTCTCAATATTTTCTAAACTTTTTGATAAAATATTACGATTTTCAATTGCCACTAGAACTAAATAATAAGTTTGACTTACAGTTTCAATTATGCTTTTTTCTGTTTTTTCTAATCCTTGCTCTGATAGTGATTTATAAATTTTTGCAGCTCGTAATCCAACTATATATTCACCGTTAAAAATTAACTGTGATGCAGTTATTCCACCCGATGCATTGTGTTTTTGACCAAATTGCACTTCAAAAAATTGATCTCCTTCTGGAATTGGAACCACAGGAGTTAATCCAAATATTCCTTGATTAACTCCAATAACTGCCGGACTAATAAAATCAGGCATTAATTGAGTTGGAATGTCTAAATATTGATTATAACTTAGTTCAGAACTTATTTGTGGTAATCCAATAGCAGTTGTTTCCCATATTTTTTCTTTTGCTATTTTGATATCAAGTTTAGCATTTGCAACCTGAATATTGTTGCTTAAAGCATATTCTTTAGCTTCTTTTAATGTAAAAGTTTTTAATTGTTCGCTTTGACCTTGACATTCTTTGCTAATAAAATTAACTATTAAAAATATTAGCATCAAAAATTTAATTTTATTTATCATTTGTTTCAAAATTTTGTTTTTTTAAAATCAATCTCCCTTTTTCTGTAACTATACTATTTAAATGATATTTCACAAATTCTGTAAAAATTTCGGCCTTTGAAAAATTATTATCAAAATCATAAAATTCATTTACAATATTTCTAATATTAAAAAAATATAGCTTTGAAATAATATCAATATTTATATCATTTCTGTATAATTCTTCATTTATTCCTTTTAAAATATTTTCTTTGAGTCTTGAAATTACTTCTTGCCTTTTTACTTCAATATGACCACATAAAAGTTCAGGATAATATTTTTGCAAGTCAAAATATGCTGTTGGTGTTATGCTTTCTAACATTCTTCTAACAAACTTTGTAACTTCAATAAAACTTTCAATTGCATTTATTTTTTTCAAAACTACATTCTGAAAGAATTTTTTATTTTCACTAAATGCATGATTCATTGCAGCTTCTATCAACTCAGATTTATCTGAAAATTCTAGATATAATGTTTTTTTCGATACTCCTAACTCATTGGCAATATCATCCATTGACACGCTTTTTATTCCATATTTCATAAATAACGGAATAACTTTTTCAATAATATTTAATTTTTTTTCTTCCACGATGCAAATGTATAAAGATTTTTAAACTCAAAAAACTTTTAACACAAAAAAAGTTTCCTGAGTTTAATTTTTTTAAGATTATTTATACATAAAAATATTATCGTCAAAACTTTGCCGATAATTTTAAGTTTAATTGTCGTGAAGTTAGGTAGTTGGGAATAGCATACATTCTGCTATTTACGTCTCTTATCCACAAGTAAGAGATGGTATTATTAATTTGAAGCAAATTAAATACCTCTAAACTAATCCATGCTGATTTAAAGAATTTAAAAATATTTTTATTTGAATATGTTTTATTTTCATCAATTAAAACTTTAGAAAACCCAATATCAACTCTTCTATATGGTGGTATTCTTAGTGTGTCTTTATATTTTACATGATCAGGCGGCCCAAAAGGAAGTCCTGTTCCAAAATGCAAGCTAATATGCATTTTATATGAAGGTGATTTTGGTAAATAATCTTGGAATAATAATGAAAAATTTAATCTTTGATCTGTTGGTCTAGGAATATATCCCGGCTCAATTCTTTCTCCATTTTCATTAATATAAAAATCATTTTTTATGTCTTCTCTCGATTGCATGATAGAAAGATTTACCCATGATTCAACTCCATTTACAAACTCTCCATTTAATTTAAAATCTATTCCTGTTGCATAACCTTGTGCCGAATTTTCTGCATAATATTTAATTTGAACATTGTCTATTTCATAAGGGATTAGATCATCTAAATATTTATAATAAACATCTGTTTCAAATTTAAAAGGTCTGTTCCATATTTTCAAATTATTATCTCCACCTAAAACAAGATGAATAGATTTTTGTGATTTTATATTTTTATTAATATTGCCTTCCAAATCTCGAAGTTCTCTGTAAAAAGGTTGTTGATAATAATAACCTGTAGAAAATCTAAAAATCCAATCTTTTTTCCACAAAGGTTTATATGCAATTGTAGCTCTAGGGCTAATAATATTTTCATTGTTAAAATCCCAATAAGTTGATCTTATTCCAATTGTAAAAAAATATTTATTAGAATCAGAACCAAACTCCCAACAATTTTGAATATAAGCCGAATATCTATTACTATTAATTGCAATATTTGATTTTAAAACATCATCAACACTTACAATTTTATTTGGATTTATTGATCCAATAGAATCTTTGCTGTGTGGCAAAGAATAACCTGCTGAATCTATTAGATTCCATTCACTTATTTTGTCGTTAATATTTTCGTTTTGGTATTTAACGCCCCAAGACAATATATTGCCTTTTACTCCATATTCGTACTTACCAATGTAAGAAATATTATAAACAGTTGCTTCAAGATTATTTCTGGCATGGTCTAAAAAAGAACCAACACCTTTGTTATATTTAACATCTCCAAGATTATCTGACCCAAGATTATTTTCTAATTCACCCAATTTATATTGACCTAAAATATCATAAGTTTCAGATTCATAAGTTTTAAAAACCGACCCTATTATTTTGTATTGATATTTTAAAGTTGGCTTAAAAACGAAAGAAACTGCTCCTGTGTATGTATTAAAAATATCAACTTCCTGACCTTCAAAATAAACCATCAATTGCATAGCTTCATTAATATGTCCAAAAGAAGTTGTTCTGTCGGAAGGGATAAAAGAATATTTATTTTGTGATGCATTTAATAAAACATTTACCTCAACTTTTTCTGTTATATCATAAGTTATATATGATTGTATATCGGTAAAAGATGGGTGATAGTCTCCTTTTGTGTCGAGACCATTTAAAATGTACTTATTTGTTTTGTTTCTAACTCCAAGTAAATAAGTCATTCTGTGCGTTTTAGAACAACCTTCAAGGTGAAAACTTCCACCGAGCAGACTTAATGCTAAAGAGCCTGCAAAAGCTCGTGGTTCTTTATATTTTATATCTAATACAGATGACATCTTATCTCCATATTTTGAATCAAAACCACCTGATGAAAATAAAATATTAGAAACTAAATCTGGATTTGTAAAACTAAGCCCTTCTTGTTGGCCTGATTTAATCAAGAAAGGACGATAAACTTCTATGTCATTTACATAAACTAAGTTTTCGTCATAGTTCCCTCCTCTTACCGAATAAGCGGTTGAAAGTTCATTTGAAGAAGCAATTCCTTTGCCTTGGCTTTTTATTATACTACTTATATCGGGTTGAGGTGTAGGTATAGAATTGTATTCTTTGGGTGTTAATCTAGAATTTGTAGAAGTTCTTGAGCGAGAATCTTCAATATTAACAACTGCTTTTTCGTATGAAGTTGATTTTAATTTTATATTAATTTCTTTTTTTTCATTACTTGACAAGTAAAGTTCAATATATTCTGTTTCATATCCAATAAATGAAAATTCTAAAGTAATTTTTTTATTTGCAGGAACAGAAACATTAAAATATCCATTTTTATTGGTAGAAGTCCCTTCTTTGCCATTTACAGAAATGTTTACTAACTCAATCGATGTGTTTTTTTCGTTATCTTTAATTACACCGCTAACAGTAGCATTTTCTTGAGCTTTTAAGTAAGCCGAAACAAAAGAAAAAAAGAAAAATAATATGTAATAAGCCTTCTTCAAATGAAAATATATTTTTTTTGCAAAGTAAAATAATTATAACAAATAACAATAATTAAATTATTGTTGTCCGATAAAAAATTAAGAGAAGGAAGATATTAGTCTTCCTTTCT
>CAZJKL010000013.1:0-54990 GCA_964546655.1 uncultured Bacteroidales bacterium | reverse complement strand
TCTTCAATAATATCAATAAATTTATTTTTATGAAAATTTATTTAGGACACTATTGATTATAAATCTAATCTTCTGAAAAATGTTTAAGTAATCGACGATAAGATGAGAATAAATTAGCACGTGAAACAAATCCCGCATATTTACCTTCTTTTATTACAGCAATATTATATTTCCCAGATTCATGAAATTTTTGAGCTACATCCTCCATTGATTCTTCATATTCAATAACTATAGTTGGAACATACATTAAATCAGACACAAACAATTTATCGTATAGCTTTGGTTTAAACATAATTTCTCTTATATCATCTAAAGTAACTATACCCTGTAAAGCACCATCTTCGCTTAATACTGGAAATACATTTCTTTTGGTTTTTGAAATAACTTTTACTAAATCGCCAAGAGAATCATTAGAGTCAACATGAGTAAAATCTGTTTCAATTAATCGAGTAATTTTCAATATAGATAAAACAGCTTTATCTTTATCATGAGTAATTAATTTATTCTTCTTAGCTAAAATATGCGTATAAACAGAATTAGCTTCAAAAGATTTAATTGTTGCAAATGATATTACTGAAACTATCATCAAAGGTAAAAATAGCTCATATCCGCCTGTTATTTCAGCAATTAAAAATATTGCAGTTAAAGGAGCATACATAATTCCAGAAATTAAAGCCGCCATTCCTGCAAGAGCAAAATTACTCTCACAAACATTAAAAATTTCAAAGTGATTAATAGTTTTTGCAAATAAAAGTCCAAATAAAGCCCCCATAAACAAAGTTGGGGCAAATATACCACCTATACCACCGCTTCCAAAAGTTAAAGCTGTTGCAATAACCTTTAAAAGAATTATAGATAAAATAATTAAAAAGACAGCAACTACATTATTTCTATAGTCATAAAAAATACTATTATAAAATAAATCAGAAATTCCTCCTTGAAGAGTATTATTAACAATTTCGTAACCTTCGCCATATAAAGGAGGCAAAACATATATCAAAATCCCAAGCAATGTTCCTCCAATTAGTAATCTTTTATATTTACTTTTTATATTTTCAAAAATTTTAGCAATATATAAATATGTTTTAGTAAAATATAACGATAAAAATCCTGCTATTATTCCAAGTAAAACATAAAAAGGGAGATCAACAAACTTAAAGGTTTCTTTTAACTCAAATGAATATATAACATCTTGTCCTAGAATTAAATAAGAAGTTAAAGCTCCACAAACAGAAGCTATTAATAATGGAATCAAAGAAGCAAAGGTTAAATCAAGCATTAAAATTTCGATAGTGAAAATTATGCCAGCAATAGGAGCTTTAAATATAGCTGCTAATGCTCCTGTGCATGCACATCCAATCAATAAAGTTGTTTGTTTGTAGTTTAAACGGAAAAGTTCTCCAATATTTGATCCTATTGCACTTCCAGTTGCTATTGTTGGTCCTTCCAATCCAACAGAGCCACCAAATCCAACAGTTAAAGCACCTCCTATTATAGAAGAATACATATTGTGTTTTTTAATCTTACCTTTTGTGCTTGATATAGAATATAATACATTAGGTATCCCGTGAAATATTTTATTTTTCACGAAATATTTAACAAAAAGCAAAACCAAAAAAACACCAATTGATGGATAGGCAAAATACAAAAAATTACTATAATTTTCAGGAACACCGCTTTTTAAAATTCTTTGAGTAAAATGCACTGCGTTTTTTATAATTACAGCCGCAACTCCTGTAGAAAGACCAACTATAACACTCAACAGCATCATATACTGCTGATCATTCATATTTTTAGCTCGCCATAATAAAAATTTACCTAATAATGTTTTTCTTTTAACCTCGACAATCATTTACTTAACTTTATTAAACAAAGGAACCATTGCAAGACTGATAAAACCTAATATAATTAACATTACGGTTTGTGTTGTATGAACAACAAAAGCAAAGGCCTGACCATTTAATTCAGAAACACTATATATTAAAAGAGTTTGTATTACCATAAAATGCCATGGACCTATTCCGCCTTGAACTGGAGCAATTGTACCAAAATTTGCCATAGAAAACACAGTTATTACAACCAAAAACGACAAATTAGAAGTTGGTTCATAAGCATAAAAACAAACATAAAATGTTAGTATGTATAAAACCCAAATTAATAATGTATAAAAAATAAAAAGCCATTTTCGTTCAATATTTTTTATAGATTTTATACCGTCAATTATACCTTTAATGAAATTATAAATTTTCTGAATTATTCTATTTTGCTTAATTCTATCTCTTAAAGAAAATAATATTATTGTTGATAATATTACTATTAAAACAAAAACTATAAACTTAATATTATAAATATTGAATGATAAATTATCTAAAATCTTATGTTTAATAAAAAATTCTTTAATTTCTCCAAATTGCAATAATAATGCAATGAAAAATATAAATAATGACATTAATAAATCCAATATTCTTTCTACAACAACAGTTCCTATAGCATTAGAAAAAGGTATTTTTTCATACTTGCTTAATACTCCGCAACGTGTAACTTCTCCCATTCTTGGAACAGCAAAATTAGCTAAATAGCCTATTAAAACAGCAAAAAAACTATTTATTGTTCTTGGTTTATAACCCAATGGTTCAACTATTAATTTCCATCTTATTGCTCGAACATAATGACTCAATATTCCGAATATTAGAGAAATTGAAATAATTAAAAAATTAAACTTTTTAATCTCTACTACAATATCTTTAATATTTATATTTCGGTAAACTAACCAAAATATAAATATTCCGATGGTGATAAATACAATAAATTGAATTATATTTTTAAGTGTTTTGTTCATTAAAAAAATATAAAAATGTTAATACTTTTTTTAATAATGACAACAAATGTAATAATTTTGCAAAATAAAATTACAATTAAATGATATTTAAAAAAAAATCTCCAATTTATGATTCACTATCGGTTGATGCTGCATGTAGCGGCAATCCGGGCTTAATGGAATACAGAGGAGTATGTACAAAAACTAAAAAAGAAATATTTAAAAAAGGTCCTTTTAAATCAGGAACTAATAATATTGGAGAATTTTTAGCGTTAGTTCACGGATTAGCATTATTAAAACAAAACAATATTAACATACCTATATATACAGATTCGGTAACTGCAATTGCATGGGTAAAAAAGAAGTGTGCAAAAACAAAACACGAACGAAATATTGATAATGATGAATTATTTAATTTAATTGAACGAGCTGAAACATGGTTGAAAAATAATAAATTTAACAATGAAATTATTAAATGGGAGACAGCAGAATGGGGCGAAATACCTGCTGATTTTGGAAGAAAATAAAAGATATAATTATTTATAAAAAAAATAATACCTTTTACAAAAAAATAAATTACTTTTGAATTTAGAAAAATTAAACTAAAGCAATGAATATTCACGAATATCAGGCAAAACAAATTTTGCAGGAATATAGCGTTCCTGTGCCTTATTTTAAAATTTCGGAAAACCTAGATGAAATAGAAGCAATTGCTAAAGAAATTAAAGAGAAAACAAAAACTAATTATTGGATAATTAAAGCACAAATTCACGCAGGTGGAAGAGGCAAAGGCGGTGGTGTTAAATTAGCTAAATCAATAGAAGAAGTTAAAACTCATTCGAAAAATATTTTAGGAATGCAGTTAATAACTAAACAAACAGCTTCAGAAGGGAAAAAAGTTAATAAAATTCTTATTGGTGAAGATATTTATTATAGCGGTGAAAGCGATATAAAAGAGTTTTATATAAGCATACTTTTAAATAGAAAAACTAACCGAAACATGATTTTGTATTCGACCGCAGGAGGTATTGATATTGAAGAAGTTTCGGAAAAAACTCCAGAACTTATTTTTTCAGAAGAAATAAATCCATCATTAGGTTTACAAGCTTTTCAGACTAGAAAAATAGCTTCTAATCTAAATTTAAAAGACAAAGCATTTGATGAAATGGTGAATTTTATAAAATGTTTATACAATGCCTATAGAGGGTCAGATGCATCTTTAATTGAAATTAATCCTACTGTTAAAACTGCTGATAATAAAATTTATGCTGCTGATACTAAAATGGTTTTAGAAAATAATGCCTTTTTTAGACATTTAAAACACAAAGATTTAATTGATATAACCGAAGAAGATCCTTCGGAATTAGAAGCTAATAAGTATGGATTAAATTACGTGAAACTCGAAGGTAATGTCGGATGTATGGTTAATGGAGCTGGCTTGGCTATGGCTACTATGGATATTATTAAACTTTCTGGTGGAACTCCAGCTAACTTTCTAGATGTTGGCGGAAAAGCTAATGCAGATACTGTAGAAAAAGGATTTAGACTAATTTTAAATGATAAAAATGTTAAAGCTATTTTTATTAATATTTTTGGAGGTATAGTAAGATGCGACAGAGTTGCAGAAGGAATAGTTCAGGCTTATAAAAATATTGAAAACATAAATATTCCATTAGTTGTTAGACTACAAGGCACAAATGCTATCGAAGCAAAAAAAATTATTGATGATTCGAAATTAAAAATTAAATATGCTACCGATTTTCAAGAAGCAGCAGATATTGTTAAATATTTATTAAACTAAATCTTATTTGAAAGTATTTTTTAAACATATTATTCTTTTTGTATTTTTTACTTCTATAACTATTTATAGTTTTTCACAACAATATAATTTTAGAGGTTATAGCGTTGATGAAGGACTTGCTCAATCGCAAGTTTATGACATTAAAAATGATATTTACGGCAATTTATGGGTTGGAACCGATGGTGGTTTATGTAAATTTAATGGCTACGAATTCGAAAACTTTACACAGCTTAATGGCCTGTTAAACAACAGAATAAGATCATTATTTATTGATAATAAAACCAATAATGTATATATTGGATTATACGGTGGATTAAGTATTTATGACGGGAAAAAATTTAAAAACTATCCTATTGACCAGAATAAAAAAGGAGATGTTATAATATCAATTTTAAAAGATATATCAGGTATTTTATGGATTGGAACCGACCAAGGTCTTAAAAAATTTATTAATGGTAAATTTGAAGTTTTTGATAAATATTCTCTTTTACAAAATGTTCCTATTTATGATATTGAATCTGATAAATATGGGAATATTTGGTTTTGCACTGGAGGTAATGGTTTAATAAAATTTGATGGAAAAAATTATTCATCTGTTGATAATTATTATAAAAACAAAAAAATTAATGATTATAGCCATATTTACAAAGATAAATTAGACAATATTTGGTTTATCTCTGACAAAGCTATTTTTAAATACAACGGCAAAAAAATTATTAATATATCAGAATACCTTAATTTAAAAATTTCTAATTATACAACAATAATACAAGATAAATCATTCAATTATTGGGTAGGAACAAATGGTAATGGTTTGGTTCAATTTAACAATAAAAATCAAGTTTATTATAATCAAAGTAATGGTTTAGCTATTAACTATATTTCATGCTTAATCGAAGATAAAACAAATCAAATTTGGTGTGGAACAGATGGTGGTGGCATTTGTAAATTTAGCGGAGAACATTTTATTCATTATTCAGAAAAGGACGGTTTGCCAAACAACTTAATAATGGCAATTAGTGAGGATTCTAGAGGAAATTTTTGGTTTGGTACTTTTGGAGCTGGTCTTAGTAAATTTGATGGAAAATCATTCAAAAATTTTACTACTAAAGATGGGCTATCTTCTAATATAGTATATTCTATAGTTGAAGACAATAATAAAAATATTTGGATTGGATTAAAAGACGGCGGTGTTAGTATGTATAACTATACTAAATTCACTAATTATACAACTAAAAACGGACTAATATCTGATTTAGTTTATTCAATAATTGTTGATAATAAAAATAATATTTGGATTGGAACAAATAAAGGTATAAACACTTTTGATGGTAAAAAATTTAATAAAATAACTACAGATGAAGGATTAAGTTCAAATCAAATTACTGTTTTATATAAAGATAATGATAACAATATATGGGCAGGAACTAATGGTGGTGGTGTTAATAAATTAAAAGTAAATGAAAAATCAATAGAAATAGAAAGTTTTATAAGCCCTGATAATGGGTTGTCTGATAATTATGTATTGTCTATTGTTGAAGATAATAATAAAAATATTTTACTTGGAACTTATGGCGGAGGATTAAATATATTTGATGGAAAAAAATTCCATAATTACACCACTGGTGATGGGTTAAAATCAAATAATGTATATTTTATTTGTGTTGACAACGAAAATGTTATATGGTTAGGTTCAGAAAAAGGTATCGACAAAGTAATTATTAACCAAAAAACATTTAAAATTAAAAGCATAAAACATTATGACAAACAAAACGGTTTAATTGGAACAGAAACAAATAGAAATGCTGTATATCTTGATAATGTTGGTAAAATTTGGTTTGGAACGATAAACGGTGTTACTAGATACGAAAAAACACTTGACATTGTTAATAGTTTTGAACCTGTTCTTTATATTAATAATATTAAACTTTTTAATGAAAATATTGATTGGACAAAATATTCTAAAAAAACAGAAAAAATAACCCACCTACCTATTGATTTAGTATTACCTTATAATAAAAATCACATAACAATTAAATTTACTGGAGTTAATTTAATTGCTCCTGAAAAAGTAAAATACAAATGGATGTTAGAAGGTCTGGATGAAACTTGGCTTCCTGAAACTGAAAAAAGAGAAGCTGTTTATTCGTATCTTCCACCAGGTGATTATATTTTTAGGCTTATTGCTTGCAACAATGATAATGTTTGGACAAAAAAAGAACTTAGATTTGCCTTTACAATAAAACCTCCTTTCTATCTTACTTGGTGGTTTTATGTTATTTTATCAATATTCTTATCAATAGTAATTTTTATCTACATTAGAATTAGACTTTATTCATTAAAGCAAGAAAAAGAAGTATTAGAGACTAAAGTTAAATGGAAAACTCGACAGCTTGAAATAGAAAAAGAGAATATTGAACTTCAAAAAGAACAATTATCGATTCAGGCCGAACAACTTGTTAAGGCTAATAAAGAATTAAAAAAATTATCGGTGGTTGTTCGCGAAACAGGAAACGCGGTTATTATTGCCAACAATAATGGGGATATTGAATGGATTAATGATGGTTTTGAGAAATTATATGGTTATAAATATAGTGAATTCAGAAAGAAGTTTGGCAATAATATTATGCAAACAGCTAGAAATACTGATATTGAAGAATATATTCAAAAAGCCATTGAAACTAAAAAATCTACTATTTTTAGTTCAAATTTTATTAATCGAGAAAACAAAAACAAATGGGTTCAAACTGTTTTAACTCCTATTTTTGGAAAAGATGGTTCTTTAATTAATCTGGTTTTAATTGAATCTGACATAACAAAATTAAAAGATGCTGAACAAGAAATTTTTAAGCAAAAAGAAGAACTTGAAAACGAAAAGAAAAAAACAGATTCTTTACTACTAAATATTTTACCTTCGGAAACAGCAGATGAACTTAAAAAACTTGGCAAATCAACCGCTAGATATTATGAATTGGCTACAGTTATGTTCACCGATTTTAAAGGATTTACTCTAGTTGCACAAGAAATGACACCAGAAAAGCTTGTTCAACAACTTCATAGCTACTTTAGTCTTTTTGATGATATTATTGAAAATCATAATATAGAAAAAATAAAAACTATTGGAGATGCATATATGTGTGCCGGTGGTGTTCCTATTAGAAGCAAAAGCAATCCTATTGATGTAATTTTGGCGGCTTTAGAAATTAATGAATATTTACGTCTTGAAAATATAAGAAAACAAGAGGCAGGTGAACCTTTTTGGGAACTTCGTATTGGAATTCATACTGGAGCTGTAATTGCAGGGGTTGTGGGCAAGAAAAAGTTTGCTTATGATATTTGGGGCGATACGGTTAATACTACGAGCAGGATAGAATCTTGCGGAGAAAGCGGAAAAGTTAATATCTCTGGTGCTACCTATGAATATGTTAAAGATTACTTTGATTGCGAATATCGTGGAAAAGTTAATGCTAAACATAAAGGAATGATAGATATGTATTTTGTTAATGGAATCAAAAAAGAGTTCTGTGACGATGAAAAGAGAATTACTCCTAATAAAAAACTATTAACTATTTTATCAAAACTTTAATCAACAATGTTTATTACTTCTTTATTATATGAAAGCTACTCAAAAGAATGGTGTTTTGTAACTAGCAGAAGTAGCGGTAATGGAGGCCAAAATGTAAATAAGGTAGAGTCTAAAGTAACTCTGCGTTTTGATATACCTAATTCATCTATTCTTAACGAAAACGAAAAGCAAGTCCTTCTCAGAAGAGCAAGAACCTACATAAATAATGATGGCATATTAAGTATTTCATCATCTACTTCACGTTCACAACTTCAAAATAAAAAAATTGTTATAAAAAGGTTTTTCGAAATAATAGCAAATTCGTTTAAAGAGACTAAAATCAGAATTAAAACCAAAACCCCAAAATCGGTAAAAGAAAATATTTTAAAAAATAAAAAGTATAATTCTGTTAAAAAAAATCTTAGAAAAAAAGTTGACGAAAAAGATTAATTTCCACCTTTCTCTATCTCTTTATCTTTCTTATTAAACATTGCATTAAAAATATTATCAACACCTTCTGTTGGACTCTTAGAAGGAGCAGATATAAATTTATTTGATTTATCTAATAAAAAATAAGAAGGATAATTAGAAATATGATATTGTTCGTATATTGAGTTATTTGAGGTTAAAATAAATGTCCATTCTAACCCATTATTGCTAATTAATTTATTAAGCTGCTTTTTTATGCTATTAGGGCAAACCGAGATAAATTCAACATTTTTATTATATTTATTATACATTTCTTTTATTAAAAATAAATCTTCTGTAACTATTGGTGTCAAAGATTCAAAAAACATTAAATAAACAAGTTTATCGTCGTATTCTCTAATATTTATTAACTTATTATTAATGTCTGGTAGCTTAATTAGTGGGGCAGTATTTCCTTTATAAGTAGCTGATATTTTATTAATTATTTCTTTTGCAATAATTTTTGTGCTTTCATTATTGGTTTTATTCAAATAACCATTCAAGATTTTAATTATAGATGGTTGATTATAAGCTTCATCATAAAAAACTTCATATAATCCCTTTAAAACGATAAGTTCAAATAAATTTTTATCTTTAATTAAATTATCTCCCTTAAAAGCAGAAACAATAGAATCAAAATTTTCATAAGTATTAATCGATTCAATAATATTTTTTCCATATTCATTATTTAAACAGCTTTTCTTTAAATAATTAGAAAAAAACTCATTAAAAGTATTCATATATTGGTCATTATCATAAAGAATAGGTCTTTCATGAAAATATTCTTTAACTAAAATATCATCTCTTTTCTTTCTTAAATATAGTTCTATGAAAAAATATTTATACTCAGAATATATTGAGAAATAAGGATTATTTACTTTAATACTTTTATATATTTTATTGAAATCATCTAAAGGCACTTTTTTATCATCAGCATATTTATTTTGAAACTGTTTAGTAAAACGATAAAACTCATCATCTATTTGCTTAATTTTATTATTTAATTCATCAATAGAATTATCTTTATTATAAACAGTAGATTTAATTTCAATATTTTTCAAAGGAGAAAAATTAATAATTTCAGCAGGAATTGAATCTTTATTAGGAAATATTACATTATAACTTTCATCTTTAGTTACATAAATATTTGAATATAAATTTCCTAAATAAAGTTTAACCAAAGTTGTTCCTTCAACATTAAAACTAATATTAAAAGAGCCATCTTCGTTAATTATAGCATTAGCTAGTTCAGTTTCACTATATAATATATGTTCTTTAATTATTTTTGCAACAATTTTTTCCTGACCATAAGATTTAGCAATTCCTTTTATTATAACATTGTTTTGAGAATTCAGTTTAATGAATGCAATTATCAAAAAAGATAATACTATATATTTCATTGCTTAAATTTTTAAGTTACTATTTTAAATTTATTTTGTTGTTTTAACCATATCTATAATATCATTAGGAACAAAAGCTGTAACATCACCGTTATATCTTAAAATTTCACGAACAACAGTAGAATTAATAGCGGTAAGTTCTGGTGTTGTAAGTAAAAAAACTGTTTCTAATTTATTATTCATCATTTTATTCATTTGAGCTATTGCTCTTTCATATTCAAAATCAGCCGAAGTCCTTAATCCTCTAAGAATATAAGTAACATTTTTTTCTTTTAAATAATCAATAGTAAGACCCTCATACGATTCAACAATAATTTTTGGATCATTTCTAAAAACATGTTTAATCATATTAATTCTTTTTTCTAATGAAAAAAAATTATTTTTTGTGGTATTAGTACCAATACTCACATAAATTTTTTCGAACAAAGGTAAAGCTCTTTTAATAACCGATTCATGTCCTTTGGTAATTGGGTCAAAAGAACCAGGAAAAATTGCAATTCTATCCATTATTTATAAATTTTAATTGAACAAATATAATGATAAAATATATTTTTTTTCAGAATAAGAATAAGATAATTTAAAGAATTGCTTTTTTTAATTAAATATTTTTGTTAATCCATTTTGTTATTATAATTTTACAAAAAATTTTAAAAACATAAAATAATGAATATAATATTAAACTCTTTTTATGTATTAATGGGAATAGGCGTTATTTCGGCAATAGTTCTTTTCTTTATTGCTAAGAAATTTTACGTAGTAGAAAACCCATTAATTGATACAGTAGCAGAATGTTTACCAGGAGCCAATTGTGGTGGTTGTGGTTTTGCTGGCTGCAGAAACTTTGCTGAAAGCATAGTTAATGCAGGTAACTTAGATGGTTTTAATTGCCCTCCTGGAGGTAATGAAACTATGGCTAATGTTGCAAAAGCATTAGGAATGGAAGCTATTGTTCAAGAACCAAAAATTGCAGTAGTAAGATGTTCTGGTTCAAGACAAAATGCCCCTCAAAAAACTATTTATAATGGAGCAAAATCTTGTGCAATTGCTAGTAGCTTATACGCTGGAGAAAGTGGTTGTCCTAATGGTTGTTTAGGCTTAGGTGATTGCGTTTCTGCTTGTTTATTTGATTCAATGTATATTGATAATGAAACTGGTCTTGCAGTAGTTGTAGATAATAAATGTGTTGGTTGTGGTGCTTGTGTTACTGCTTGTCCACGAAATGTTATTGAATTAAGATTAAAAGGAAAAAAAGACAGAAGAATTTTTGTTTCTTGTATAAATAAAGAAAAAGGTGCTATAGCTAAGAAAAATTGCCAAGTTGCTTGTATTGCTTGTAAAAAATGTGAAAAAGTTTGTGCTTTTGGAGCAATAACTATTGAAAATAATTGTGCTTATATTGATTCTGAAAAATGTAAGCTTTGCAGAAAATGCACTGACGAGTGCCCTACAGGTGCAATAATAGAACTTAATTTTCCTGCTAAAAAAGTGAAAAAAGAAGAAGAAGCTGAAGTATCAGTTGAAACAAATAATGAAATTTTATAGTTAAGTTTACAAAACAAAAAAAACCGAAAGCAAAAAACTTTCGGTTTTTTTTTATTATTTTTGTTAAATTACAATAAATAAAATGGAAAAAATTAAAATTACTGTTATAGGATTAACTTTTAGCCACACACAAAGAGGTGCTTATGCTTTAATTTTAGGCGAAGAAAATGGCGACAAAAGATTGCCAATAATAATTGGAGGGTATGAAGCTCAGGCTATTGCGATAGAGCTAGAAAAAATGAAGCCTCCCCGACCTTTAACTCACGATTTATTTAAACAATTTGCAGATGTTTTTAACTTTAATTTAAACGAAGTTCTGATTAGTGAATTAAAAGAAGGTATTTTTTACTCTAGAATTATTGGGGCTAATTACGAGAATAAAGCGGTTAATATTGATGCTAGAACATCTGATGCTATTGCTATTGCTCTTCGGTTTAATATCCCTATTTATACTTATAAAAGTATAATAGATGAAGCTGGTGTTCAGATGAATCAAACATTACATACATTAGAAGAATTTGTTGATAATGCAGATGATGATATTCAAAACACCGAAAAAAGCGATGATGATATTATTAAAAACGATTTATCCTTAGACGATTTGAATGAAATGCTTAATGATGCGATAAGAGACGAAGATTATGAAAAAGCTTCGACGATTAGAGATGAAATTCAGAAGAAAAATAAAAAAAAGAAATAAATGGAACAATATCAAAATTTATTAAAACATACATTAAAATACGGTATTGAAAAAGACGACAGAACAGGGACAGGTACTATTAGTGTTTTTGGACATCAAATGAGATTCAACTTAAAAGATGGTTTTCCTCTTTTAACTACAAAAAAACTTCATCTTAAATCAATTATTTACGAACTTTTATGGTTTTTAAAGGGCGATACTAATATTAAATATTTAAACGAAAATGGAGTTTCTATTTGGGATGAATGGGCTGATGAAAATGGCGACTTAGGTCCTGTTTATGGTTCTCAATGGAGATCATGGAAAGGTTCTGACGGAAAAACTCATGACCAAATTAATGCCGCTATTGAAATGATTAAAAGCAATCCTGATTCTAGACGAATTATTGTAAGTGCTTGGAATGTAGGTCAATTAGAAGAAATGGCTCTGCAACCTTGTCATGCATTATTTCAATTTTATGTAGCTGACAATAAATTATCTTTACATCTTTATCAAAGAAGTGCCGATATTTTCTTAGGTGTTCCTTTTAATATTGCTTCTTATTCGCTCCTTCTTTTGATGATTGCAAAAATTACAAAACTAGAACCCGGAGATTTTGTTCATACTCTTGGCGATGCTCATTTATATAAAAATCATATTAATCAAGCTAAACTTCAAATAACCCGAAATCCTCTTAAATTGCCAACTCTTAAAATTAATAAAGATGTTAAAGATATTAATGGCTTTGCTTTTGAAGATTTTGAATTAATTGGTTATGAACCTTATCCTCATATTAAAGCACCTATTTCTATTTAATTTATTATTATGAATATAAATAATCCTAAAGAAACTATTGAAAAAATACGAATTAATTTAGAAAATTATATTTCAAAAAATAAATTAAATTCGCTTGTTCTTGGTGTTTCTGGAGGTATTGACTCGGCTTTGTGTGCTGTTTTAGCAAAACCTATTTGTGATAAATTAAACATACCTCTAATTGGACGAAGTATTACTATTGAAACTAATTCAAAAGAAGAAATTGATAGAAGTATTTTAATTGGAAATGCTTTTTGCTCTGATTTTAAAGAAATTAACTTAACTAATCTTTATCTTAATACAAAAGATGCTTTTGAAAATATTGATTGTAATTCTGAAGAAGATATTCATTCTAAAAAAATTAGATTAGGTAATATAAAGGCTCGTATAAGAATGGTTTACCTTTATAATATTGCACAAAAATATAAAGGTTTGGTTCTTTCTACCGACAATTACACCGAATATCTGGTAGGTTTTTGGACTCTGCACGGTGATGTTGGCGACCTTGGTATGATTCAAACATTATGGAAAACCGAGGTTTATCAATTATCAGAATATATTGTTAAAAACGAATTGGTTTCGACAGAAAAGAAAACTGCTTTACAAAGTTGTATTGATGCTATGCCGGTTGATGGTTTAGGAATATCTAAAAATGATTTAGAACAATTAAAAGCTGATTCATATTTTGAAGTAGATAAAATTTTATTCGATTTTATTCATAACAATAATTTATCTCAAGTAAACCACCCTGTTATTCAGCGTCATTTAAATTCTCATTATAAAAGAAATAATCCTTATAATTTTTCGAGAGAAGATATAATTTAATAATATAATATGGCTAAAGTTTTAAAAATTGGAGATAAAGCTCCTGAATTCTCAGGAATTAATCAGAATGGTGAAAAAGTTTCTTTATCTGATTTTAAAGGTAAAAAACTAATTCTTTACTTTTATCCTAAAGATAATACATCTGGTTGCACTGCTCAAGCTTGTAATCTAAGAGATAATTCGGATATTATTGTAAAAAAAGGTTATACTGTTATTGGAGTAAGCCCTGATAACGAAAAGTCGCATCTAAACTTTATTTCAAAATATAATTTACCTTTTACTTTAATATCTGATACCGATAAAACTATTTTAAAACTATACAATGCTTGGGGTGCAAAGAAAATGTATGGTAAAGAATATGAAGGCGTTTTAAGAACAACTTATATAATTGATGAAAAAGGAATTATTGAAGATATAATTACAAAAGTTAATACAAAAGAACATACTTCTCAAATTATTAAATAATGAACGCTACCGAAATTATTAAAGATAAAAATGAATTAATTAAAATTATTGATTCGGCAAGGCACTGTTATATAGGAATGATTGATGAAAATAATTTGCCTTATGTTTTAGCATTTAATTTTGGAAACAAAGATGAAGAAATATATATTCATTTTGGTAAAACCGGAAAAAAAGTCAATATACTAAAGAACAACCACAATGTAAGTGTATTTATTGATACTGATTTAGATTATTTTTATAGAGATAAAGAAATTGCTTGTTCGTGGAGAATGAGATACAAAAGCATAATTATTAAAGGTAAAGCCGAATTTATCGAAGATTATGAGTTAAAAGAAGAAGGATTAAAAGTTTTCATGAGCAAGTATTCAGGTCAAGATTTTAAATACTCAAAACCTTCTGTAAACAATATAAATGTTGTTAAAATTATTCCATACGAGGTAACAGGCAGAAAATTTGAATATCACAGACCTTTTGATGAAAAAAAACAAACTCGTTTTTAATGAAGAATTTTAAAAATTAATTCTTTTAACAATTCTTCTTCGGTGGTTGAATAATTATCAACTCCTTTTGCCTTGGCGTCACATTCTCTTAAATAAGAAATTATTCTACTTAATTTAACTACACTATAATTTTTTGAGGCTACTATATAAATTTTAACAAAATACGGATTAACTCCTAATTCTGAGGCAAGGTTTCTATCAGATTTATCTTTAACAAAATGTGTTTGCAAAACTTTCGAAAAGAAATCAAACAACATAATAACCGATAAAACCAGAGGGAAATTTTTGCTATTTGATGCAAAATAATTAATAATTTGATTTGCTTTTAAAATATCTTTTCGTGCCAAAGCATCATTTAATTCAAAGTGATTAAAATCTTTGCTTATACCTATATTTTCTTCAATTTGTTTTTCGGTAATTTCTTGACTTTTTTCGGTTACAATCTGAAGTTTTTTTAATTCATTAACAATTTTACTCAAGTCGTTTCCTAAAAATTCATTAATTAAAATCGATGCCTTAATACTTATTTTGTACCCACTTTGTTTCATATAAGAAACTATCCAATCGGGTATTTTATCGTTATATATTCTTTTACTCTCGAACAAAACCCCCATAGATTCTAATTGCTTAGCAAACTTAGTCCTTTTATCAAGGCCTTTTTTTGTATCGTTAGGTTTTAATTTAATACTTAAAACTAATATTGTTGAGTTTAAAGGTTTGTCGAGATAAGATGAAAGGTTTTCTATCTTCTTTATATTTTGGGCTTCTTTAACAATAACAACATTGTAATTAGCCATCATAGGGAATTTTTTAGCAACGCTTATAATGTCGTGTACTTCAATATCTTTTCCGTATAAAATTGTTTGGTTAAACTCTTTCTCAACATCACCTAATACATTTGCAGCAACAAAATTTGATACTTCATCAATAAAATAATGTTCTTCCCCATATAAATAATAGATAGGCTTATAAACCTTGTTTTTTAAATCTGAAATTATTTGCTCAAATGTCATATTGTAAAGTTTTTACAAACTTAATATATTTTGATGAAAACAAAATACTGATATAAAAAAAAGCCTGAAATTTATATTTTTCAGGCTTTAACTTTTCTAGTGATCACGTCAGGGTTCGATTTTTTTTCTAAACCTTCGACAAATAGATATTTTCAAAGCATCGCAAACGCTTGGACACGATTTGGACACGAATTTTAAGAACTCTTTTATTTCATTATTTTGCTTTGGTTTTACCCTACCACAAATATAATACAATTATGTTAAATAGGGTCTTTTGAGTGATTATTTTTTCAACAATCTACTCCTAAATAAAAACAAGATTCTCTATAAGTTGAAAATATTTCGAATTGTATTGGCAAGAGTGGAATTAATTCAACCCTTACTAATTCTGAATATACAACATGATTCGGTGTATTGGTTAATACAGCTATTCTGTGTGTTATTAAATGTGATTCAGATACTTCTTTAATATAATTTATTAATGATTGAATTTCTTCAACTGAGTCTGCTATTATTTCAGCATCTCGTATATCAAATAATACTTTATAGGAAAAATTGTAATTTACATCATTGTAAATTATCATAAAATACTCAATAATTTCATTTATAGTTAATTTCCCTTTTAGCTTCTTATATATAATTTGATTTCTATTGTCTATTTTATATGTTAATTTATCCATGTTTTATAGTACTTCCCTTCATTTTTATATGGCTTTTGCTATATAAAATTAACAATTTTAAATTTAGTTGCACGTATTTATACAAATTTTTTATTGCAAAACAATAATATTTTATATTATATCTTCTAAGTAATATTTTATATTTTATTTAGTTATATCCGTAATATTTTTTAAAAAATGCTGTATTGCTAGTATTTATTACACATAACCCTTATTAAATTTTATTATATGAACGAGAATAAATGTTACAACAAGCTTGATATTAAAATTTTTGATTTTATACTAAAACATGATTTTAATATTGATATAATCTCAAATAAAAGACAGCTTTTATCTTTAATTTCTTTGGCTAACACAATAACAATAGAAAAGACAGGTATTCTAAGTAATAAGAATAAACTTTTAAATGAAATCAATTTTACTCAATATGGTATTAAAAACCGAACCGACGCTAATATTGATATTAAAACAGATATTATTGAAAACACTACCAATATTATTGTTACGCCCAATTGCAACTATACTCTTCAAGATAGTGTTGATTTACCTGACCCTATTGATAATAATTGCAAATTTGCATTTATGTTTTTTGAAGACTGTTTTGAAAGATTAAAGATAAAAGCCGAAAATGTGCTTGAAGATACTGATGATGATAAAAATATTGAATTGTATTCTAAAAAAAATATTCAAAAAGCAAGAAGGATTTTTTATGATGCACGTTTAATGCTCGAAAAAGTTCAAGAAAAAAATGATAAGAGTAAAATTTGTATAGCTTATTGTATTAACTGTTATTTAATTAATACAATAATGTATTATCAAAAAATGTTTAGCTCCTTTTATAATAGCGATAAGGTTACAAAACAAGAATTAAAAATTGAACTTTATAATTCGTTTACATTTAAAAATATGTTTAAAGTGATAAACAACGAATGCTCCATTGTAAATAATATTAATGAAAAATATGATCCCTCTTGTATTAAATTAAAATGGAATGGTCAAATTAATTCTCTTATTGCTTTATTTTATGATTTAAACAAGAAAGATACTTTTGATAATAAAAAATTGCTTGAAGCTGATATAAACGAATTAAAAATATTTATTTCAAATTATTTTACCGATAAAAATGGCAAATATTTAAATGAAAACACAATTAATACTTGCTTTAAAAATTATAGAGATGACAAACGACCTCTTGGAGAAAAAAGAATTGAAATAGAAAAATATCACTAATAAAAAAACAAAAAAATCCCCAATACTTTTTCATTTTACCCAATACTTTTTTTATTGCTGTTTGTGCTATATGTTGTATTTCAATGAATTACAATAGAAAAAAGTATTAATACTAAAAAATACTTTTTTTTCTCTAAAAAAGCATTCTATCTGTAAATCAATTGATTGAAAAATAAAAAGTATCAATTTCATTTCAATACTTTTTAGACTTTTTCTTTGACCTAATATTGCTTTTGAGTTTTTGTTGCAACAAAACATTTTTATTGTTTAACCTTTCTATCAAATATTTGATAGATATAAAAAATTATAATATGGATGTAATAACAATTGAAAGCGAAGCCTTTCGTCAAATTATTGATTTAATTAAAACCTTAAATGAAAAGTTTTCTGAACTTAAGAATGAAGCTACTTATCCTTTAACCGAAAAATGGTTAGATAATCAGGAAGTTTGTATTTTATTGAAAATAAGTAAAAGAACTCTCCAATATTATCGTGATGAGAAAACTTTGCCTTTTTCTCAATATGGCAATAAAATTTATTACAAAGCTACTGATATAGAGAAGTTCCTTGAAGAAAACTATCAAACTGTTTAAATTATTAATATGAAAGAGATAAGTATTTTTAAAGACTTTAATCAAGTTGTAGGCAATAAAACTTTTGAAGCCATTGCGGAGATAATCCGCAATGGTAAATTTAAAACTCAAATTGATGAACTGCAAGAACTACTGAAAAGCGGTAATGAAAATGAATATAAGATTAAAAAGAAATCATTACTTGCATTTACTCCTTCTGGTAAATTTAATGGCGGTAGAAAAATGGAGTTTTTATCGGAATATTCTAAAATTATTATTATTGATATTGATAAGTTAGAAAACAACATTAATGAACTCAAGCAAAAGGCTATTAATTGTAAATATACCTATTCATGTTTTGTAAGCCCAAGTGGTAAAGGATTAAAAATTCTTGTTAAAACCGAAAATAGTGTTGTTAAACATCGAGAAGTCTTTTTGCAAGTTCAATCGTTTTACGAAAAGTTATTAAACGTAGAAATTGATTCTTCGGGTAAAGATATTACTCGCCTTTGCTTTTTTTCTTACGATAAAGAGATTTATATAAATAATGAATGTGAAGTATTTAAATCAAATATTCCGATGGACATGAAAAATGATATTGAAAAGTTAATTTATGAAATTGATAAACACAGAATTGATATTACAGGTAATTATGAAGATTGGTTAAAAATTGGTTTTGCTATTGAAAGTGAATTTGGAGAAATTGGAAGAAGTTATTTTCACTCAATTAGTAGATATAACCCTGATTATAATTATGAAATATGCAATGAACAATATTCAAAATGTTTAAAAAACAATAATTCAGGAATTACTATTAAAACATTATTTCATTTTGCTAAACAATATGGGATTGTCATAAATACAAAACAAATTAATAGATATGATAATGTTGTAAAAAATAGTGCAACAACAAATATTGATAATGATAAAAAAGTTACATCTAATAAATTTTATATAACAGAAAACTATCTTTCATCAAAATATATTATTAGATACAATGTAGTTAGCAATAAATTTGAATATAGAGAAATAGGAGTAGAAACTTTTGTTGAACTAAATGAAAATAATTTATACGTAAAACTTCAAAAAGAAAATATTACTATAAGTTTAAATAATCTTATAGCTTTATTAAAATCTGATTTTGTAGATAAATACAATCCATTTATTGAGTATTTTAAAAGTTTACCAAAGTGGGATGGATTAACTGACCATATAGGATATTTAATAAGTTTTATTAAATCGAATGAACAAGAAAGATTAGAACTACATTTTAGAAAATGGATAGTTAGAACTGTTAAAACAGCTATTGACGATAAATACTTTAATAAACAAGCTTTAGTTTTTGTTAGTAATAAGCAAAATTCTGGTAAATCTACTTTTTGTAGGTTTTTATGTCCGCCAAAATTATCTGATTATATTGTGGAAAATATAGGGACAGATAAAGATAGTTTAATTGCAGTTACAGAGAATTTTCTTATAAATTTAGATGAATTATCAACTGCACATAAAAACGAAATAAATGCTTTTAAATCTATGTTTTCTAAAGATAAGGTTAAAGCAAGATTAACTTATGAAAGACGAGCTTCGGTTTATATAAGACGAGCAAGTTTTATAGGAAGCACTGATAGATGGGAATTTTTAACTGATGAAAATGGCAGTGTTAGGTGGCTTTGTTTTGAAATTGAAAATATTGATTGGGAGTATGCAAAGAAAGTTGATATAAATTTAGTTTATTCACATGCTTTATATCTTTTAAAGGAATCGGATTTTGAATATGATATTACAGCAAAAGAAATTGATGAAAATGATATTATCAATAAAAAGTTTCAAATAACAACCCCTGAACGAGAATTAATACAAAAGTATTTTGAGCCTAGTAATTCTTTTAATGGAAATTTTATGACAGCAACAGATATTGTTGAGTTTTTATCAAAAATTACATTAATAAAAATTAGCCCTGTTCAAATTGGTAAAGAATTAAAATTTTTAGGATATAGTAGAGTAGCTAAAAAAATTAATAAATGTGTTTTGTATGGCTATTTTGTGATTTTTTTAATTGAAACATAGTTGTATTCTTCAACCAAGCTACAACTATGTTTCTTTATAGTATTTGTCTTATTTATATAGCTTTTAATACTTAATAATTTCAACCTTATTTTATTCAGTTTCAACCTACTGTAATATCGATGTTTTCTGATTGAATCACGAAAAGGTTGAAGGTTGTAAGTAGAAAATGTAAAAAAGTTTATTTTTATTATTATAAAACTTGTCTCGGTATTTTTTAGTTTTTGTTTTCAAATCACTTCTTTGTCAGATTAATTTTGAATTTATTTAAAAACATACGACTTTAATTCAATATTTCGGCAATAAACTTTCCATATTGTTAAGCAACTTATTATTAAAATTCATAATAATCCTCATCAGGCTCAATAAATTCACCTAGTATATCCTTTTTTGCTTGAATAAAAGCTATTAGTTCATCCGCAGTTATTCGAACAGTTCCAATTGATTTTTTCTGTATTTCTTTACTAAAAGTTAATTCTATAAATGCTTTTTGAAATGGGTTGCTAAAATAATAGGTATTTGCATCATTGTTTAATCGAAGTACTTCCTCTCTTTCACTAGATATCAATTGTTTTAAGAATTTAGTAAAAGTGCTTGATGGATATCTTGGAAATTCTTTGCAAAGTTCTTTGAAAATTTCCTGAGCACTAACTTCATCTTTTTTTATTTTAAGGATAACTCGAAGTATTTCTTTGGTGCCATATGTGCTTTTTTTTGATGATTTTATTGCTTTGTCAAGAGTAGATTTTAAAGTTGCTGATTTTTGATTTAAATAATCAGTTATAGCTAAATTTAAATCGCTTTGAGTAAAGTGAAATTTTTCATCAACGGTTTCATATATTCTATTGTTAGTGCACATTGAAAGGCATAATTGATGACAGATTGAACCTAATCCATTTGAATATACTGTGATTTTATTTTTTATTTCTTCTGGGAAATATACATTTAAAAGTGTTTCTCCTTTAATAATAATGTCTTTAATTTCTTCAATAAACATAAGTGGTACAAATATTTCGGATACTCTCTCACTCATTTCATTGTCATATTCTACAACTTCTTTCCCTGTTCCAACAGCTCCAATTGTGATTATTTTTGTAGTTTTATGTGTTCTTGATGTATCCATAAATACTTTCATGATTTGAGCTAACCTTTGTTTGTGGTCTTTGTCAACTTTATGAAAGTCTTCAATTTTCCAACATGCCTCTGCTTCGCCAATAAGTTCTGCTAATTTTTTGTCTGTTAGTTGAATTGGCACTATTCTTTCCAGTTTTTCACCATTCTGAATTTTAGAGGCTTCTTTAATCTCAGCATATACAATTTTAAGACCTGAAGATATTTCAGAAATTTTGTTGTTAGATAATTCTTTTATGTAATATGTATTTAGTGAATCAAAAGCCTCTAGTTTTAATTGATCGATAGTAGTTCCCTTTGTACACTGTGACTCAATAACTCTTGAATATAGTTGATTTAGCTTATTGTTTATTAAAGTTGTCTTTCCAGAACCACTAAATCCATAAATAACTAGTTGTTTGCCTGGAGTTCTTATAGAATCAACAAGTTGTTTATTAACATCATCCCTGTCGACAAAGGTCAATTCTGCAGGTTGTGAAGGAGTGAATACATCATATGTATCGAATTTATTTACCATATATTTAGTTTAACATATTGCCCAACAATTATTTACAACGAAAATATACATTTATTTTTACAAAAATCAAAAATAATCTTTCAACCTTCAACTTTTCTTTTTTTATTTAGTGAAATAAACAGTTATAAAGGTTGTAAGATTATATTTTCTATCTTTCAACCAAGTTTCAAACTTTCAACTTTTTATAAATATATTAAAAAAAATTAAATAGTAAATTTTATAGGTTATGTTTTATTGAAAAAACTCTTATATTTTCTTTGTCTTTGCTTAAAGAGTAAAGGACATGACAAGTGGTTTATGCCCATCGGCTTTGCATTCGTGTGTGTGTGGCATAGTTATTCACTTTCGAACTGCGAGTTAAATTTATGTTATTGCACTTCTTTTTTCGTTTTCATTGTACCACAAACTCGAATGATGAAAAATCGATTATGTGTGCCTTATTATATTATTTCTTTCATTTCAGTGATAATCAAAGGACTATCTTTTATTCCTTGTCTTATCTCTTCTAATTTAGAATCTATAATATAACCAACAAATTCAATTTGATTCGTTTCATACATTTTAATTAATTCTGACTTACTAAACTGTAAATAGCTATTGCAATCAACATAAGTATCTTTTTTCAATCCATTCTCCTCTGTAGGCTTTATCCAAACGAGAGTGGACATTGGAATAGAATTAATCTTTATGAATCTAGCCCTTTTCTCAAATTGAGATGTGCAACAAGTGAGAATAAATAAATCATCTGAAGGAGTTGCGATTACAATAAAATAATGTGGTTGAGTTGTATTGACTAATTTATCACTTTTAAAATAATATATTTTTCCTTTATCTATAGAAGAACCAAAAGTCTGTCCACTAATAAGTACCATATGCTATAGCAACATTTTCTGAAAATATTTCTTTGGCTAAATCTTTTAATTCTTTAGATTCATTGAACAGATTATCATTATTCGTCTCAGGATTCTCAAAGAAATCTAAATAATTCATTTGATAACGTGATGCTATTTGATTTTTGAGACCATCTTCATGTTTTTTCCACTCAGGATATATGTGAGATAACTCAGATAGCTCAAATTCACTTAACTCACCAAATTCAGAATAAACTGATTCTATAATTTGTAAATCAGTTTGAGAAAAAACCTTTTCCTCTACTAATTTGATTGACTCAAATTTATATCTATCAATAATATTTATAAATTGATTCCTATAGTTAATTTCATCTTCTGATAAAAACGAATTAAACTCAGCTAAATCTTTTGTATTCGAAGGTATTGGCCCATATGGTAAAGCAAAATATTGATCCATGATTATTGGGCGTCCAAATTTTCTTAAATGAGCCCTGTCAGAAAGCCAAATCAATTTTATTGCTTTCATTTTGTTAATTATTCCACCTTCTTTACCGGCAAAATAATTTAAAACTTGAACTGCCTTTTTGTGGTTAAACTCAAACATGCTTAATTTTTATTTTGCAATTATAACAATTTAAATGTAAAGTTACAACAATTTTTGTAAAAAAACAAGAATTTAATACTACTTATTTGAAAATGAATATGATACTCAACAACTCAATCGCAATGCCGAAAGTTGCGTTCCCACTCAAGAGGTGGTTTTTTTTATTTGTTTTTATAAAAAAAACATTCTTCAAACCAAGTTTTATATTTTCTTTTATTTAATAAATCTATTAAAAAAAAATAATTATTTTTACTAAAATCAAACTTTTAAAATATGCCTTTATTTCAAAATTCGGTTGTTACAAAATATCTTAACTCTCAAAATAAAGAAACTATTGCTGAAAAATGGAATATTTACCAAAACCATTTTTTAAATACCAATATTCAAGAAAATATTAGAAATAGTAAAGAAGAACAATACCAAGAAGGATTTTTAAGAGATTTGTTTGTTAATGTTTTAGGTTATACTTTAAATCCCGATACTAACTTTAATTTAACTACCGAATTAAAAAACATTAAAGACAGCAAAAAAGCTGATGGCGGTATTATTATTAATGAAAAAGTTATTGGTGTTATTGAACTTAAAGGTACAAATACTACTGATTTAAGTAAAATTGAATCTCAGGCTTTTGGTTATAAAAACAATCAATCCGAATGTGTTTATGTTATTTCTTCGAACTTTGAAAAGCTTCGTTTTTACATTGATAATGCTATTGAATTTATTGAGTTTAACCTATTTTTACTTAAACAAAAAGAGTTTGAACTATTGTATTTATGTTTAGCTTATAGTAATATTGAGAAAAATATTGCTAAAAAAATTAAAGATGAATCGTTAAGTCAAGAAGATATTATTACCAAAAAGCTTTATAAAGATTATTCGTTATTTAAACGTGAACTATATAATAATTTAACCGAGCTAAACCCTCAATTTGACCAATTAGAACTGTTTAAAAAATCGCAAAAACTTTTAGACCGCTTTTTATTTTTGTTCTTTGCCGAAGATAGGCAGTTATTACCTCCTAATTCGGTTCGTTTAATTTTAAACGATTGGAAAGAATTACAAGAACGTGATGCCTACATACCTTTATATGACCGATTTAAAAAATATTTTGAATATTTAAACATAGGTTACAAGGGTAAACGATACGATGTTTTTGCATATAATGGCGGATTATTTAAGCCCGATGAAGTTTTAGATAATATTAAAATTAATGATGAAATATTATATAAACACACTTTAAATATTTCGGATTATGATTTTGTAAGTGAAGTTGATGTTAATATTTTAGGACATATTTTTGAAAATTCGTTAAACGAATTAGATGAAATAAAAGCAGAATTAGAAGGGCAACAAATAGACAAAACCAAAACAAAGCGTAAAAAAGATGGTGTTTTTTACACCCCTAAATACATTACAAAGTATATAGTTGAAAATACGGTTGGTAAGCTTTGTTCTGAAAAAAAAGAAGAGTTAAAAATTGTAGAAGAAGAATATTATACCGATAAAAAAATAAATAAAACCAATAAACAAGCATTATTAAACAAATTAGAAGAATACCGCAAATGGCTATTGCAAATAACAATATGCGACCCTGCTTGTGGTAGCGGAGCTTTTTTAAACGAAGCATTAAATTTTTTAATAAAAGAGCATGGCTATATTGATGAGCTACAAGCCAAACTATTTGGAGATGCAATTTTATTGAGTGATGTTGAAAAAAGTATTTTAGAAAACAATTTATTTGGAGTTGATTTAAACGAAGAAAGTGTTGAAATAGCCAAACTCTCGCTATGGTTACGCACAGCACAACCAAACCGAAAGCTAAACGATTTAAATAATAATATTAAATGTGGCAACTCATTAATTGACGACCCTGCGGTTGCAGGAGATAAAGCTTTTAACTGGCAAAATCAATTTCCGCAAGTATTTGCAAAAGGTGGCTTTGATGTGGTTATTGGTAATCCACCGTATGGGGCTACTTTAAATGAAAATGAAAAGACATTTATAGAGAAAACATTTACAACTTTTGAGTATCAAGTTAATACTTATGTTATTTTTTATGAAAAAAGTATTGATATTTTGAAAAACAATGGATTATTAGGTTTCATAACTCCTGCTACATTTACTTATCAACATTATTTTAAAAAAATAAGATTGTTTTTTCAAAACTACAAACAAATAGCAATAAATAAATATTGTTATGAGGTATTTGAAGATGCTGATATTGGAGATTCTGTTTCTTGGATAATATCAAAAACAAAAAATGATTTTTCAGATATTATATTACAAACTTCTAAAAGTAAAGAAGACTTAATGATGAATTTATCATTAAAGGAATACAAGTCAATTATTTCTTCTGATTTTACATATAATTTATCTGATTTTATAATTAATATTAATAAATTTTCAAATTCTAAATTTGTAAGTTTAGATATTATAGCATCTATTATTGTTGGTGTAAAACCATATCAAACAGGGAAAGGTTATCCAAAACAAACACCAGAAGATGTTGTTATTAAAAAATACACATCAACAATAAAAAAGGATGAAACTTATATTAATTGTATTATAGGCAAAGATTTTCAGAGATATTTATTTACAAATAAACCCGAAATGTATTTAAGTTATGGGAAGTGGTTAGCCGAACCAAGAGAAAGTGCTCCTTTTTTTGAAGATAAAATAATAATACGTCAAACATCTGATTCTTTAATTTGTAATATTGATTTTGATAAAAGAATAAATTTAAATAATGTTTATAATATAGGGATTAAAGATGAAAATTTCAGATTGAAATATTTATTATCAATACTAAATAGTAAATTATTAAATTATTTATATCAAAATATATCTCAAGAAAAGGGTAGACTATTTGCTGAAGTTAAAAAAATAAATTTAGCAAAATTACCTGTTTGCAAAGTAGAAACGCAAGACCAACAACCTTTCATAGATAAAGCCGACCTAATGCTATCATTAAACAAAGATTTGCAAGAATTATCGCAAAAGGTTGAAAAAAACATACAGAGAGAATTTTCATTAGAAGAATTGCCAAATAAATTAAAAAATTGGTATGAGTTAAGTTATTTAGAATTTTTAAAAGAATTAGAAAAGAAAAAAATAAAACCAACACTTTCGCAAAAAGCCGAATGGGAAGAATATTTTTTAACCGAAAGCAAAAAAGCATTGGAACTAAAACAGCAAATAAACGAAACCGACAAAGAAATAGACCAAATGGTTTATAAACTATATGAATTAACGGAGGAGGAGATTAGGATTGTGGAAGGGGTGAAATAAAATAATTAGTAATGTACAAAAAAAAAGAATGACATTAACAAAAACTTTTAATCAAATAGAACCAAATGTTTTGGAGAGTATCTGTAAAATATTAGGAGATACTTTATCAAATAGTGAGCTTGATAAATATCTTGCAGACGTGAAACTTAATAACATCAGTCCAGTTGGGGCTAAATGGAAACGATTATATAATTCATTTGTTGATTATCAGAATAAAAATCATATCTCTAATTCGATTTTAAAATTCATTCAAACAACATTACACCCTACAAGATACATAGGAAAAAAGGAAGAATTTGAAGAACATCGTTCAAATTTAAATCAAATATTGTCATTTATTGAACTTGAACTTGGTAATGATGCTAAATTCAGATATATTAAAAAATCATCAACAATTTCAGATGCAGAAAAACGAGCTACATCTCTTTTATCCAAATTAAAAGATAGAAATGTTCATCAAGATATTTTTACTTTTTGCAAAGCAGAATTATTAGTTGAAAACTATTTTCATGCAGTATTTGAAGCAACAAAAAGTATTGCTGATAAAATTAGAAACATAACAGAGTTGAAATCTGATGGAAGTGAACTCGTTGAAACGGCATTTTCAATAAAAAATCCTCTTATACAAATAAATGACTTATCAAATGACTCTGAGAGAAGTGAACACACTGGATTTGCTAATTTATTGAAAGGATTTTTTGGAATGTTTAGGAATACAACTGCTCATTCTCCGAAGATTAAATGGACATTGAATGAACTGGATGCATTGGATGTTTTTTCAATGGCATCAATGTGTCATAGAAAATTGGATAACTCCAAAAAAGTAACAAAATGATAATGGGAAAAATGAAATTTAATGACAGAATAGATAATTTTAATATAGTTAGTTCATTTACTGAAAATCCCAAGTATGATTTTGGGTCTTATGCAAAAGGGTATCACAATGCAGCAAGAAAATTAGCAAACTTATTTCTAGAACAAAGTTCTTTCAATGATTGCGATGGGTATCCCATAGTTTTTCTTTATCGACATTCTTTTGAACTTTATATGAAAAATATAATCTACTGGGGCATAAGACTAACCGATTTTAAAAACTCAACAATTGATTCAAAATTGTATAATCATCATAAATTAGTAGAACTTTCGTTCCTATGTTGTAATATACTGAAAATATTGTTTCCAGATGATTCTGATATTCATGATATAACTAAAAAGATAAGGTATTATGCGGATGAATTTTCAAGTCTTGACCCTGATTCGTTTTCATACAGATATCCTATTAATAAAAGTGGAGACTACAGTACCAACAAACATCAGATTGTAAGTATTACCTCTTTATCAATAAATATGAATGAATTATTGGATATATGTGAAATAATAAATTTTGGTTTAGATGTGGAAACATGTAAAGAAGTAGAAATAATAAATGCTTTAACTTATTTTAGTGAGAACTAACATACAAATTACAAATTATGGCAAAAACCACCAACATAGATTTTCTAAGAATTGACCATAGAGCAGTTAGTTTAGATATAACAATTAAGGGACTTACTGAAACTATTGCTATTCTTAAAAATCAAATTGATGAAATTAATTGGTATGACGGAGATTGGTTTATGGAAGAAAGTGAACCCATTTACGGTCTTGCGTTTATTGCATTTCAAAACTATATAAATGGGAGTATTAAGGATTTTTCGAATAGTTTAGAAAAAAAGGAAACATATTATAAACTTGAACAAAATAATAATAATAATAATAATAATACAAAATCAAAAATTGAACTCATAATAGGTCTTGCAAATTACATCAAACATAAAGATGAAGGAATACTGCGTAAAGGCACAAAAGGAACCTTAGATTATTTCAAACTTAATTATGAAAACGTAACTTGTCTTGATAATTCACCCATATTTCAAGGGCTTACATTACTCGATGAAAATTGGAATTTGTTTGAAGTAAAAAATTATGTTATGGAATGGAGAGAATTTCTTTGGTCAAGAAATGATGAAAAATAAATATATTTGTTTTTAACATGTCTTTCTCTTTTTGTGTAGCCTTTATTTTAGGACGAGACCGTATTCAATATTCATATTATCATTTGTCATCTGGAAATAGTTTGCACGTTACCCAGCCTGACGCAAAACCCGTGTTGTGCGTTCGTGCTTATAGCTCTAGGTCGGGATTTTGAAACTTATCAGTTTTCCCGTCTGTTCGTGGTTTAATTAATTTTATGTTCTGAGACATAATTGGCAAGGAGGCTCGAACATAAAATCTCTTGTCACACTCAGGGCAATAATAATCTTCCCTCTCGTTGTAACCTGTCTGTCTTGCATAAGTCACTGAAAATTCTGCTCCACAATTGTCGCATGTCATAGAGTTTCCTCCTGTTGTGGTAATTGTTGCTGCGTAGTCCATAATTATTTTTTTGAAGTTGTTTTTTTTGTTGCTTTTATCGAATTTAATTTATCTTCTGCGATTGAAGCTAGATAAGGTGCACTATAAATGTATTCAAGTATTGCAGTGCACAATGTCGCAACGATTGGAATTTCCCGTTCACTCAATTCACCAATTCCCGCATGAGCACCGATGTTGCCAAAGTCCTTTAATCCTTTAGCAACTTTAACTAATTTCTCTGGTATTTCATTTTTATCTGCTAAGTCTTTGAGCATTAATGCGAGTGTGTCACCATTTGCATTTCTGTCGATACAAACCAACTCTAATAGTCGTCTTAATAATATCACATAAGCGTTAACGTCTACTGTTTTTATTTTCTCTGCTGCTTTAAACGCTTTTAAAATTTTCTCAGGTAGACCAATCGGAATATTTTTATCACGAGGATATAAAATTTTATAGGTGATTTCATCTTCAGACTCTATTCCGTCATGCCAACCGTAACTAACAATGTTAGCCTTTTTACATGCAGGACATTCTAAAACGCTATAAATTGTTCCGTATTCACCGCTATATCCATAGTCAGTGTCATAGTCAGATTGCAAGTCATTTACGTTCCCAATGATTTTCATGTGGGAAATATTATTGCAATGTCCGCATGATACTATTTTAGATAAATTGTCTGGCATAAATTATTTCTTTTTAGGTGTCTTTTTAGCATTCTGACTAACGTCAAATTTAGTTATTGATTATCAATTAATTATTTTTTATTCAAATCTATCAATATGCGTAAAAATTCAATCCTAATTTTTGTCGTTAGCTTGAGAAATTAATCAGTTTCTCTGATGTGGGGAATGACGCACAACGGTCTGGTGTTGCTAACGGCGGGGTTTTCAATGCTTCGTCAGCGTCACCTTATATTATAGTTTATTTAGTTAATTTCACTTTCAAGTTTTGCTGTCACCCCCGCTGATAGCAACACCTTGTTAGCGGCTGCTTTTCTTTTGTCAAGTAGTTTCATTGTCAATAAAGTTTAATACTGCGGATATGTGAGTTGCAATCATATTGCTGTCTTTTGAAATCCAAGTTGTCAAAATACCTACTAATGTTGTTGGGATTGACTGATTGTTTTCTGGTTTCAATGTCTTAACAGACCATAAACCACAACCACTTATTCCATAGGGTTTAACTCCAGAATGTATTAATGGATTTTTATTTGTGAATAGTCCACTTCGGTTATACTTTGCTACTATATTTGTTTTTGTTGTAATTCTATACTTATCATAAGTCTTTTCTTTAACGACTACTCCTGTTTCCATCGCTAATGCTTCAATTGTATCTTTGAAACGTAGGTCTGTTTTAGCTGCTGGAAACCCCAGCGTTAAGTAGAGGGAAAGGTCGTCTGCTTTATGATTTATTTCAAGTCGTTCTTGTTTAACAAAGTCCACATTGTGATTGGCAAGTATGTCGAGAGTTTTTTTGTCAAGTTTCAATACTGCAATATCAAAATAGTCATCATCACGTTTTTTACAACTTGTTGGTAATTTAGAAATAAAGAGAGTCCCACCTAAATATAGTGTGTCAACGTCAAGTATAATGTATGTCTTGTCATAATGATTTTCTAAAACATGAGCTGCTGAAACTAAATATTTGGTGTCACTATATTCAATAAAAACGCCACTGCCGTGTGGTCTTGGTGTGACGTTTGTTTTGTTGTCAAGGAAAAATTGGCAGGTGCAATTTAGCATACTACTTTTAATTGCGTCTGAATAAAGTTGTTCCTTTAAGCGAAACCATTTTTTAAAAAAAGGATGAAGATTTGTAAAGTAGTCCATAGTCTGTTGTGTCGTTATTTAAAGTTGCCGCTAACTTATATATATCCCCAAACTTACACTACTTTTTTTTATTTTGCAACTTTTATATAATATTTCTAATAGTTAGTTTTATTTATCACATATTCAATTAATTATAAAAAAATATTAAATGTTTTTGCATCAAATTCAAAATTATCATAAACACCGTCTAATTTGTATATGTATTCGATTTTGAAAATATTAATTTGTTGTAGATATTTTTGGTAAAAAACACTGTCTAAAAAACTTTGCATACCACTTAAACACTATTTGTTATTGGCTATGTGTTTGTTATACAAAGTTATTATTATTATTCATTTTTGGTTTTATTTTTATCTCCCCAAAATCTTTTTACCATATTATCAAATATTTCATTATATGGCGAACCGTGATTGCTTCTAGAATCAAAAATACTAACTGGACTTTTTGAAATATTAAAAATTGTTAATTGAACTAACCTTTGAAGTAATTCCTCGTCAATTTCCCTAGTTTCGTTTTTATATCCTTCGAAAGCCAAAGAAATCGCATATTTATAAGCATAATCCTCACGTATTCTTGTTGTAAATCCGTATTGTTTTGAACAAAACCATCCTAACCAAACAGCTGAAGCAATTACTGGAATTTTAAAGTATAATTGATTCAAATCTAATTTTTGTCCGCTCAATAATGGTTTAACAAGAGAATATGACAAACAAATCAAACCACCAACGGATATAATTGTCAAGAATGCCCAGATAAATTGAGACCATCTAAGTTCATCTTTCCGTTTCTTAAACGAACCAGCCATCCCAGCTCTACTAACATCTTCAATTGTTTTTTGGATATATTTTTGTTGTTCTTTATTTGTAGTTAACTGTTCTTCTAATGTTTTAGAAAACTTATCAATATTTAATTGACTTTCTTTATTCTTTATTTGAATTTGTTCAATCTCAGTTTTTAGCTTTGCAATTTCTGCTTGTTTTTTGCTGATATCTTCTTTTGCTGTTTGAATTTCAGATTTCCAAATTTTTATTTTTTCATTAGTCCCTTCTAATTCCGAATAAATAGTTTCAATATTTTCAACTGCTTCACTAATAATTTTATCATTTTCTAATGCGGCTTTATGCTTGGACTCCAATTCTCCAATAAATTCAAACGAATTAGTCTTTATCTCATTAATTTTTTCTTTAAATTTCTTTAATTCCTCTAAATCACTTGATAATTCTTCTAATACAGCTTTTGCTTGTTTAATTTCAATATCAAGTTTTAAAGGTCTTTCTGATAATGTTATATATGCTTCTTTAAGATTAAATCTTAACTGCGAGATGTTAATCAAGAAGTCATTAAATTTTTCAACTGCAACTTCAGATTTCAAGACGTCATTAAGATAATAATTAGCGTTATCAATGAATAGAGCAACACTCCTCTTTGCAATAATAGTTTCAAATTTATCATTATAATCTTCCAATACAGATAATAAATCGTAACTCTCATTTAATGAATTAAT
Organism: uncultured Bacteroidales bacterium; assembly: GCA_964546655.1. Lineage (GTDB taxonomy): Bacteria > Bacteroidota > Bacteroidia > Bacteroidales > CAZJKL01 > CAZJKL01. The sequence continues at coordinate 22,431 of CAZJKL010000013.1, read as the reverse complement.
AATCAACGCTTTACTGATTCCTGAATAACCAAATATATCATTATCATCAGGTAAGTTTTCTGCAATCCTATTTTTCAATAGCGAAATTTTATGTCTTGTTGCTCTCATAATGTTTAGTATTTATTTAGTTTATATTAGATGTATTTTAAAATTTTGCCCAACTCTAATATATACAACTCAAACTTACACTCATTTTCTTTATTTTGCAACTATTTTCTAATATTTCTAACGGTTATTTATATTTATTTGATTTTCAATTAATTAAAATGTTTTTTGTTATAAGTTTTTGCTTCAAATTCAAATATATCATAAACACCGTCTAATTTGTATAATTTTGCTAATTTGTATATGTAATCCATTTTAGTAATATTTAAAATGTCGAAATTTAGTTCAAAAATCAGATATTCTTCTTCTGTAATTTCTAAATAATCTGCAATTAATGAGACATCAACATTATTTTCTTTTCTTTTAATATAAAAATAGTTCATATTAAATTTTTATTTAAGGTAAAACTATTTTTGCTCATTTCCATTTTATAAATTTTTGCATTTGGGTAATTTTTAACAATATTATTTATTTTATTAAAATCGCAATTAGTTCCTATTATTATCTCATCAATGATATGGTTACTAAAATTTAAAAGAAATTTACCTTCTTTATTAAAATCAATCGGAGTAAGCATTATTCTTATTTCTTTTTCATATTCCCAACATTTTGATTTAGTCGAAAATAAATTAAATAATGCATCTTTTTGATTACTGAAAAAATTAGTAGCATTAAACTCATCAACATAATTAATTTGAAATATTGGTGCGTTTATACTATAGTTTAATGATTTTATATATTTAAATAATTTTTCTAAATTAAACCCGACACACAAACCTTCATGATTTTTAGAGTAATGTGACCACATCAAAATATTATCCTCTTTTTTAGAAAAACAAGATATTCCATAGTTTAGAATTTTATTATTTAATGCTTGATTTTTTAAGTGTTCTGATATTTCTTCTTTTTCTTTTATTGTTAGGCTCCTTAAATATTCCCTTCTTTGTTGTCTCTTTACATAAGGGTATTTATTTTTGTGAGTTTTGCTTAAATACTCATTAGTAATGCCACTAAAATCAATTAATTCAGTATAACAATCGAAAGGATCATTAAAGTTTCTGGAATTGTTAAATAATAATGTAGAATTTTTTAACATCTCTTCTCCACCTTCAATGTCAATATATTTAAAAATTGTTTTTAATGATGCAACATATTTAATATTATCCATTTTATTCATATTAATATTTTTTAAGATTTTAAAAACATATGGTTTTTATAATTTTAAACCTTCTATTTCAACAAAATTATAATTCCAAAGCCAGATTAAATTACTTTTAATATTCTGGCTATTTTTTATATCAATTTTCAAGTTTGAAAATCATATATACAAAATTAACTTCAAATTTTATATTATAAAAATTTATAATCGACTGATAATTATTTATTTATTAACGATATTGTTAATAAATTACAAATAAAAAATATCATTTCAATTTGTTTTTTCAAATATTAATACACATTAAAGCAAAATAAAAAATATTACTTTATATCCCCTCAAATTACTGAAACCATAATTTTGGTAATGTATATGTTTGTATCAAATAAGTTAAAAAACTATTTTGATGCACAACTCCATAATTACCACAATGTCGGGACTAGTAGGCGGATTAACGAAAGTGTTCGCCTCTGGTCTATTTTTTTGTAGTATAACATTGCAAAACATTTTCGAAGTATCTATTTATGCTTGTATTTCGGCAATTATTGGCTATTGTGTTAAAATTTTTATTGATGCTTTAATTAAATTAATAAAAAGATGAATACAGTAGGTAAAGTTATTATAGCTGGTATTTCAATTTTTGGCTTGGCTAAACTTTTTCAGCTTTATAAGATGAATCAGACAAGTGATGCTCTTATAATTAACATTAACAATACTATGATTCATAGTGTTGATTTAACAGGTATAACAGTAAAAACAAATGTTACACTAGTTAATCCTACAAAAAACTCTTTAAATATTACTCAGCCATTTATCGAGATCTTATCTGATAATTCTCCAATAATAAATTCAAATATTCAAAACAAATTATATGTTATTAAGCCACAAAGTGAAATAACCCTTGATACCATAACATTAAAGATTGGCATTTTAACATTATTGGGGTTATTAAGTAATTTAAAAATATCATTTCCGCCAAACTACACATTGGCACAAAAAACATCATGGTTGGTTACAAATTATAAATCATTTGTGCAAAAGCTAAATTTAAAATTAAAGTATTCAACCTATGCTAATGGATTATATCATCAAGAGATACAACAAATAGGAATTTAAATGAAAAGTGAATTAATTCAAATAGGAAATATTACTTCGGGTTATCGCCAAATAAAAAACAGCGATAAATATGATATTTATTTTAAAAGTGCCAATAATACCGACAGAATAATTATTCCAAACGGAGAGGTTGAAGATACTGTTGAATTAATGAAAAAAGTAGTTTTTAAATATATAGATGACACAAAACAGATAGCTCAAATTTTAAGAACTAATTCAATTGAAAATACTTGTAAAAACATATGGAATTTTCTTTATCATCATATTCAATATAAACTAGATAAAAGTGGTATTGAACAACTACGAAGACCTGTAAGAAGTTGGCAAGAAAAAAACATAGGTATTGACTGTGATTGTTTTTCAATTTTTGTTTCATCAATTTTAACCAACCTTAAAATACCACATTTCTTTAGAATAACAAAATACGACAGAAACGTATATCAGCACGTTTATGTTATAGCCCAAACTCCTAAAGGAGAATATATTATTGATTGTGTATTATCAAAACCCAATTACGAAAAACCATTCACACAAAAAAAAGATTTTAATATGAGTTTAAACGGAATTAATATCGCTGTTCTTGACGGAGTTCAAGAGAACGATTTTATTAATGATATTATAAATGACAGCAATATAGGTTCATTATTAAATGAAAATGATGTAAATGCCACTTATAACTATCTATTGCAAACAAGAGAAATTGTTGCCAATAATCCAACTTCAATAATGTCGGTTGAAGACCCCAAAGCATTTTTAGAGATGTTAGATTATGCCATAAAATATTGGAATACACCAAACAGAAAAAAAGCTTTAGATATTTTAATTGAAAATGAAGAAAAATTAAATAAAGCAAATGGATTATCAAATTTAGAAGGATTAGAATCTGATTTTGACAATGACTGGAGTAATCTTGATAACTTAGATAATGAAGAAATATTAGATTATATAGGCACATTAGAAGAGCAATATGATAGTAATGAGGAGGAATTAGATAATATTGAAGGATTTGGTTCATTGGGAAAAGGAAAAGCCGAAAGAACAGCAAAGAGAGATGAACGAAAAACGAAAAGAAAAGAATTAAAAGCCGAAAAAAAAGAGATTAAAAAAACTACTAAAGGAAAAGAACAGCGACAAGCTATGAAAGACTTTAGAAAAGAGAATAAAAGAGGTTTTTTTAGAGCTGTTGGTCAGGGAGTTAAACAAGGAGCAAAAGCATTAATTAAGTTTAATCCATTAACTGTTACAGCTCGAAATGGTTTCTTATTAGCATTAAAATTAAACTTATTTAAGATAGCTCAAAGATTAAAATGGGGTTATGCAACCGCAGAACAAGCAAAAGGTAAAATTGATTCATCGAAGCATCAAAAATCAATTAATGCCTTGAAAAAAATTGAAGATTTATATGTTAAAAAACTACAAGGCAATAAAGAGAAACTTAAAAAAGCCATTTTAACAGGTAAATCAGGTGGATTAAACGGAATACCCGATAATTATTTTAATGAAAATGGATTTTTAGGCGACCCAGCCTCAGGCACAATGATAACAGCGGCGGCAGCTATAATAGCTAGTGTTGCAAAAATATTAAAAAGTGCAGGACTTACAGAAAAAGGCGACCCTGAATCAGAGGCTGATATAAGCAAAGAGATTGAAAACATTAATATTAATGCAGAGGAACTAAAAACTTTAGATATGGATAATGAAACTCCTTCGGAATCTGTTGCAAATAATAGCGACAATTCAAATAATCAAAGTGATGGCAAAATAACTACATTTTTAAAAAACAATCCATTATTGGTAGTAGGTGGATTATTAGGGCTTGGAACTATTGCCTATTTAGTATTTAAACCAAAGGATAAAGAACTAGGAAAAGTAGAAGAAAAAACAACTGTTCAAAACAATTTTAACCGAACAAGAAAACGCCGACATAATGAAAAAACTGTAATAACCTTAAAATAAATATTAATTTAAAAACAATTGAAACGATGAAAATATCAGGCAAACAAATTCTAGATGAATTAAAAACACCCGCACTAATAATATTAGGAATGGCAGGTGGCAATTTAGCAGGTAACATAATTGATAAAACGCTAAAAGTTGATAATACACAAGAGGGTTTTAACATAAAAAAGATAGTAAAGCCTATTGTTCAAATTTCGGCAGGATTGTCAGGGACATTATTATTAAAGAATGAGAACTTAAAGCTAATATCGGTTGGCGTTACAGCAAGTGGAGTTGCTTCAACGGTAAAAGTTTTATTAAAAAAAGATTTACTCAATGGCTTTAAAGGATTAGGCGAAGCCGAAGTATTAAAGCAATTTAGAGAGAATTTGAAACTTCAAAGATACAATCCAAACTTACCTGAATTATCGGAATTATCAGAATTAAACAATATTGAAACGATACCTATTGAGATGAGTAATTCGGGTCGTTTTGAAGACTATCAAGAGATTGATGAGATAGAAATAATTTAAAATAAAAACTTAATTATAATTAGTAATAACCAATAAAAAATAATAAAAATGGAAGAATTAGAAAATGATTTATTTTTAGATAGTGAATATGATAATGCTTTATCATTAATGGGTATTGACACTATTGAAGAACAGGAAGAACTTCTTGGTAAAATAATGAAAAACCCAGTAGCCAGAAAAAAGTTAGCAAAAACCGTTTTTAAGCCTAAGGCAACAACTGTTGTAGCAAGTGGCAATGCAACATCGAGAGATGATTTTCAAAAAAGATTTAATCAATTACCTAAGGACACTCGTCAAGGATTATTAAAGAAACAAAAACAACTTGTTGATACTGCACTTTACATTGTAAAAGAGGTAAGTAACAATAAGATTGTTAAGATGTTGCAAGATGACGATAATAAAGTTATTGGCAAATCAAATATTAGTGGAGGTAAATTAGAAAAGGGCAACTTTTTCACCTTAAAAGGGATTCAACTTCTATATGGAGAAGCTGGTGAAGGCGAGAATCATAATCATGTGAATTTTGGCATTTTACCTGATTTTATTCGTAATGGAGAATTTGAGTTTGTAGCTAATGGATCAATACTTATTCCTTCAATGTCATGCGAGGTGTTTAATACAACGGGTAAAAGTGATGTTAGTCCTGGTTATTTCGAATTGGTAAATCCAAAGATGATAGAGACACAACAACCGATGGATTTTGAAATTGAATGGGGAATTAATGCACCAGTTAATTCGTATGTAAAAGCTGTTTTAATAGGAACTTCTGTTGCTAAATATTAATTAATATTATTCGGTAAGTGGATTTTTCTGCTTACCGAATTTTTTAATACAAAGAAAGATGAAATATCAAATAATAAAAATAGAAGTACAAACATCAGGTCAAATAGCTAAGTTTTATGCCGACACCAATAAGTTGTATAAGCATATAACAGGTATCTTTTTCTCTGTACCAAATCAAAACTCATTATTTGGAAGTACTATTTCATTAAAAATAGCTGATGAAGAAATTTTCCCTGATGATTTTGAAGCAAAGATGATTACATGCAGTGAAGATGTAACACCTAATGAAAGGTTTTATAAATTAAAAACTGATGCCGAAGGAAATATTATCGAAGGTCGTTTTACCGATGGTGGAGTTACTACAGGAGTGCAATTTCCTTATACAGCAAAATTATATTTAAGATTAGAAGATAAGATTTCATAGATTTTATGGATAAGAAAGAAAAAACATATTGGTTTATTCGTTCATTTTCATTTGCCGAAGCTGTTTCAATAGATGGTTTTGTAAATAATAATAGAATAGAGATAAAACTACCAAAACATATAAAAAAATGTATTGGAGTATATTTTTCTGTTTCTTCTTGTCATGGATCACAAAGGTTAAAAATAGCAGATATTAAACTTAGTTTTAATAATAATAAGTCCACTCCAATATCACAAGAGATATGGTATAATTCCAAAATATACGGAAAGAAAATAGAAGTATTATCATTAAACGAAGTTATAACCGAAAATTCAATTATTTCATCTTATATAACATTAAGCGATGAGATAAGCACAACGAAAATTAAAATTTATTTTAAATGCATAAGTTAAATGGACTACTTTATACTTCAATACATAAAACAAAATATGCGAAAAAGAGGTATTATAAAATACCATTTTGAGCCTTATGTTTTTATTTCAATAACAGGAAATTTTCCAAAACTTCATTTAATAAATGCAAATAATGAATATTTCTACCTTGTTTCAAAACAAATTGCTAATGGTTGCTTTATTGAATCAGAGAATGAAAGATTTTACTCAGACAACTATAATAGTCTTAGTTTTTCAGCCATAAGAGAGTTTACAGGACAAATAAAAATATCCGTTCCACCAGACCTTTACCCTTCTCAAGTATTTGAGTTTATAAGGGTAATTCCCGAATAATAAAAATAACAATATTAAAAATTATAAATCATGATAAAAAAAGAAAAAAAAGCAACTGAAAAAAGACCAGAAAAGAAAAAAACTTCTTTGAAAGGGATAAAAAAGGAAAAAAAAGTATTGACAAAAGATAAAACAGGATTAAAAAAGGAAAAAACAAGAAAAAAAGAAGTAAAAAAAGAATTGTTTGGGATAAAAAAAGAAAAAAAAGAGAAAAAAAAGGTAGTAAAAGCGAAAAAAACACCTTTAAAAGCCAAAACCATAAAAGTAACAAAGCCTAAAACAACTTTAAAAAGCAAAAAAACAACCTTAAAAGGGACAGAGAACAAAAAGAAAGTAATAAAAAAAGTTGCTAAAAGAAGAAAAACCATATCAAGGTCTAAAAATAAGTAATAAAATGGAGATTCAAGAGATAAAAAAGTTTCTATCAGGAGTTTATAAAAGAGTATATAATCTTGAAAAGCGAATAAATAAAATTATTCCTATCAATATTAAATTTTTGCTAGATAATAAAGAGACTCATTATTTCAAAAATGAGCATAGAAGTTTTTTATCAAATATCGATAGATTAATAAAGATAAATAAGCCTGATACAATAATCATAGATTATGAGTATGATGGTCAAAAGAAAATACTTCCTTTTGAATTAAAAGATGAAGAAATAAATCATTCAACAAAAGTTGATAATCTTGTAGGATTGGGCGAGATAGACAACATAATTACAAAGAGGTTGGAAGAGGAAAGACGAAATAAAGAATTTTTAGACTTAAATAAACAGCTAGAAGAGTTATATGAAGAATTAGAGGATAAACAGCAGGAGTTGGATCATATAACAAAACAAAAAGAAGAACAAATAATTGATTTAAAAGCACAATTAGAAGAAACAATAGAAGAAGTTGGAAATTTAGAATTACAGCTTGAGGTGAAAAATAAAATTCGTCATTGTTTAACCTATGCTGGGGATATTTTACAAGGATTTGGTATTAAAAAAGAATCTATCAAAGGTCCTTTGTCTGGATTGCTTGGTTTAAATAATGAACCTCAGGAAAAACTCATACAACAGGATAATTCATGTATAGTAGAAGAAGACTTTGCTTTAAAACCTAAAAATCAGCAAAGAAACGATTTACTTGATTTAATCAGTGATTATCTGCAAAATATTGATAATGATACATTAGCACAGATATTTGAAATACTATCATATATAGAGCAAGATAAAAGCAAAGCAAATAAAATAATAACATTTCTAAAAAATAAACAACATGACTGATTTTAATTTTTCGGTTAAAATAACTGCAAACAATAATGAAGAAGCAAAGAAGATTTTAACTGCTTTATTTGACATAAAGAAACAATTATCAACCGATGACTTGTGTCTTTTTGCTGAAGCCATTAAGAAAAATCCATCATTAATTAAAAAAGCAAAAATGTTTTTATAAACATTAAATTTCATTTAAAATGAAAAACATACCAATTACTAAAATACAAAACGGAACAGATTTTAAACAAAGGCTTTTAACTGCAATATTCTATGGAGCAGTAGGTTTTGTGGGTTATAAATTTGTTTTAAAACCATTTGTAAATAATTTAAAACAAAAAAAAGAGCAAAACGAAATATTAGATAATCCCAACAAACAACAAGCAACAACTTTGTATAATGCAATGAATTCTTCGGGTATTTCTTGGTTAAAATGGGCTGATGGAACAGATGAAGAAGCTATAATTAAATCAGCTCAGAAAATAACTAATTGGGACGAGGTTCAAAAAACATATCAAAACCTTTATAACAGAAATCTATTACAGGATTTGCAAAGTGAATTAGATATTAATGATATAAATACGTTTTTATCTATTGTTGGTAATAACAAGACATCGAGTAATTATACAAAAGCTAATACTTCGAGTAATATTATAGAAAAAGGATATATTGTGGTTTCAGAACTAGATATTAGAATTAGAAGCACTCCTGATTCAACCCCAAGCACTTTTAGTTTAAACAACAATATTTTGGGAACTATACCTAAAAATAATTTAATTGGATTTGCAACAGGAATAACAAAGGTTGATACAAAGGGGGTAAAATATATTCAAACTCAAATAAAATTTACTTCAACCATTCCAACAGTTTTTGATGAAGTAGCCAAAAATCAAAAAAGCAATATTTTATCTTTTTGGGTTGGAAACGGAGGAGTTAAAACATTTAAATATTTCAAACAAATGCAAAGTTATTTCCCATCTCTTAAAATACACACAGGAACAAATGATTTAGGACTTAGAAAAAACATTAAATAATAATATTTTAAAAATTAAAACTATGACTTTTAAACTTTTAAGAAAACGAGATAAAACAGAACAAGAGTTTAGTATTATCGATTTATTAAAGCAATTGCCTAATGCAGATAAGATAAATAATGAGATTTCATTTTATGGCGAAACTTATTCTTTATCTAACATTGTTGATGAATCATCAAATAATCCGATTGATTTAAATATAACCCAAATGGTAATCGAGGGAAGAAATCAATTACCTGAAATAGTTGAATAATTAATTAAAATCAAAATTTTATGAACTCAGACTACCCAATACTAAGAAACTCATTTTTTAGAATGCTTGACAAAGGTCAAGTTAATGCATTATCTAATTTAACTCCAATAAAAGGTCATATTGTTGTTGTTGCAAGTATTGAAACATTTTTAAAATATGCCGAAGTTGTTGGTCCTGAAAATACAACCAAAACCGATGAACAGGGTAATATTGTTAAAGGATATGTTTATTCAAGCATCGAAACTTATTTGAAATTTATTGAAGCCATGCAAACAACTAACCCTGATTGGGTTGGTTTAACACCCACTGATATTGTTTTTGACCCTGCTTTTGAATCTATTGTTTTAGATAAAGGAATTGTTTGCACAAACACTCAACAGGCTCATCTAAACTTTACTCTGCTTACTAATGAAGAAATAGGTAGATTAATAGATAAGGGTGTTGTAATAGAGCAACTTGAATCAGGTTCTTTTATTATTTGTAGTGTTGATGAATACCTTAAATATTATGAATCAGTTGATACAACGCCTACACCATTACCTTAATCTTATTATAACTGTTTTATGAAAAAATCTAAACGATTCATAATATCATTAATATCAGGAGTTGCTTTATTGTTTTTAGCTTTTTACTCCACTTTTAAATCATTAGAAACAATAGCCCTTACTTCAATAGGTGGAATAATGACAATACTTTCCACTTATGTTTGGGGCGAAACAAAAAGACCATCAAATGAGAACTGATTTTTCTGCCATAGTAATAATTTTTTTGTGCTTATCATTATTTTTTTCTTATAAGAAATTATATGAAAATAGCGATGAAATTAAAAGGCTTAATTTGATTATAAAGGATGATAATAAACAAATAACTTATTATAAAGCAAAAAATGGTCAATTGGTTGCAAACACTAATGTATTGCAATTAAAATACACTGAATTAAAGCAAGTTTTACCTAGTATTATTAATGAAATAAAAAACTTAAAGATTAACCCTAAGCACGTTTTAAGCTATTCTGAATCGGTTATTGAGAATAAAAAAAACATAATTACAATACTTAAAGACAGCATTTTACACGATACAGTTAATGCAAAAGTTTTTAATTATAATGATGAGTTTTACTCCATTTATGGTATTGCAATAAATGATACACAAAGAGTAAATATAACATCAAGAGATAGTTTAATTCAAGTAATATATAAGGGGGAAAGATATAAGCCTTATTTATGGTTTTTTTCAAAAAGAAAGATTTTACAAGCTATAACAAGTAAAAACCCTAATTCTACTGTTTTATATTCAAAACATATTGAAATAATTAAAAAATGAAAAAGCTTTTTTGGATTTTAAGCGGTGTAGCATTAGCAATAGTAACCACAATGACAACAATAAAAATGAAAAATATTATATCTGATTTGCCTAAAGGGAAAAAGTCTTATGGCAAAAGACAACTATCAAAAATAAAACAAATAGTTATTCATCATTCGGCTATTGATGGATTTACACCTTTTGATTATGCTAAATGGCATATTGCTAGAGGTTGGCCCGGCATAGGTTATCATTTTGTTATTGATAGCAATGGTATTATAAGTCAAACAAATGAGCTTGATACGGTTAGTTATCATACCAAAGGTTTTAATACTCAAAGCATAGGTATTGCTTTAAGCGGTAATTTATCTAATCACATACCTAGTGATAGTCAAAAACAAGCATTAATAAAACTTATAAAAGATTTAAAAAAGCAATTAGGTATAAGTTTAATTGTAAAAGGACATGGAGAATTAACAAAAACCGAATGTCCGGGTAAGCTTTTGAACTTAAATGAAATACGCAACCTTGTATAAAAGATGAAGAAAGTTAATCAATATCAGCTAAATAAAGAAATAGAATCCTTTATCAAGAAAAAAGACGATGCAAAGGATAGCTATTCAAAGGCTGATATTGATTTTATTCAACAATATGAAGGTTCGGGTGGTCAAGGAAGTAAGGGGGCAAAAGGCGAAGGAGTGCTTTATGAGTTTTATACTCCCGATTATATTTGTGAATTAATGTATAATCTTGCTATTTTGCATGGTTATGATGGAGGTAGCATTCTAGAGCCTTCTATTGCAACAGGGAGATTAATAAAACCATTTGTTGATTTTAAGAAAGACACTAAAATAACAGGTTTTGAAATCAATCCTATTACTACTCGTATATGTCAAATAACTTATCCCGAAGCTAACATTTACAATAATTATTTTGAAACTACTTTTTTGCAACAGCCTCGTTTTACAACTCGTTTAGAGGTAAAAAAACTCACTTGGTTAAAAGATTACCCATTCTCATTAGTTATTGGTAACCCTCCCTATGGTAAATATAAAAATAAATACAGCTCTTATTTTAAAAAGCCAAAGATTGCTCAAATAGAGATATTTTTCATGTATTACGGATTAATGCTTTTAAAAAAAGGTGGTCTACTAATTTATTTAACTTCAAGTAATTTTCTTAGAAATGGAAATACTTACAATTGTGAAAAGCATGAAATAGGTAAAATAGCTGATATTATTGATGCTTATAGGTTACCTGCTGTTTTTCGTTTTTCACAAGTTCCAACTGATATTATTGTTTTTAAAAAGAAATAAAATTATGAGTAAAAATAGATACGACAGAAAAGAATATAAATACTTTGTGTTTAACACAAAAACAAAAAAAATTATTAGTGGATTTGAATATCATAGCGATGCCCTTGATTTGGTAAAAGAATACGATAATCCAAAATTGAAAGTTTATACAAGAACATTTTTAAAAAGAACTATTAACCCAAGTGATAATAATAATTGGAGTAATGAGGTTTCGGGCGTTAAGCCTTATAAACAACAAAAAGAAGTTGTTTTATATGGTAATTTCAGAAAAGACATTAATATTCCTGAAATAAAAATAAGATATAATAGAGGTAAAGATTTTGGTAAAATTAAAAACAGTAATGATGTATATCAGTTATTGCTAAAAATATATGGCAGAAACATTAATCTTCAAGAGCATTTTATAATGTTACTTTGTGATAATAGCTTAAACATTACAGGCTATTATAAGCATACCATTGGCACACCAACTTCAACTATAATTGATATTCCAATGCTTATTGGAATTGCCACAAAATCGTTGGCTCGTAGTGTTATTATTTCACATAACCACCCTTCAGGAAAATTAAATCCATCTATGCTAGATGAACAACTAACAAAAGGCATAAAAAAAGCTTTTGATTTAGTTAATGTTAAAATTCATGACCATATTATTGTTACTCCTAAAGACGGTTATTACTCATTTTCTGATAACTCAAATTCTAACCTTGAAGGTTTTGGAAAAAATGATTATAAAAAAGAAAATGATTCTTTAGAAAAAGAGTTAAGACAAGAGGTTTTTAATAATCTTCAAAAGGTTAATAAAAACAAAATGCTTACTCCTAAGATTTATGATTTAATACAATCAAAAAATGGTTATGAATGGGTAGAGAGAAGAATTATTAATATGGTTATTAATGATAATATTACTATTTCATCTTGTATTCCTCATATTGAAAGTGAACTTTAATGTTAAAAGAACCAAAATATTATAGAGCAAGAATTGATAAAATAGATGAGCTTATAAGTTATTATAATCATCTATTAAAACAATCAACCATAACTGATGATAAGGAATATTTTGAAAAGAATTTAAGAGTTTTAAGAAATGGTGTTTTTCCTGAAGAAGAAAATGAAACAGAACTTATAAATAATAAACTTAAACAATATAATTATTCAAATTCTCCTTTACAGTTTGAAGAAATAACAAAATATAATACTTGGTTTAATATTTATCCCAACAAGGTTGCAGGGCAAGAAAAAATAACTTCTTCAAGAGAGTTTCCAATAACCATTACTGGGACAAAACAAGATATTTTAAATACTATAAATAATACACAAAAAAATGATAGTTTTTCTTTTCAATTAAAATTAAAACAAAAACTAGCAAAGGCAAAACTTTTACTTTTAAAATAAAATATTATGAATTATATTAATGGATTAAGTGGTATAGAAACTCTTTGTAAATTACCCGATTGTTTGCAAAATAAAATTTTGCAGAATAAAGAAATAATAAAATCTTCTTTGCAAAGAAGCCGATTAAATGGTCTTGGAAATAACAACAATACAATAATAAGTTTTAACGAAGTTATTGAAAGATATAATCCTGGTATTACCACCGATGATATTAAATCATGGGTTTGGTTTAGACGAAAAAAAGGTGTTGCAATGAATGGTTGGAATAAATATTTTATTTCAAATAATGAAACGCAAGAATTAACAAGACTTATTGTATCGGGTAAAATGTTCTATTTAGATGGCGAACTTTTGCCATACCCTGCATATTCTTATGGTAATATGTATGATAGAGAGTTGCAGTTAGAAAAGGATAAGGATTATATTATTAAAAACTACGGACAGTCGGTTTTTTATAATCATGAAAAAGTAATTCTTGAAAGTAAGCCTAAAATTATAACTATAACTAATCCTGACCCAAAAGAAAGACCAAAGATTCTTGCTATTTCATCTTTTGCTGATGATTTTTTAATTCAAGAACTAAAAGAAGAATCGGGTGCTTCTATTTCTAATGAAATGAATTTAGTTGAAGCTTATAAGGTATGGTTAAAGAATTTAGAAAGAAATGAATTTAACGATAGCTCGGCTTGGAATATTATACGGTATTATCTTGAGGGAGCTAATGCTCCTCGTGGTACTTCTAAAGAACAAAAAGCCGAACTTAAAGGCAATGCTCGTGATGAAGGAGAACGTTTATTTGAACGCTTCTTACACGAAGCTTTAACTTTTGATGACCAACAAAAATTGGATTTTAAATGGAACAGATTATTTAACGGTCAATCTAATGTGCAACATCATAAAATACCTATTGGATTTGATGTTTCCTCAAAATTTAAAGGTTTTGATTTAGAGATTCGTCCTGCACAAAGAGAAGGTGTTGCTTTTATGGAGTTAGCAGGTAGTGGTATTATAGCTTATGATGTGGGAGTTGGTAAAACAATGACAGCTATTATAGAACTCGCCAACTCAATGTATTCGGGAAAATGCAAACGACCAATTATAGTTGTGCCTAATCCAACTTATAAAAAATGGATAGAAGAAATCATTGGAGTTAGAGATAATAAAGGTAATATTATTTCTCAGGGTATTTTATCGGGAACAAATATTTCAATTAATGATTGGTATAATTTAGGAACTGAAGTAAAAGGTAAAATTGATTTATCTAAAGCTGTTGATGAAAAAACTATCACCATTGTTACCTACGAGGGTTTTAAAAAGATTGGTTTTGGAGATAAGGTTAGTGATGAGTTGTTTGTTGAACTTGCTAATATTCTTGGTCAGTCAGAAAATGCTAAAGGTCGTGGAAAATCAAAGTCAGCTCGTGATATCGAAATAGAATATCAAAAATATAGAGAGAAAATAGGTGTTGGAATAAAAGATACTATTGCAGATATTGAAACTATTGGTTTTGATTATATTGTTATTGATGAAGCTCACAGATGTAAAAACATTTTTGATAGTGTTAAACTTAAAGAGAAAAAAGATACTAAAAGGTTTAATATCACAGGTCAAGTTTCAGAAACAGGTATAAAAGCTTTTTTTATTTGTAATTATATTCAACGAAAAGTTGGTAAAAATGTGTGTTTGCTTACAGCCACTCCTTTTACTAATTCGGCATTAGAAATATATTCTATGCTTTCGCTTGTAGCTTATGAGAACTTGCAAAACATGAATATATATAACATTAATGAGTTTTTCGAAACCTTTGTTTTACCAACGTATGAATATGTGGCAAATTATAAAAACGAAATAGAAGAAAAAGAGATAGTTAAATCATTTAATAATCGTTTAATATTACAAAAACTTATATACAATAACATAAATTACAAAACAGGCGAAGAAGCAGGTGTTAGACGTCCTTGCAAGGTTAATCTTCCAAAGGTTAATACAATGGAAAATGGTGTTTTAAAAAAGCTTCCGCCCGAGAAACAGATTTTAACTTATCTTAAACCAACACCACGACAAGAAATAAATCAAGAACAAATTGTTAATCTTGCTCGTTCTTCAACAAAAGGTAAATTAGATATGGCTAATTTACTCCGTTCTTTAAATTATTCATTAGATAATGCACTTAGTCCTTTTTTATATGAAAAAGATGAAGTACCAAAAGATTATTTAGAATACATTGAAGAAAGTCCAAAGATAAAATATCTTGTTGAGTGCATTAAATCGGTTAAACAATACCATGAGAAAAACAAACAAAATGTTTCAGGACAGGTTGTTTACATGAACAGAGGGCGAGATTATTTTCATTTCATTAAAGAATATCTTGAAAAAGAAGTTGGGTACAAGCAAAAAGTTGATTTTAAATCCGAAGGTAAAATATTTAAGATTGATGAAGTTGAAGTAATAGACAGCTCTATTAATTCTAATAAAAAAGAAAAAATTAAAGAGGCATTTTTAGCAGGTATTTGTAAAATTATTATTGGAACCGCAACTATTCGTGAGGGTATTGACCTGCAAAAGAAAGGGACGGTTATCTATAATGCTTATCCTGATTGGAATCCAACTGACTTACGACAATTAGAAGGTCGTGTATGGCGACAAGGCAATGAATATGGTTATGTGAGGGTTGTTATGCCACTTGTTCAAGATAGTATGGATGTGTTTGTTTTTCAAAAGTTAGAAGAAAAATCTAATCGTATTAATGATATTTGGTATCGTGGAGACAGAGGTAATGTTTTGGATTTAGAAAGCTTAGATCCCGAAGAAGTTAAATTTGCTCTTATCACTAACCTTGATGAATTAGCAAAAGTTGAAATAGCAAAAGAAATAAAAATTCAATCAAGAAAAGTTGAAAATATACAATACAGCATAAATGTTTTAAATGAATTTACTAGAGATTATGCTAATTATCAAAAATACAGAGAGCAATTAATTGAGCATATTCAATATTGGATAAAAGTTATTGCCGACTATAATTATGTAAAAGCACCTTTTTCTAAAGAACAATTAAAAGATTTTGATGAAAAAAAGCAAAAAGAGATAAAGCAAGATATTGAGCTTTATGATGAGATAATTAAGTTTAATGAAATTGTTCCATTAGATGATAAATTTATAATTCAAACTGCCAGAAAAATTGATTATAGAAAGAATTATTTTGATTCTTATAAAATAGAATATTTTAAAGAATATTTAGCAAAGGTTAAAAAAGCCGAAAAATCGGTTTTGGCAAGTAATGGTTTTACTATTGATGATAACATTAATGAGGTTATTTCTTTTTATAAAAAAGATTTAGAAAAAGCTAATAAAGAACTTGATGACATCAAATCAGATGACCATAAACAAGAAGTAAAAGAAGCTATTGCCGAAAAGAAAAAGGCAATGCAGGTTAAAGGTAAAAGTATTGAAGATAGAGTTAGTGAGTTTGATGGTTTAAACTATCTTTTAGATTATAAATTTATTGATATTAATCCTGCTGTTTGTGAACTTCCTATAAGTAAAAAAGAAAAAAAAGAAGAAAATAACTTTGGTTTTATGCTTGAATTAAAGAAAAAAAGAGCTAAAGCTAAATTACTATTACTTGAAATATAAATTATAAAAAGCTAAAGATATGATTAATAAAAATAATTACTTTGAAAAAGTTAGTCAAATAGGCTATGATTCATTACCCGAAGCATTAAAAGAAGGCTTTGATACCGTGAAATTTGGAACAAAAGATTATTCTACTTGGGAGTTTATGGACGATGATAAAGAGTTTTTAGATATTTATTTTAATAAACTTAATAGTTTTATTAAAGATGAACCTAAAACTGAACCAGACAACAATAATGAAGATGAAACTCCCTCCTCTGACACTGAAAACGAGAAAGAAGAGAAAGAAGGTAAGAAAGAAAAAACAAAAAAAGAGAGAGATAAAAAAGCTGTTAAAACCGAAAAGAAACCAAAAGTAAAAGAACAAAAAATTGAACCAGTAGGTGTAGAAAGAATTGACGAAGAAGTAAAATTTATTAAACGCTACATTTTACTAAATAAACAAGAAAAAAATAAAACACAGATTTTGCAATTTATTAATGCTCTACAAAAAGCAATAATTGAAAAACGTATTAGAAAAACATCAAATTATGCAAAAGAAATAATGCACATTCAACAACAAATAGTTGAGCTTTACAACAAAATGCCCGAAGTTGTTACCGTTGAAATTGCATCCGATACATTAGAAAAATATTCAATTATAGCTAATAGCGAAAAAACGCTACTTTCAGTTAATTACATTAAACGATATTTAAGCATTCATGGTAAAGAAGATGTAGAAGGAAAAGCTACATTTTTAATTAATCAATTAAAAAGAGCTGCAAATAAAAAGAAACTTGTTTATAATGACCCTTATGCAAAAAAACTTGAAACAATTTTTACTTCTTTAAATAATTATATCGAGGGCAAAACTAAAACACCAACTATTGAGACAGCAGAACTTAATGGGTTACTTGGTATGGTTGGAGACAAAATAAAAATTGTAAAAAAAAAACGCAAGAAGTAAAAAATAGCATTGATGGATTGCCTGATATTATTTCATCAATAGAACTCTCGCAGTTAGAGTTTGAAACAATTGGTCTTGTTGGAAAATACAAAGAGTTAATTGGCGACCCGTCAATTGGTTTTTCTTGTATGGTTTATGGAAAACCAAAATCAGGTAAAAGCACTATGTGTATAGATTTTGCAAAGCACCTTGCTAAATATCATGGAAAGGTGCTTTATTGTGCTATTGAAGAAGGATTAAGTTATACCATTAAAGAAAAATTTGAACGACTAAATGCCTTTGATGAAAACATAGATATAAGTAAAACCATTCCCGACAACCTTTCAAAATATAATTTTGTATTTATCGACTCCGTTTCGAAAAGCAAAATAGATAATGAAAAACTAAACTCACTTATAAAAGAAAATCCCAAAGTTGCTTTTATATTCATTTTTCACTCAACTAAACAAGGCGACTTTCGTGGCGGACAAGAAAATGCTCACGATGTTGATGTTATAGTTGAAGTAGCCAACGGTATCGCAACAGGAAAAGGTAGATTTGGTATGCAAGGTAGTATTGAAGTTTTTGAATAAGTTTTTTTGATTATATTTGCACATTATAAAAAAAAATAAAAATGGAACAAAACAAAGAAATACCAATTTGTCAATCGTGTGCAATGCCATTAAATGTTGATACAAACAAAGGCACAAATAAAGATGGCAGTTTAAGTGAGGAATATTGCAAATATTGTTTTTTAAATGGTGAATTTACCAATCCAAAATTAACATTAGAAGAGCAAATAAATAAGCTTATAGCTATGTCAAATGGTAAAATGGGTTTATCGCTAAAACAAGCAAAAGAAATGGCAGAAAAGGTAATTCCAAAACTTAAAAGATGGAAAAAATAGAATAACTATTACAATTTGTATTATATTTTATACAGTAAAAAGCTATTTAGGTTAATTTTAAAAACTAAATAGCTTTTTTTTATAAAAAATCAAAAAATAATTTTTCAATTCATGAAAGTATAAAATCACGGTAATAGTTAATAAAATTCAATAATTATTAGAGGTTTAATTAAATTAAATTATGTTAAGTTATTGAAATTGAGGTGGTTGCAAAAAACGCAAAAAATATTAAAAAAATTTTGATAGTTCAAATATATGTTTTAATATTGCATCCCCTTTTTATTAAAAATGATTAAATTTTATTAAAAAGTAATTAAAATTTAATGATAAATTAATAATAATATATGAAAATTTGAAATATTTATAATTGATTACAAAAAGATTGAAAACACAGTATTAAACGCAATAAATTAACTTAAATATGAAATTAAAAGTATTATTTTTTTCTTTTGCAATAATTCTAATTGCAAACACATTAAAATCACAAACAATATTTAAAGTAGATTCAGTAAACAATGCTCATATAAGAGTTTATGTAACTAATGAAGTAAATAAAGCCGATTTAAAAGTATATAATGTAAACACACAAGAAGAAGCAAATAAAGATGGTTTGTGGTATCTAACAACAAATGAATCAGAAGCTTTTTTAAAGGTTTATTATTTTACAGAAGAAAAAAATGAGTTAATAGATTTATATATATATAATGTATCTGACCCCAATGAAGCTGGTTGGATAAACAATGATAAAAGATACCTATATAAAATTCCTAAAAAATAATTTTTAAATGAAAGTACAAAATATCTTAACAGGTATAATAGTAATATTAGCATTACTATTAAATAGTTCATTATCATACTCACAAACCGAGGTAGTAATTGGTAATGAAACAAGCTCAACCGAATTATATCCATTTAATGGAAATTATAATTACAGTTGGGCAAACGAATTATATACTTCAAGTGAAGTAAATGCAAGTGGGTATATAACCAAAGTATCATTTTATGTAGATAATTCTCCATCTAATTATACAATGACCAATCAGAAAATATATGTAAAACATACAACAACAAGTAATTATTCTGATGCAAATTATCCAGGAACAACAGGATTTACTCTTGTATATGAAGGAAGCATAACTTATAATGGCAGTGGATGGAAAACAATAACTTTAAATACACCATTTAAATATAATGGAACAGATAATTTAGAATTATTATTTGAAAGCAGAGACGGAAGCAGTGCTTCGGGATATCCATTATTTAGATATACAAGTGGATTAACAAACTATCAAGTTAGAAGAGATAGAAAATCAACTGAATTTCCAACCACATGTTATTCATGTGCAAGACTGCAAAATAAATTAAATATTAAATTGTATATTGAACCATGTGTTAAACCAAATGCAAATGCAGGACTTAATACAAGTATTTGTGAAGGAGCAAGTGTTCAAATAGGAGGCAATCCAACAGCAACAGGAGGAGTAGCACCATATACTTATACATGGATACCATCAACAGGGTTAAATAATAATACAATAGCAAATCCAACAGCTTCACCAAGTGCTAATACAACATATAAATTATTAGTTGGCGAAAGTGAAGGATGCGTTTCAGATACACAACAAGTAACAGTAAGTGTAGGCGATGCAAATACAGCCTTTTATACAAGCACAAATAAAACATATCAAATTTGTTCAGGTAAGTTTTATGATAATGGAGGAGCAACTGGTTCTTATACCAATAGTACAAATTACACAGTAACATTTGAACCATGTAATAATTTAAAATCGGTATCAATAAATTTTACATCATTTGATATTGAGTCAAGTTCAAGTTGTAGTTATGATTATTTAAAAATTTATAATGGACCTAATACATCATCACCATTAATAGGAACATATTGCGGAACAACAAGTCCAGGATTAATAACCTCAACCCATTTAAGTGGAGCATTAACCTTTGAGTTTAAATCAGATGTTTCAGGAAACGGAGCAGGTTGGTCAGCAAATATATCATGTTTAACTAACTGTTCAAATGTAGCAGGAACAGCGTCATTGTTAAATGCAGGAGATGGTTGTAGTTCAGGGGTGGCACAACTTCAATTATCAAATAATGCAGGAACATTTGTAACTTGGGAAAAGAGTTATAATAATGTAAATTATACCGATATATCAGGTTCAACCAATAATTATAGTGAACTAGTAAACAGAAAAACTTATTACAAAGCAAAGGTAACAAGCAATGGAGATGTGTGTTATAGTAATATATTAACCTATGTAACTGGGAATAATTATTATGTTAATGATGCAAATACAAGTAATGATATTTATTCAACAGTAATTGGAAATAATAGTAATGATGGATTAACTCCTCAAACACCAAAGGCTTCGGTAAACGAAATAATTAATAATTATGATTTAGGTTCATGTGATACCATATTTGTAGATGCAGGAACATATAATGAAGATATTTCAATAACAGGTTCAGATTATGGAAGTACAAAGGGCAACATTATAATAATTGGAGCAGGAAAAGATAAAACAATAGTTCATTCAACAACAAATGATAATATAATATTTAACACAACAAAATATGTTCAGTTAGAAAATATTAGATTACAAAATTCAAATACAAGTGCAAGATATAATGCACATATTTATAGGTCAAGAAATATAACAATAAAAAATTGTGATTTAGAAAATAATTCAAATCATAATATTTATGTTTATGGATATTCAGGAGATTTAAATCAAGATGCAGACAGTAATAATATTGTAGGATGTACTATTAATAACACAAATATAGATGGCAAGGCGATATATGTAAAAGGGGATTGTGATTATGATATAATAGAAAATAACACCATAACAACAACAGGAACAGGAAGTGCTTATGGTATCTATTTGTTAGCATCAACATACAGTAATTATACATTATGGCCAACACGTTCTATAATAAGAAACAATACCATAACAGTTGATGATTATGGAATAGTATTAAATGGATTAGTAGAAGAATTAGCATTAATTAAGATATATGATAATACGATAAATGTTTTAACACAAGATAAAGTAAAAGGTTCAGCAATATTATTAATAGATATTGGAGAAGATGCAGAAGACCTAATTGAAATATATAACAACAGATTAATAGGCGGAAGAATAGGTTTGTATTTTGATGGAGAAGTTAGATATACCAAAATTTATAATAACTATATAAGCGGACAAGAAACAGGTATTTATGTATCAAGTTATAATGATAAATACCACAAGGTATATTTTAACTCATTTTACAATACCAAAAACAATATTTATTTTGACGATAATGGTTCAAATTCAGATTGGGATTTAAGAAACAATATATTTTACACAACAAGCAGTGTAAGCACACAGGCATGTTTAAATATATTGGGAACAAGTTATTTTGTTGCTTGTGATAATAACTTATACTATGCACCAAATGGAGCAAAAATAGCAATACACAAAGAAGTATCTCATAGCACATTGGCATCATTCCAAGCGGCAGACCATACCGATGGCACAGTAAAAGGAGATGAAAACTCAAAAAGTGGTAATCCCTGTTTTCGGCTTTGCAACACCCTAACAATTTAGGTTAACAATATCGAATAATT
>CAZJKL010000012.1:10917-57053 GCA_964546655.1 uncultured Bacteroidales bacterium | reverse complement strand
GAAAATCATAAAAAGAAAAAAAATATGCTGAAATTTTAATTTAGCAATACTCTCAATACAGTCTTTCAGACTGTTGTTTTTATCTTTTACTTGTGATAGGCACGGAAAACATTTCCGTGCCAGCCTGAGAGATGCTTCGTGCCTCAGCATGACAAACGCTACATTTCTCATTCTTCAGAGTGATATCTCTTGTCACCCTGAGGTAACGAAGGGTCTAATATGCATATAAAAGAGATGCTTCGCAGTTAATAAATAATAGTTTTTAACTACTATTAAAAATAATTTATTAAAGTTGAATATGGTTCTTGTTAGTTTGAAAACTAACTTTTACTTGGTTCGTAGTTATGAAACTACGAACAACTCAACACCCTGATGGCAATGAAGGGTCTATATTATTTTTACAAGTATTAGTGAAGACCTCGTAATTCGTAATTAATAATTCGTAATTTTAACTTTATTTATTCATTTTTGCCCAAGTATCTTTTAAAGTTACGGTTCGGTTAAATATTAATTTATTTTCTGTAGAATCTTTATCAACGCAAAAATAACCAATTCGTTCAAATTGATATTTGGTATCAGGTTTTGCATTTTTAACCGAAGGTTCAATTAAGCATTCGGCAATTTTTAACGAATCTGCGTTAATATTAGATAAAAATGTTTGTCCTTCTTCTGCTTCATCTGGGTTTTCTGTTTTAAATAAACGATCATAAAGACGAACTTCTGCTTTTAAAGCATGTTTTTCGCTAACCCAATGCAAAGTTCCTTTAACAACTCTGCCATCTGGCGATTTACCACCTTTAGATTCAGGATCATAAGTGCATCTTAATTCAGTTATATTACCTTCATTATCTTTAACAACTTCGTTGCATTTAATAAAATAAGCATATCTTAATCTTACTTCACCGCCAATGGTTAATCTAAAGAATTTTTTTGGAGCTTCTTCCATAAAATCTTCTTTCTCAATATATAAAACATTAGAGAAAGGCAAGTTTTTAGTCCCTTGTGTTAAATCTTCAGGATTGTTAATAGCTTCTAATTCTTCAGTTTTTCCTTCAGGATAATTAGTAATAACAACTTTTAATGGATTAAGAACAGCCATTACTCGGTTAGTTACTTTATTTAAATCTTCACGACAGCAATGCTCTAGCAAAGCAACGTCAATAATGTTTTCGCGTTTAGCAACACCAATAGTTTCAGCAAAAGCTCTTATCGAAGCAGGAGTATAACCTCTTCTTCTGTAACCTGCTATAGTAGGCATTCGAGGGTCGTCCCAGCTAGAAACAAATTTTTCTTCAACCAATTGAAGTAATTTTCTTTTGCTCATAACAGTATAAGTTAAATTTAATCGAGCAAATTCAATTTGTCTTGGTCGGTATTCGGTTACAATAACTTTATCTAAAAACCAATCGTAAAGAGGGCGATGAACTTCAAATTCTAAAGTGCAAATAGAATGTGTTATACCTTCGATATAATCAGAAAGACCATGAGCCCAATCATACATCGGGTAAATACACCATTTACTACCAGTTCTATGATGATCAAATTTTTTAATTCTATAAATAGCAGGGTCTCTCATGTGCATATTAGGTGAAGCCATATCAATTTTAGCTCTTAATAAACAATGTCCATCAGGAAATTCGCCATTTTTCATTTTTTCAAATAAGTCCAAATTTTCTTTTACCGACCTATTTCTGTATGGACTTTCTTTTCCGGGAACTGTTGGAGTGCCTCTGTTTGCTCTTATCTCTTCTTGATTCATATCACAAACATAAGCATCGCCATTATTAATTAATTTTATTGCCCATTCATATAATTGTTGAAAATAATCAGAAGCATATCTTTCTTCGGTCCAATTAAAGCCTAACCATTTAACATCTTCTTTAATAGAATCAACATACTCAACATCTTCTTTAACAGGATTGGTATCATCAAAACGAAGATTACACAACCCTTTATAGTCTCTGGCTAAACCAAAGTTTAAACAAATAGATTTTGCATGACCAATGTGTAAATAACCATTAGGCTCAGGAGGAAAACGAGTATAAATTTTAGCATTGTTTTTGCCTTGTTTTATGTCATCTTCAATTATTTGTTCAATAAAATTTAAAGACTTAATTTCCTCGTTTGAATTGTTACACATAATAAAATTGGTTTTAAAAATTAAATGCAAATATAAAAATTGTTAATTTCGCTTTCTTATTATTGTCATGCATTTTTTAAGAAAATATTAAAATAATAAATAATTATGGGAAAAATAGTAATAGAAGGAATGCATTTTTTTGCTAATCACGGTTGTTTACCAAGCGAGAGAGAACTAGGAAATAATTTTTATGTAGATTTAGAAATTGATGTAAATACAAGTTCGGTTGAAATATCAGATAGTTTAAAAGATGCATTAGATTATAGCTATGCCCATAAAATTGTAACAGAGCAAATGATGATTCCATCGAACATGCTCGAAAATGTTGCAAGAAGAATAATAGATAAATTAAAATCTGTTTTCCCTCAAATTGAAAAAGTTAAGGTTAAAGTAACTAAAATGCAACCACCAATTAAGGCGAAAATTGAGAAGGTTAGTATTATTATAGAAGAATAGAGTTTGGGGAAAATTACGAATTATTAATTACGGATTACGAAAAAGGTTTAGATTCAAGTTATCTAATTGTTGTGCACTAACAAAAAAGACCACGTTTTAAATATTGTAATGACTAATTATTATAAGATTTGGATATTATAATATTTAAAATTATATTTGTAATTAAAAAATGTTTACAAGAACAATTGAAAATACAATTAAAGAAAAGCTTAATAGTGGAAAAGCTATTATACTTGTCGGAGCAAGACAAGTAGGTAAAACTACACTATTAAGACAAATACTAAAAGATAAAGATTATTTGTTTTTAGATGCAGATGACCCTTCAATTAGAAGCCTTTTACAAAGTCCAACAACTGAGCAAATAAGGACATTTCTTGAGGATTACAAATGTGTATTTCTTGACGAAGCTCAAAGAATTTCAGGCATAGGTTTAACTCTAAAAATAATAACCGACCAATTCAAAGATGTTCAATTATTTGTTAGTGGTTCATCTTCGTTTGACTTAGGAAATGCTTTAAATGAGCCATTGACAGGTAGAAAATGGGAATATGAATTATTTCCAATTTCTTGGGAGGAATATGAAAAGAAAATTGGTTTTATAAAAGCCGAGCAACAAATAGATAATCGCTTATTGTATGGATTTTATCCCGAAGTAATAAACAATCAAGGAAAAGAACGAGAAACCTTGAAAAACCTTGTAAATAGTTATTTATATCGTGATATTTTGGCTTTCTCAGATATTAGAAAACCTGAGATATTAGAACAACTATTACAAGCATTAGCGTTACAAATTGGAAGTGAAGTAAACTACAATGAATTAGCCCAACTACTAAACGTAAATAAGATTACAATTCAAAAATATATAGAAATACTAGAACAAGGTTATATTGTATTTCGATTAGGTAGTTTTAGTAGAAATCTAAGAAATGAAATCAAACAGAATCGTAAGATTTATTTTTACGACAATGGTATCAGAAATATGATTATAGGAGATTTTAAGCCTTTAAATCTTAGACTTGATAAAGGTGCTTTATGGGAAAATTTCCTTGTTTCTGAGCGAAGAAAACAAAACATTTATAAAGACACTTTTGCTAAAATGTATTTTTGGAGAACTCAACAACAACAAGAAATTGACTTTGTTGAAGAAAAAGATGGAAATATTTCAGCATTTGAGTTTAAGTGGAAAGATAAAAAAACTAAATTTCCTCAAAAATTTATAGAAGCTTACAATGCAAACGAATTTGTAATTAACAGAGAGAATTTTAGAGAGTTTGTGAAAATAAATAACTAATTGCTAGTGCACAACACTATGTTGCCCACAATTGGCGTTTAAAAAAAGCAACTTTACTTGCGGTTAGAATAAAAAAATTACGAATTATTAATTACGAATTACGAAAAAAGGTTTAGATTAAATTTATCTAATTGTTCTTCAACGTAAGGTGAAAGTAACTAAAATGCAACCACCAATTAAGGCTAAAAGTTTGAAAAAAATTACGGATTACGGATTACGAAAAAAGGTTTAGATTCAAGTTATCTATTTTTATTTCCACGTAATTCGTAATTAATAATTCGTAATTAAATATTTACTTGCTAGCTTTTGATTGATTAGCAACAGCATTTATTTTATCATTTATCTCATCTTGATCGCCTAAATAATAATGCTTAATCGCCTTTAAATTATCGTCAAATTCATAAACTAAAGGAATTCCTGTTGGAACATTTAATTCAGCAATTTCATTTTCAGAAACATTATCAAAATATTTAATTAAAGCTCTAATGCTATTTCCATGAGCAGTAATTAAAACATTTTTATTTGCTTTAACTAATGGTGCAATATTTTCTTCCCAATATGGGACAGCCCTTGCAACAGTTTCTTTTAATGATTCGGT
Organism: uncultured Bacteroidales bacterium; assembly: GCA_964546655.1. Classification (GTDB taxonomy): domain Bacteria; phylum Bacteroidota; class Bacteroidia; order Bacteroidales; family CAZJKL01; genus CAZJKL01. The sequence continues at coordinate 52,568 of CAZJKL010000012.1, read as the reverse complement.
TAAAGGAATCTCAGATTTTTGTAAATTTTTATATTGCAAACATTTACCCGCATAGCGGTCATCGTTAATATCAAGCGGAGGAGGCGGAACAGAATAACTTCTTCTCCATAAGTGAACTTGTTCGCTTCCGTATTTGTCGGTTGTTTCAGATTTATTAAGACCTTGTAAAGTGCCATAATGACGTTCGTTTAATTTCCAACTTTTTTCAACATCAATCCACATTAAGTCAAGTTCTTCTAATGTTATCCACAATGTTTTAATTGCTCTTTTAAGGTAAGAAGTAAAAGCAATATCAAAAGTGAAATTATTATCTTTTAGAAGTTTTCCAGCATTTTTTGCTTCTTGCATTCCCTTTTCAGAAAGTTCAACATCAGTCCAACCTGTAAATCTATTTTCTTTATTCCAAGTGCTTTCGCCATGTCTTAATAATACAACTTTTTTCATAACAATGAGGTTTTTTTTAAATTTCAACTAAAATAAAAACAAAAACAAACAAAACAAAATAGTATTTAATTTTTGTTTAAAATAAGCCACTTAACTTTTAATTTCTAATTTTATTTTTTCCCATTCTTCTTTAATTTTATTGAAATTTTCAAGAATAAGATTAATGCTTTCTTCGTTGCTGTTTTGTTCAATTAGCAGAGCATAGTCTTTAGTGAATTCAAAAAACATGTCAGTAGAAACACCTTTAATTGCATGAGAATCAAATTTAATTTGTTTATAATCTTTGTTAACAATGCTATTTTCTAATGAAATAATTAATTTGTTGTTTTGTTCAATCGAAGCATTAATAAGTTCTTCATAGATTTCTAAATTATTATAAAATTTATCTAATAACTTCTTTTTATTAAAGTGCTGTTTTTCAGTAGAATTAATTTTAATATCTTTTTTAGTGTCAATTGGTAAAGACTTTTCTTCTAAATATTTTTCAATAATTTCTTTTAAATAAGTTGTATTTATAGGCTTTGTAAGAAAGCTATCCATTCCTGAATTCAAACATTTTTTTTTCTCTTCTTCTAATACACCTGCTGTTAATGCAATAATTGGAATATGATTATTTGTCGCTTTTTCGTATTCTCTAATTTTTATAGTAGCTTCAATACCATCCATTTCAGGCATTTGAATATCCATAAATATAATATCAGGTTTATCATTAATTGCCTTTGCTATGGCATCAACACCATTAATAGCTCCAATTATTTTAGCAAAAGGGAATAATTTTGTTATTATTGTTTTTGCCACAATCATATTTGTTATATTATCTTCGGCTAGTAAAATTGTAAATTTTTTATCAATTGGTTTAATATTATTTTTTGCTTCAATAATTAATTTTTTATTATTTTCACCATTAAATAATACTTTATTAATTTCATTCGAATCAATTTTTTCTCCGTTTTTATATTCTGCTTCAATTGAAAAATAGAAAGTAGAACCTTCTCCGTAAGTGCTATAAAATAAAATTTCACCACCCATTTTTTGAACTAAACTATTAGATATTATTAAGCCAAGCCCAGTTCCTCCAAATTTTCTGGTAGTAGAAGTATCCGCTTGTGAAAAAGCTTTAAATAAATTTTCTTTTTGGTCTTCTTTAATTCCAATACCTGTATCGCGAATCGAGAAAGTGAAAATTGCTTTATTTTCTGAAATTTTATCGTGTGTTAATTTAATTTCAACTTCGCCATTTTCGGTAAATTTAATAGCATTAGAAAGCAAATTAATTAATATTTGACGCAAGCGAACAGGGTCGAACATAACAAAACGTGGAGTATTATGTTCAATATTTAATAAAAGGTTAATGTTCTTTTTTGAGACAGAAAATTTAATAATATCCGAAACTTTTTTAATGAAATCGAGAATATCAACATCAATAATATCTAATTCAAGTTTACCTGCTTGAATTTTAGATAAATCTAAAATATCATTAATAACACTTAATAATAAAGATGATGATGTATTAATTGTATCGACATATTGCTTTTGTGTTTCGTTAAGATTTGTATCTGAAAGCAATTCAGCAAACCCTAAAACTGCATTTAAAGGAGTTCTAATTTCATGGCTCATATTAGCTAAAAACTTAGATTTTGCTTCGTTGGCGTTTTCTGCATCAGAAAGGGCTTTATCTAGTTCTAAATTTTTTGTTTCTAATGTTTGTGCAAAGTTTTGTAGTTTCTTTTCGGTAGTCTTTAGTTCGGTTTGGTTCTCGCGTAATTTACTATTTACTTCTTCTGAGTCTTCCATCAAACTTAAAAGCATTTTTTTGTTTTTTTCTGATTCAATTAAATGCTTTTCTTTTTCTAATTGTATATTTTTTAGGTCTGTAATATTGTTAAATGTATGAATATAGCATTTTTTATTTTCAAAAACATCTTCAGTCATTGATAGAGATAAGTAATTATGATTTCCATTAGGTAAATCAATCTTCATTTCTTTATTATCAATTGATTCACATATATGATTTTCATTACAGAAATCGCCACTTTGTTTGCAAAGAAAATTAAAACATTTTTTACCTATTAAATCTTCTTTTGTTGCCCCCAACATTAATAATGTTGCATTGTTTACATATACAATATTTCTTTCTTTAGTGTCAGAGATTAGAACTCCACTATTAATATTTTCGAGTATGTTTTTATAACTATTCCCCATTATTTAAATCTCCACACTTTTGTATTTAATATCTTTTCCTAATTGTTTTAATAAGTCATTAATCTCTTTTTTTAAATCTATTATTCGTTCTTCTCTGCCTGTCATTATTCTGTTCATGGTTTCTGTTTCTAATAAACTATTGGCAAGTTTTTGTTCAGCTTGTTTACGAATAGAAATGTCAACAAAACTTTCTAATAATTTTTCTTTGCCGTTAATAACTATTCGTTTAACTGTTTTTAAAATAGGTAGTTCTTTGCCATTAGCTGTAAGAAGTATTTTATCTGAATTATCAACAATTTGGCCTTTATCACAAATAGGGCAGCAATTTTCCATTGCAGGACAAACAAATAAATGACATTTTTTACCAATAATATTTTCTTCTTTTTCTCCAATCAATTGAGTAGCAAATTTATTAACAACTTCAATCATTCTGGTTTCAGGGTCAATTATTAATATTCCAACTGATATATTTTCTAATAAAGATTGTTGAAAAATGGTACTTTCTTTAATTAAACTTTCATTTTCTATTTTTTCTGTAATATCCATTGTTGAAGCAATATATTCATTCTCCGAAATTTTCATTGAATTTACAGACCAATATCTAATCTCACCTGTTTTCTTTACAAATCGTAGTTCAACTTTTGAACTACCAATATTTACTGTTTCTGAAAATGATTTAAAGCCAATTTCCAAATCATCTTTAAAAGCCAAATCACTAATATGTAAATTTAAAAGTTCTTCTTTGCTGTATCCTGTAATTTCACAAGCATCTTTATTAACATAAGTATATTTCCCTTCATTATTTGCTACAAAAACTCCATAGGGAGAATGTTCTAAATAAGAATTAAGTTTTTTTTCACTATTAATTCTTGACAAAAGCATACCAACAATATCAGAATAGCTTTCAACTAATAATTGATTTTGTATTGTTTTACCTTTCCCAAATATTAATGTAAAATCACCCAACATTAGATTATCTTTAGTCGATTTTACAACATAAACTGAATCTAAGCCAAATAAACTAATTAAAACATCAACTAATTTATTTTGAATAGCACCTCCTATTAAATGAGATATAGATTTAAAGTAATTAGTTTTATGGTTTTTAATTTTTTCTTCACGTACAGGGTCATATTTCCAAAGTTTTCCTCTAAACTCAAATCCTAGTAAATTTGTTGCTTTTTCAAAATTTTGCTTAATACCAGCAACCCCCATTGTTTTAAAATCTTTACCATTAGGTTCAAAAACATTTAAAGTTACATAACTAGCTCCTGAAATTTCTTTTGCTTTAAGAGCTATATAGTCATAATCAATATTATCATATTTAAATTCATTAAAAACTTTTAAAGTTTCAGATAAAAGCATTTTTTCTGAAACATCTGTGAATATTGTAGAAAAATAGTATTTTTCATCTGAAAAGGCTTGAATTTTATACCAACGATTTAAATTTTCAGAAAACTGTTCGGTTTCTTTTTCGCCACCATTCAATGCAATATCTCCGTAAAATCCTATCCAATCAAAGTGGTCATTTTTTATATTAGGAATTACATCTGTAATTTTTTTATTTATAGTATCTATTGCTTTAAGTCCTGTTAATTTTTCAAAAGCATCATTAACATCTAAAAAAATATAATCGATTGGCTTATTGTTTTCATCAACAACTATTTTGTGATAAGCAAAGCTAAAAGGGGCATTTTTAATAAATTGTGTTATTCGTTCCATTTAATGATTTTTATAATAAAATAGCATGTCGTATATACAAATATAAAAAAATATTTTACTGTTTTGTATATTATTAGTAGTTGTATTAAAATTAGAATTTATTTTAATAATTATCTAATAATAAGTTGTTTTTTTGAAATAATTCGATAAATAGTTTGTTTTTTTTAATGCTTGATTTATTGGCAAAAAAATATAAATTTTATTTTTTATCTGCAATAATTCTGTATTTGTTACATATTAATTTTAATGCATATATTTTTTTTAATTTTTAATTAGTTGTTACTATGATTTTTTTTAATTTCGCATTCTTTAAAGAGGTTATTTTATTTAAATTATTTTTAAGATGAAGTTGAAATTATTAGTTGTTTTTTTGTTTATAGGATTTACTGTAAATTTATTTTCACAAAATAAAAATGTTGCAGGTTTATATTCTAGTTCAATAATTGCATTAAAGCTAAACCCCGACTCTACGTTTAACTATTTAGATTATTCATTAGTTGACATAAAAGGTTCTTGGGGGATAAGAAACAATAAGATTGTTTGTATGTTTGAGAATGCTTTGCCTTATTTTTTAATGAATAAATATATGATTTTTGAATTTGTTGATTCAATGATTATTAAACCAGAAGTTAGTTTTAAGGATTTTAGAAAAGACTATTTTTTAAACTTACCTGAATTTTATAAAACTCACGGACTTAATAAAAACGGAGATATTTCTTATACAACAAGTTTTAAATATACAAAGAATTTAGGTTTAATTAAAGATGGTGAATGGGTATATTTTTCTAAAAAAGACGAAGTTTCTGCTATTGTAAATTATAAAAATAACAAGTTACATGGCAAGTCAATATATTTTTATACTAATCAAAAATTAAAAAACAACGAGTTTTATAAAAACGGATTAAAACAAGGTGTTTGGAAATTTTATTCAGAAGATGGATTTTTGTTAAGAAAAGAATATTATAAAAACAATAAACTTGTTAAAGTTGAAAGGTACGATATTTAAATATTAAGCTGCTCTTAAAGAGCGATATATGTATTTTTGTATCTATTCACAAGGCGTTGCTTCGTGCTTTAAACTAAGTTAGACGTTAGGCTATGATGCATAACAGGAAATAATAAATTGTTAAGATAACAGTCTGAAAGATTGTATTAATTCAACCCAAAGCTTTGCTTCTGGCGTAAAAACAAAAACCAAACATTCGCTCTGTATAAGAGCATTTTAAAAGAAAAAAACATTAAGGCACAAAAAATATTTCTTTATTCAACAGTTTTATTTTTATTGAACTAATTTTGCCAAATTTCAGCTAATAAACTCTGCGTGAAGCAAAGCTGTTGTTGAGGTTAGTTTTCTATTCATCAAGATTTGAATTAAATAATTCATTTAATTTATTTCTTAACAATTCTTTATCTATCAACTTAGTTTCATACTGGCTAATAATGGTTGGAGAAGTACTTCTGTTTAATGAAATTTCTACAATATTTTCATCTTTTGTCCTGCACATTATAATGCCAATACTCTGATTTTCATGAGGCTTTTTTACATTATTATCTAAAGCTCCTAAATAAAAATCCATTTTTCCCATATATTCAGGTTTAAAATCTCCAACTTTTAGCTCTAATGCAACTAAACAATTTAATTCTCTATGATAAAACAACAAGTCAATTGAGAAATCTTTACTACCAACCTGCAATTTGTATTCTTCTTCAATGAATAAAAAATCTTTACCAAATTCAAGTATAAAATCTTTTAGGTTTGTAAGAATGGCTTTTTTAAAACTATACTCTGAATAATTATCCTTTAATCCTAAAAATTCAAATGCATAGTAGTCTCTAATATGTTCATTTATATTAGGATATTTCTCTCACTATCGGTGAGATATTTTCTCTTGAAAGCATAGAACGTTCATAAAGACCAGTTTCTAATTGTCGTGAAAGTTCTTCTTTTGAGTATTTTTCTCGGGCTGTAAGTTTTAAGTAAAATTCCCTTTCTTCTTCTGTTTTGGTCTGTGAAACAATTATAATATTATTTGTCCAACCTATTTCTCTCACCAAAAGTGAGAGTTTTTTGTTCTTATAATAAGTTTCATAAAATTGTTTCATTCTCCATAAATTCTGAGATGAAAATCCTTTTGAGTTAGTTTCTGTTTCCTTCAAAAAATCTGATAAGTTTCGAACGGTTCCACTTCCCCAACTATCTTTTTTGCTTTTGTTTGAAATATATTCTCCAATGCTCCAATACAATTCAATTAACCCATTATTGATAGCTTTATTAACTTTTGTTCTAGCTTCTTTTATCATTGCAAGAACTTCTTGGAAAGCTTTATTATCGTATAATTCTAATTCTGTCATATAGGATACCTCTATGTAATGTTTTTTAAATTCTTGGTAACGACCTTGTAACTAAAAATACTTGTTTAGTAGTTAATGGGTTGTTAATAATTGAATCCCCACCACCACGATAAACTAGTTGGGCGTTCGGAATTATATCCAGGTAATTTTTTTAATAAATCTTTTATTCTAAAATTACTTATTAGTGGCAATATTTTTTTTATGGGAACAACTCTAGAATATGAAAAAGTAAGAGTTGCATTAATTTCAGGAATTAAAACACTAACAAAACAATACATTCCGGCTTCACTAACTAAAGGATAGTAAACGGCTTTAAAGCCTTGATGTTCAATTAGTTTGTATGTACCTGTATCCGCAACATATTTATACCCTTCAAAATCTTTTTCCTGACCTAAAGTAATAATTAAAATATCATATCCATTATTTAGCTTTGCCAAATACGAAATATTAGCTTGTTCTTTATAGCCGTTTTCTTGATATGTAATTTTATCTTTTTCGCTAAAAACTTTAGTATATTTCGACCATTTTTTAAAACTATCGAAACTAATTTTATTAGTGAACTCTTGTGATTTTAAAATATAAGAGCTTAATATTATGAGTGAAAAAAGTATAAATCTTAACATAATTAACGCAATTTAGCCCCAACTTTTTCTTCAAATTGTTTTAAAATATTGCCCATAGTTTTTTCAATTTGTTTGTCGGTTAATGTTTTTTCTTCGTCTTGTAAAATAAAACTTAAAGCATAAGATTTTTTACCTTCTTCGATATTTTTACCTTTATAAACATCAAAAATATTTATGCTTTTTAAAATGTGTTTTTCGCTATTTATAGCAATATTTTTTAATTCGCTAAATTTAACTTTTTCATCAATAATTAAAGCTAAATCTCTTCGAACTTCTGGGTGTTTTGCCAATGGTTTGTATAAGATATTGTCTTTTAAAACATTAAATAAATTATCGAAATAAATATTGGCATAAAAAACTTGTTGATTAATACCAAATTTTTCTAATGTTTGATTGTTTAATTCAACTATTTCTAAAATTACATTGTTGTTAATTTTGTATTCTAAGCCTTCTTTGCAATATTCGTTTTCTATTTCATTTAAAATAATATTGTTCTGTATTAATCCCAATCTTTTAATTAATTGATTTACAATACCTTTTAAATAATAATAATCACATTTAATATCTTTTGTTTTCCAGTTTTCGTTTAAATAATTTCCTGTTGTAAGCAAAGAAATATGTCGTTTTTCAATATAATTTTTGCCATCTTTACTATAAGCAAAACCGTTTTCGAACAATTTTAAATCTTTTCCTTGTCGGTTAATATTGTAAGATATTGATTCTAAACCTCCAAACAATAAAGTTTGTCGCATAACATTAAGTTCATTACTTAATGGGTTTAAAATATTAACGTTTTTATCGCTGTTAAATAAATTGCTATTTTCTGTATAATCTAATTTTGATAAAGAATTATTCATTATTTCAACAAATCCATTCGCAACAAGGTAGTTCGAGATTGTATTAATAATTTTTTCTTTATTTGGCTTTTCGATGAAAGATAAAGATGATTTAATTTGTTCCGAAAAATCAATATTATTCATTCCATAAATTCTCAAAATTTCTTCAATAACATCAGCTTCTCTAGTTACATCAACACGATAAGTAGGAATAGACAGCAGTAATTCACATTCTTTTTCTTCTAATATTTGTATATCAAGAGATTTTAAAATGTTTTTAATAGTATTACAATTAATTTTTTTACCAATTAATCGATCTAAATTAAAATAACTTAAAGTTACTTTTGCTTGTTCAATTTTTTTAGGATAAATATCAATAATTTCTGAACTTATTTCACCTTCGGCTAATTCATTAATTAGCAAAGCAGCTCTTTTTATTACATAATCAATATTATTTGGATCGGTGCCTCTTTCAAATCTAAAAGAAGAATCGGTTTTAATATCGTGAAATTTTGATGTTTTACGAATTGTAACAGGGTTGAAATAAGCACATTCTAAAAACACATTTTTAGTTTTTTCGGTAATTCCTGACTTCATTCCTCCAAAAACACCAGCAATACACATACCTTCATTTGCATTGCAAATCATTAAATCGTTTTCACTTAAAGTTCGTTCGGTACTATCTAAAGTTATAAACTTAGTTCCTTGTTTAAGCTTTTTTACAATAACTTTTTTACCTTCAATATAATCAGCGTCAAAAGCATGAAGTGGCTGACCTGTTTCATGTAAAATAAAGTTTGTAATATCAACAACATTGTTTATAGGATTTAAACCTATTGCTTTCATATAATTTTTAAGCCAAATAGGAGATTCTTTTATTTTTATATTAGAAATAGTTAGTCCTGCGTATCTTGGACAAGCATCTGGGTTTTCTATTTCAATATTTATCGTATTATTTTTATTGTTAATTTTAAATTTTTCAACAGAAGGTTTTACCAAAGTTGCTTCATGTCCATTTTTCAATAATGCCGCATACAAATCTCTTGCAACGCCAAAATGAGAAGTAGCATCAGATCTATTTGGAGTTAAACCAATTTCAATAATAATATCATTGTAAACATTAAAATAATCTTTAGCTAAAGTTCCAGGGTTAGTGTTTTTATCTAAAACCATTATTCCATCATGAGAAATTCCTAGCCCTAGCTCGTCTTCGGCACAAATCATACCTTGAGATAATTCACCTCTAATCTTGCTTTCTTTAATAGAAAACGATTCTTTATCTTTATATAAAGTAGCTCCAATTGTGGCAACAGGAACTTTTTGACCAACTTCAACATTAGAAGCACCGCAAACAATTTTTAAGATATTATCATCACCAACATTTACAGTAGTTAAATTTAATTTATCGGCATTAGGGTGCTTTTCTTTAGTAAGAACTTCGCCTATCACAATACCCTCTAAACCGCCTTTAACCGAGCAATACTCTTCCATAGACTCAACTTCAAGCCCACAATCAGTAAGTATTTCCGAAATTTTTTCAGCAGGTAAATTAGTCTTTATATATTCCTTAAGCCAATTATAAGATATTTTCATAATTCAAATATTTATATTTTCTGAATAAATCAAATTTAAAATTAGGCAAATTTAATATTTACAGTTTATTGAGCCTAAAAAAATAGGGTTAAAAAATATTTTTTTTATTTTTGTAAAACTATTAATAAAATAATAATTGATTTATGTTTTTATACAAAGCTTTTGGATTAAATTTTAACTCAGAAATTGAAATACCAGAATTTAAAATAGGTGTAGAACCAACCGATGTTTCTATTCTAATTGGTAAAACACCTGAGAAACTCGAAAACCCTCTTTTCCCTGGAATAAGAATTCAAACAGCCGAAAATAAACTTTTATTAAAAGTTGATGGTATCGCAGTTTATTACATCGAAAATGGAAATAAAATAATAGTAGAGCCAGACAAAGATGCTACAAAAGATTCAATTAGACTATTTCTTTTAAGTTCGTGTATGATAGCAGTTTTGCTGCAAAGAGATTTATTACCTATTCACGCAAGTTCGGTTTGCATAAATGGTAAAGCCGTTTTATTTACAGGTGCTTCTGGAATTGGTAAATCAACAATGGCTTCTGTTTTAAGGAAAAAAGGATATAAAACAATATCCGACGATTTAACATTAGTTAGAATTGATGAAAAAGGAAAACCTAAAGTAATATCTGGTTTTCCACAAATAAAATTATGGGAAGATACAATTAAAAAACTTGATGAAAACATCGAAGATTTTAACCAAATACGAGAAAATATAAATAAATATAAGGTAAATGTAGAAGATGATTTTTATGATGAAGAGCCTTTAGATATTGAAGCCGTTTATATTTTAAATGCCGATAGTGATGATGGGTTTAAAAAGGTTAAGCTAAAAGGATTAGAAAAAGTTAATGCTTTAACTCTTAATACATCACGCCCTAATTATGTTAAAGGGTTGGGGAAAAAAGGAGTTAATTTTAAGCAAGTTTCAATACTTGGAAATAATACAAGAGTTGTTAAAATAACTCGAAAGAGAGATACTTTTGTTGCAAATGAATTTGCAGATTTTGTTTTGGAGGACATAAATAATGGGTAACATCATTTGGTTAGCGTCTTATCCTAAATCTGGAAATACTTGGTTTCGACTATTTCTTGCAAATCTTTTTAACAAAGCAGATAAAGAAATAGATTTAAATGATGTTTATTTTTCCCCAATAGCTAGTGCAAGACCACCATTAGATGAGGCTATAGGAATAGAATCAATAGAATTAGATCATGATGAAATAGATAATTTAAGGCCCGAACTTTATGATTATATTTCAGAAAATGCTACCGAAAATCGTTTTATGAAAGTTCATGATGCTTATACTTTTTTAAAAGATGGCCGACCAATGTTCCCCGCTAGTGCAACAAAATGTGCTATTTATATTATTAGAAATCCACTTGATATAGTTGGCTCTTATGCTAATCATAATAGTTGTTCTTTAGAAGATTCATTACAAAAAATGATTGATACTAAACATTGTCTTTCTAAATCAAAAAAAGCTCATGCCACACAGTTAAAACAAAAGTTATTAACTTGGCAAGAGCATGTTAAAAGTTGGACAGAGGTTGATGGGTTAAATGTTCATGTAATGAGATATGAAGACATGAAATTAAATTCATTTGAAACTTTTAGTAAAGCAATGGAGTTTGCTGGTTACGATTTTAAAGAAGAAGAAATAAGAAAAGCGATAGATGCCTGTGAATTTAGTAAAATTAAGAAAAAAGAAAATGAAACTGGCTTTAAAGAAAAACCAATTAAAACTAAAGAATTTTTCAGAAAAGGTCAAGTAGATTCTTATAAAGACGAGCTTACCGAAGAACAAATAAAAACCATAAAAGATTGTTTTAGTGAAACAATGAAAAAATATGGGTATTTGTAGTGTTTAATATAATTCCACTAAACAATCAATATTTAACAATTAACAATTATTTTTATGTGATTAATTGTTATAACTTATGTTAAGCTTAATTATTTAAAATTTTCTTAAATATTTATTTATTTTTGCATATAAATTTTTCATAGATGTATTTAAAGCGATTATCAATACTTAATTTTAAAAATTGTAGTGAAGCTGATATTAACTTTTCGCACAATATTAATTGCTTTGTTGGAGATAATGGCGAAGGTAAAACTAATATTTTAGATGCAATTTATTATTTATCTTTTTGCAAAAGTTTTTTCAATTCTATTGATAATCAAAACATTAAACACAATGAACCTTTTTTCGTAATTCAAGGTTATTACATTAATAATAAAAACGAAGACGATACTATTTACTGCGGATTAAAAAGAAATCAAAAAAAGCATTTTAAATTAAACGAGAATACTTATTCAAAATTAGCCGATCATATAGGATTGTATCCTTTAGTTATGGTTTCACCTTCTGATATTGAAATTATTTCGGGTGGGAGCGAAGAGCGTCGAAGATTTATTAATGGTGTTATTTCTCAGTATGATAAGCATTATTTAAGTGATGTTATCGAATATACTAAAGCTGTAACTTTAAGAAATTCGCTATTAAAACAATTCGCCAAAAACAAACAAGAAGATTATGAAAGTATTGAACTAATAAACGACAAACTTATTGAATTTGGGACAAAAATATATTTAAAAAGAAAGCAATTTATTAGTGATTTTAAACCTATTTTCGAAAAACATTATAAATATATTTCTGATAATAAAGAAGATATTGATTTAATTTACGAAACTAATGTTGATATTGAAAACTATAGTAATTTGCTTAAATCATCGTATGAAAAAGATAAAATTTTGCAATATACTACAGTTGGTATTCATAAAGATGATTTGGATTTTAGTTTAACGAACTATCCTATAAAAAAGATTGGTTCCGAAGGTCAAAAAAAGTCGTACTTAATTGCATTAAAGTTAGCTAAATTCGATTTTATTAAAAATATGACATCTTATAAACCTATTTTACTTTTAGATGATATTTTTGATAAACTTGATGATAAAAGAGTTGCTAAAATTATAACTTTAGTTAAAGGTAATAATTTTGGTCAAATTTTTATAACCGATACAAATAGCAACAGAATTGAAGATGTTATTGCAAAACTAACCGATGAATATGCTATTTTTAATGTTAAAGACGGCATTATATCGCCAAAATAATTTTTTATTTAAGCCATTTTATAAACCAAGGTAAGTTGTTTATTTTCAGGCTACTATAATTGGTTTCAACCGAACCAAAGCTCAGATAAAAACGAGCTAAATTATCATCATTTGAACCTTCAAAATCAAGAGTAATATCATCTTGCGATCTTTTTTGTATAAAATAATCTATTATTAACGACATTGCTCCATTTTCTTTTGCTTCTTCATTTGTTGCCGAAAATAAGAATATTGCTTTGTGATTACTTTCAACAAAAAATGCCCCAGCACACAACTGGTTTTTTTCGGTAAATGCCGAAATAATATAAACTTTATGACGCTGAATAAGTTCTGCCAAAAGCCTTTTTAATAAAAAATATTGCTCTTCTTTAAATTTTTCTATTTGCTTTCCTTTATTTTTCTTAAACAAATTAATTATATCCCAAGCATTATTAATTTCATTTATGAAAATATTTTTAGCTACAGCTTTTTTAATGTTTCGTCTTGTGTTTTTCGAAAAGTTCGAATAAATATTACTGTAAGATGAAATTAAATCAAGTTGAATATTTCGGTTTTGAGTAATTTTCTTATTATTTTTTGTTGAAATTTTATTGTATGAGTTAAGGTTTATTTCGGTAAATTTGAAGTGTTTAGGAATATTATTTATAAAATTTTCAACCATTTCTTCTGATAAAATTTCAATTGAAAAAACCCCTAATTGTTGAGTAAAATATGGTTGGCATAAATAATTTATACCAAACTTTTTTTTATGAGTTAATGGCATTACAGCCTTATAATTATCGTAAACAAGGGCATCCCAATTTTCAGAAACCACATCTAAATACCATGAATAAGCATAAACACTTCCATTAACTGATTTATTAATACAGCTATCCCACAAATCTTTATTTATATCTTTATGCTCTAAATAGTTTATCATTATTTATTTATTTTTAAATGCATATTCGAGTGTTTTTTCGAAAACATTTTTCCAACCTTTCCACACATCATAGTCGCTTATTGAAGCATTATGCCACAAGCTTAAAAAATCTCCATTTACCTTTTTAACTTCATCAATAATTTCATAAACCATTGGAATTGTTTCTTCGGGACTCATGCAAAGATACTCTCTAAATGTTCCTTCCATAAAAGCGAATGGATGAACTTTTAATGATGTTTCATACTCCGAATCAAGGTCATAAAAATAAAAAGAAGTGCATAATCCGGCTCTAAAACCAGGTAATGATGCAAATCCCATTGTGTAATCATCGGTTATATCTAATTCGATTAATGTTCGGTATGTTTCAGGTAAAGTTAATTTTAAAAAATGCTGACGACTTTTAGTTATTTCGTAATTTATAATGTTTGATAAATTATCTTTTTCTTTTTTTATTAAATTAAAATTGCTGTTTGACTGATATGAAGGATGAATCCCTATATCGGCAAAATCTTCTAAATGCTTAATTAATAGTTTGAAATTTCGATTGTTTACTGAAATATTTTTATCATAAGGTCCAAAGTCCGAAAAAAGTATAAAAAATATTAAATCTAATTTATAAAATTTTTTAATTTCTTTTAAATAGTCATAAACATCATATTGGTCTTTTTTTAAACGAAACAAAACTTTTGTTCTATCAATAATTTTATCAAATTCTAAATTTAAAAGATCACGCATATAACCACCAAATGTTCTAAAAAAATCTTTTCCAAGGTAGTTATAAACAATGTCTATGTCGAAAGTTGGAATAACAGTAAATTTTTTCTCCGGAAATTTATAATCAGGATAATGCTTATTTATAATTGTTTTAAATTTTTCTATCCAAATATTTACAACAGGTTTTTGCAAAAAATCGCCTTTAAAAGCAATGGTATCTTCGGCCTGAAATCGATTATGACGATCTTTTATATGTGGTAAATATTCTTCGTATCTACTTATCATATAAAAACTTGCAGAAAATATATCATAAGGTATTTCTAATTCTCTCCTTGTTTCGAAAAAACAAGGAATATCGCCCCACTTAGTTATTTTAATTTCTTGCTCATTTATTCCGTTTTCATTTAATAACCCACAAGGACAAATTCTAATTTCATCTTCTTTAATATGTTTATTTGAATAATTAATTTTTGGACCTTCAAAACTTAAATATTCATTTTCGATATTGGTTAATTTGTATTTTACATCAATAATATCGTAAAAAACAACATTAAAAATATACTTTGTTCTTGAGGTTATATTACTTGAATAAACTAAAATCATTTAGTTAAATTATAATTATTAATTATTTGATTGCAAATAAAAGTTGAAGCATTACCATCTCCAAATATTGATGAGTATTGTAAGTTTTTATTTCCTTCATAGTAATTAAAAGCTTCAACAAATTTTTCATAATTATCATTTGCTAAAGTTGCAACACCGCATTTTACCAATTCGACCCATTCGGTTTCGGGACGTAAAATTATGCATGGTTTTTTAAAGAAAAATGCTTCTTTTTGAACTCCTCCCGAATCGGTTATTACCATTTTTGAAGCATCTTCTAATCTTATCATATCTAAGAAAGAAACTGGTTCAATTATTTTAATGTTTTTATTTGAATTAAGTTTATTATATAAATCTTTTGACAATTTATTTTCAAATACTTTTTTAGTTCTTGGGTGTAAAGGCAATACTAATTCATAGTTTTTATCCTCGGCAATATAAAGTAGCATTTTAATAATGCTATTTAATCTTTTTTCATCATCGGTATTGTTATCACGATGTATGGTAGATAAAATGAATTTGTTTTCTTCTAATTTGTTTTTTTCAAGAATATTGCTTTTTGTTTTTGCTATATTGGCAAAATACAAGCTATTGTCATACATAACATCACCACAATGGTAAATTCCTTGATTATCTGATGTGTATGGTGGTTTATTATTGGTTTTGAAACCTTCGTTAATTAAATTATCGTAACCAGTTTTTGTTGGCGAAAAAAGCATTGTTGATGCATGGTCACACATTATTCTATTAATTTCTTCGGGCATTTTTTTATTAAACGACCTTAATCCTGCTTCGATATGAGCTATATTAAAATGCAATTTTGATGCAGCAATACTACCTGCTAATGTTGAGTTTGTATCACCGTATAAAATCACATAATCTGGCTTTTCTTTCAATAAAATATCTTCTATACCCTTAATCATTTCAGCTGTTTGAGCTCCATGAGATGATGAACCAACATTTAAATTATAGTTTGGTTGAGGTATTTGTAATTCATCGAAAAAAACTCCCGACATATTTTCGTCATAATGTTGACCTGTATGAACGATAATTTCTGTAATTGAATCTGAAAAATTATTTTTTATTGCTCTGCTTATAGCCGAAGCCTTAATTATTTGAGGGCGAGCACCTATAATAGTTAAAAACTTAATCATTATTTTTTTTACTAAAGTAAATATTTTTTTTGCAAAAATAAGTTATTAATGTGTTTAATAAAAGAATGTAATAAACTAAATTATTGTTCCTATTTGATAAATTAAGAAACTTAATACCCAAGCGAATAATAAAGGATAAACTATTGAAAAAACAATATATTTATAATTTGATGTTTCTTTGTTTATTGCGACTAGTGTTCCAACGCATGGGAAATATAAAAGTACAAAAACCAAAAAGCCAAAATAAGTAACCAAAGGTATATTATTTTCCTTCTGCATTTTTCTTAAATTTAAAGCTAAGGTTTGGTTCGAAACTTCGCCATTATCATCAGTATTGGTATATAATAAAGCCATTGAACTAACAACAACTTCTTTTGCCATTATACCGGTTAATAAACTAATCGACATTTTCCAGTCAAATCCTAAAGGTTCAAAAACAGGTTGAATAAATTTACCTATTCTGCTAATATATGATTGTTCTAATAACTCTTTATTCTTTATATTTTCTAATTTTTCAATTTCTTTAGTATTTATATTTTTTGTAGTATTTGAATATTGTTCTATTTTTTTATCATATTTAATTATAATCTCTTTGTTTTGAGGAAAATAACCTAATCCCCATATTACTATTGATGCAATTAAAATAACAGTTCCCATCTTATTTATAAAATGAGATGTTTTAAACCAAGTATATTTTGAAATAGCTTTTAAAGTAGGCATTCTGTATGGAGGTAATTCCATAACAAAAGGAGTTTCGTTTTTCTTAAACACTGTTTTATCTAATATTATAGCTGTTATTAAAGCTGCCAAAATACCAATACCATAAATTAAAAACAAAACACCTGATTTATATGCTGGAAAAAAGGCACTTATAAATAAAACATAAACAGGAAGTCTTGCACTACAAGACATAAAAGGTGTAATTAACATAGTTACAACTCTGTCTCGTTTGCTTTCAATTGTTCTTGTTGCCATAATCGCCGGAATATTACACCCAAATCCCATTAATAAAGGTATAAACGATTTTCCATGTAGCCCAATTTTATGCATTACTTTATCCATCAAAAAAGCTGTTCTTGCCATATATCCAGTGTCTTCCATAACCGAAATTAGAAAAAACAATATAATTATATTGGGCAAAAAAACAATTATTCCTCCAACACCACCAATAATTCCATCTACAATTAAACTATTTATTATTCCATCTGGTATAATAACATTTATATTTTCACCTATTAAATTAACCAAATGATCTATCCATTCCATTGGATATTCGCCAAGTTTGAATGTAGCATAGAAAATAAGCCATACAAAAATAAAGAACATAGGTAAGCCTAAATACTTGTTAGTTAATAGTTTATCTATGTTTTGTGATGTATTATATTTTTCTCCTTTTTTAAAAGTTTCTGATAAAGCTCCTTCAATAAAACCATATCTAAAGTTTACTATTTCTGTATTAACATCATGATTTAATAATTTTTCGATAGATGCTCTTAATTTATTAGATAATTCGATAATGTAATTGTTATTCTTAAAAATTTCTACAATATTTTTATCGGCAGCTAATAAGTTAATAGCTGTCATGCGATAAGAAACCATTAAATTATATTCAGTTTTGTTTAATTCATAAACAAGTTTTTCTAAAGCATTTTCAATTTCAAAACCATAAGGGATATTAACTTCTCTTACTGTTTCATCGTGTAATTCATAAACATCAATAACTTTTTCAAACAATTCATTTAATCCTGTTCCATTTTTACTAATAGTTGGAATAAATGGAATCCCTATCATTTTACCTAATGTTTCATAATCTAAGTCTCCTTTTTCTGCTTTAAGTTCATCAAACATATTTAAAGCAACAATTACTTTTTTGCCACTATCAATTAATTGAGTGGTTAAATATAAATTTCTTTCAAGGTTACCTGAGTCTAATACATTAATTATTATATCAATATCTTTATTTAAAATATAATCTAAAACAAATAATTCTTCGGGTGAATATGATGTTAAAGAGTAAGTTCCTGGTAAGTCTATAACATTTATATTATAACCCTTTAAATTAACCTCTGCTTCTTTTGAAGCAACTGTAACTCCTGAATAGTTTGCAACTCTTTCTTTTGAATTTGTTGCATAATTAAAAATAGTAGTTTTTCCCGAATTTGGATTTCCTATTAAAGCAACATTAATGGTTCTATTTTTTAATAGTTTTGGACATTCTTTATTTTTATCTGGATGTTCACAATTCTTATAACAATCAAAATTATATTTGTATAAATTACTTTGAATATTATCTTTATCTAGTTGTTCTATTATAATTAAATCGGCTTCTTTTTTTCTTATACTAATTTTATATCCTAAAATATCGTATTCAATGGGGTCTTTTAAAGGGGCTAATTTTATTGCTTTAACTTTTCTTCCGGCAATAAAGCCCATTTCATTAATTCTTTTTTTTATTTCCCCATCTCCCAGAACTTCTTTTATATATGCTTCTTTTCCCGACTCTAATTCCGAAAGTTTCATAATCACCTAAATTTATTTAATCAAATTTATATATTTATATGGAATTTTGCCACAAAAATGCAAATATATTTTCAGCTTAAATATATAAGTTTATACATATTTGTTTTTTTTATAAAATTATTTTAATGCACTAATATTCTATTTTTCGACAAAACAACCAAATGATGGAATTATACCTACATTGTATGTCCTTGTTAAAACTGCATTTGTGTACGACAATACTTTCCCGCCTTGAACAAAATCTACGGCATTGGTTGCCCATAAATTATCTGACTTATCAATAAATAGTGTATAAAAATTATTGTTTTGCCTTGATATAAAAGCATTTGTATTAATTGCTGTATCACTAATATTAAACTTATAAATATCACTATTTAAATAATATAAATTTTCTTTTTCACTGTCAATTACCATATTTGAAGGTGAAGTGTTTATGCTTGTAAAAGTGTATGTATTAATTATTTCATAACTTTCGGGCGATATTTTTATCAATTTTGGATTTTCATAATAATCATAACCTCCGCTACATAATACCCATAAATAATTATTTTTATCTAAAACTATACTGTTGGGTTCTTTGGGTGTTTGTATCGAATCTATAATATTATCGGTGTTTGTGTCAATTACATATATTTTTGAACTTCGTTGTGAATTAGGCAAGTTTGGATTTCCAAAACAAGTAACAAATAGTTTCCCATTATAAGCAACCATTTTTTCTGTCCAGCCACTTGCATTAATAGTTTTAATAACTGTATAATTTTCGGGATTTATAACATGAATTTTATTCCCATATAAATCTGAAACATAGGCTTTATTGTTTGTAAATTCAATATATCTTGGTGATGTTAGGTTCGAAATTGTTCCTAATGATTTACAGGTTTCATAATCTACAACTTCTATTTTATTCGAATTATTTACAACAATAAAAAGCTTCTTATTATAAACATAAACCGAATTTGCTACATCTCCTAATGGTCGGTTATTTGCATTGTAAAACACATTATTTTCAACAGTACCAGAATCTATATTTATATATGATAGCGATGCATTTCCAAAATTAAAAGTGCCTTCATTTGTAATAAATAATCCGTTTTGTGAAGTAATAAGTTCTTTTTTCTCTTCTGTGTTTATAGGCCCTATGCCTTCTTTTTCACAACCAAAAATAAATAGTAAAACAATAATTATAAAAATATTTTTCACAATCTTTTATTTTTTAAATTTATAACTCAATGAAAACAAGCAATTTACGCCAGGCATTGGTCGCCAAGCAACAGCCTGATATTGAATATCAAAGATATTATTTACATTTAATCTTATATTTATTTCATCTCTTTTAAGCTTAATTTTCCGTGAAACAGACAAGTCTGTTAAATAATACATTGGCAAATACCAATTGTTATCGGTGGTTATATACCTTTTTCCTATTATAAAATGCTCTATTCCTACTCCCCATTTGTTATTGCTAATTTCTAATCCGCTTTTAAATGTGTTATTTGGGACATATATTAATTGTTTATTATATGAATTGTCGTTTTCTGAAATTTTGCTTTTATTAATTGACTTACAATAATCGTAGTTAGCCCATATATTTATATCGATTTTTTTAATTTTGCTATGTAATTTCGAGCTAAATTCTAATCCTTGTATTTCAACATCTCTAAAATTCGAAGGTCTGTATAAAAATGAATTAACCGAATCGGGCAACCAAACTATAAAATCCTCACAATCATTATAATAACCTGTTACGCTATGTTCAATGTTTATTTTGTTTTTGAATAAGCCGTATTGCATTATTGCACCTGCTTCATAAAGATTTGATTTTTCGGGTTTTAAATCAATATTACCAACAATATCCCAATATTTTTCGTTCATTGTAGGTATGCGATAATTTTGCGAAGCATTAGCAAATACCGATAATTTGTTTTCTATAACATTATATTTAAAAGAGATGGCTGGTAAAAATGGAGTAAATTTATCGTAACTATTTATTTTTGAAACAATTACAGAAGCATCAATTTTCTTTGTTATTTTATATTTTAATAATCCGATTAAATTAAAAGTATTATTTTGTTTTTTCCCATCATAGCTTGTTGAAACAATAATATCTTTATCATAACTAAATTTAGCATTAAAGTTAATCTTCTTAATTCCAATATAATTGTATTCGATAATATTTCGCGAAGTATAGCTTTTATGCAAAGCATCAATTTTTGAAATTGTGTCAACATAATTCATCTTATCATAAACAAACCCCGATTTAAAGCTAACTTTATAATTTAGCTCATTATATTGCCATTCGAAAACACCTCTAATTCCGTCATTATAAATGTATTCGCTATTTTTGGCCACTGTTAAAATTGAAGGTATTTCTTTATCGCTTTTTATTCCCCACATATTTAAAGAAAAAATATTTTTTTTATGTTTAAAATAAATATTTTGCATTAAGCTGATTATATTAACATTAGCATGGTTTAAAGTTTCGGTTGGATTGTCGTTTTTTGCAATATTTAGATATTTAAAATTGTTTTTAAAATCAATATATTGGAATTTTGTTTCGGACTGAAAATTATTATTACCTAAACTAAAATTAGCACTAGAAATGTATCTTCTAAAATCGCCGACAGTTTGACGAAAGAATAAAGTTTTTTTATTATCCCAATCGGGCTTATTTTTCAACATAATATTGCCACCAAAACTACCAGCACTATTATATATTCCCGAATTTCCGTGAGCAATATCAATATTATCTATAAACGAAGTTGGTATATTATTAAAATCAATTTGACCATTCATAGAAGAGTTTAAATTAATATTATTCCACAAAACTGCTGTGTGGTTTGCCGAAGTACCTCTGAAAGTCGCCGTTGAAAGTCCTGCTGTACCATAATCTTTGATGTAAACCGATGAGTTTTTCTTTAATAATTCGCTTAACAATAAATCTTGTTCTGCAATTTTTGCTGAATCTATCAGAATAATTTTACCTCCTACTTTTAATAAATCCCTTTTTTCAGAAACAATAACTTCTTTAATTTTAATAGTATCTGAAATTTTTGGAAGAAATTGTATTTGAGAATAAGATATTTTTGCAGAAACTGAGAGAAAGGCTAAAATTATATATACATTAAAACTATAATTTAGTTTTTGGATAAGTTTAATATTTAGGTATAAAAATCTCATTATTATTTTAAAAACTTATAAGTTTTAATTGAATTTTTAGAAACAATTTTGGCTATATAAACACCTGTATTTAAGTTACTTAAATTACAGATATTTGCATTTTCAAAATATTTATTTAAAACACCCATTACATTAAAAATATATACTTCTGAAATATTATTATTTATATATAAATTTTGGTTAATCGAATTATAATAAACATTTATATCATTTTCTTTTACAATATTATTTATATCATTTTTCAATCTATAATTAATAATTCCGACAGCATCAAGGTCAAATCCGCTAGAATTAAAAGAAGTTGGATAAGGGTCATTAATTATATTGCCTTGAGAATCATAAGAGGCAAACAAAGTATCAATTGTTCCAACTACATCAATTATTTTAATAAAATTTATACTATCAATATTAACGCTATCGTTCTCTGGTAAATCGCTTAAGTCGAAAGGCGTTCCGAAGCCGCCTCGGTATTTACCAGCTAAATTATTAATATCTTGAGGATTAATTTCACCAAAAGAAGCAACTTGCAATGAATCTTGAGTTAATGAAATTGAAGGAAAACGAACATAATTTCTTCCATCTGTACTAACTTCAACAAAAGCTAATTCGAGAAAAAAATCGCTAAACGAATTTTCAAAAATTGCAAAATCAGCTCCATCGCCATTTGTTATTGCAATATCAAAAGAAAGAATTGCTGAACCACTATCACCTAAACTAACAACAATATTATCGGCATTACCAATAGCAGATGAATTTTCACCATAAGAAGCTAAACCTAGCGAAGTGTCGGCAATATTAACAAAACCTCTACTAATTTCACAATTAGTTGCACAATAATTTATTATTGAAGAATCTTTATAAATTGCAGTAGTTCCATCGGCTCCAGCTTGAGGAGCAAATTGAGCTCTTAATGAAATTGTAAAAAATATAAATAAAGTAAAAACAAATATTTTCATAATAAAAAATAAGAACTAAGCACTAAAAATAAATTCTTAATGCTTAGTAAATTAACTTATATAAACATTGAGATAGGCATAATTAATTTTTCATGAATTTTTCGGTATAAACAAAATTATTTTCGTAAACCGAAACAAAATAAACACCTGATTTTAAGAAAGATACCTCAATTGAATTTTCACCTTTAATTGCATCTTTTTTACTAACTACACGACCCGAAATATCAGATAAAATAACATTGCAATCGTTTTCAGAATTAAATCTAATTTTATTTAAAGAATTATTATAATAAAATTTTATTTTAATATCAGAATTATTTTGTGCAATACCCAATTCTACCTCGGCAGGTATTGGATTTTCAGGGTTATTAATTGGAATATAATTATTATCTACTAATTGCCAATCAGTATATGAACAACCAAAAATAATACTATCGGAAAGAGCTTGAGCAATACCGTCCATATTTGGCACCCAATTATTATTAGTATATATCAAATTTGACCAATAATAAGGCGAACCACCAATACCAGACTGAGTTCCATAGGTAATATCACTTAAAAATCCGCTTCCAATAACAATGCTTAATGAAGTATTGCTGGCATTAATGTCATTAAGCATATCTTCGGCTGTTTTGGTACCTTCGAAACGGTAACCAAAAGCATAACACTCATTGGTTTCGCTATCGTTAAAATCAATAATAAACATAGCTGTGCTATCGCCAGAGCCAGTCCAATTAATAATTTGGTTAAATTCAATGCCTTGAGAAAAGGCAGAAGTGCAAAGTAGCACCATTGCAATAAAAAAAGTAATCTTTTTCATTTTTTAAAGTTTTAAAGTTTAACAAAAAATATTTATAAAACTTCAAAACTTACGAGAATTTGTGGGAATAAATCTTTTAGAATTTACTCAACCGCTTTTCACCCGAAAGCTTTGAATTAATTTGTAATTTGGCAGGTCTTCTGACTTTCCCGTTTTTAATTACCTTCCCATCGGCCTATTGGCTAACAGTGGTTGCTTTATTAAAAACTTGAACAAATTAATGTTCAGGATTACAGCAGCGGGTACTGTTCAGGTTTTACACCTGATTCCCTATTATGGCTTACGCCACCACTTTACATTTGCAAATGTATAAAAATTAAAATAATAAAATCTGATTAAAAATACTTTTTTTTAAATTTCTCCTAACAATGCTAAAACATAAGACATTTTTCTCCTCATTTCGGGAGCAGAACAATTATAATTATTAACTATAATAGAAAATGCGAGTAAACTACCATCTTTAGCATTAATATAACCCGCATAAGATCTTATTCTTGTCATATAACCACTTTTGCATCTCATATTACCTTCGGCTCTAGTTCCTTTACACATTCCTTGAAGGCCATAAGACTTACCTGCAACAGGTAAAGTTTTGTTAAATGCATCATAAGCTATAGGGTCTTTTGCAACTTCTCGCAATAAATCACAATGAAATTTGGTAGTTATTGTAGTTTTACGAGATAATCCGCTTCCATCTTCTATATTAACGCCAAAAACATTAACCCCCTTTGAACGCCAAAAATTTTTAAGCAACTCGCAACCTGTCGCTGTATTTCCATAGCCTTTCTTTTCATAAGAAATTATTTTTAAGATATTTTCAGCATATAAATTAATGCTTTTTAAATGTGTCCAAAAAACAATATTTTGAAGTGATTCTGAATAAAGTACTTTTAATAATTTACGTTCCTTAATTTCATGGTTTTTCGACTTATAAACTCTAAAAGTTGTAGGTATTTCGGAAATAGAAACACCTTTGCTTTTTAAAGCATTTGTTAAATAATAAGCACAAAAATAAGGTGGATCTGGTATAGAGCCTTTAAGTTCATAGCCGTTTCTATTTGGAGGGATAGCCCCTCTTATTTCTATAATATTATTATATGGAGGAGAAAAAATTACAGCTTCATCTCCAATTAACATATTTCCAGATTTAACATAATTGCATACAGTAACATTAGGTATTTCGGGTGTTATTCTCAATATTTCGGTAGGACCATTTTCTTTGCCAGATTTGAAATTAATACGATATGAATTTTCATTAATACATAAACCAGTAGGATAAGCACCGTAGTAATTCCCCATATCTTCCCATGTCCAAGCATTTGGAACATAGCTATCGTTAAAAATCTCGGCATCAGCTATAATTTGGCCATTAATCTTTTTAATACCTTTCTGTATAATGATTTCGGCAAATTCACTAAATACTCTATTGTATGTTGCAATTCCTTTTCTTCTGTCTATTCCTAAAGTTGGGTCGCCTCCACCTCTAATATAAATATTGCCATTTAAAGTCCCATTACTACTAATGTCACCATCATATTCTAAATATGTTTTAAAGCGATAATCTTTACCTAACATCATTAATGCCGATGAAGTGGTAACTATTTTTAATGAAGATGCAGGTGTTATACTTTTTTCGCTATTTAATTCAACTAAAACTTTATTGTTTTTAACATCCATTACGCAAAATCCTAAAAGAGCATGATTAAGGTATGGGTCAGAATTAAGTTGAGTTATTGCTTTTTTAACTTTAGAAATGGCTTCTTTGTTGTAAGTTTGGCTAAAACTAGAGTTAATTATTAAAATAAAAAATAGTGAAAATAAGAGTTTATACATCAGACCGAATTATTTTATTGAATCATTTTTAGCTTCAAATTCTTTAATTATTTCTTCTTCTGACTTCCCCATATTTAACAAAGAAAATTTAGCTGATTCGGCCATTTCGCTTTCCGGAAATTTTTGTAAAAATCTATTGTATGTGTTTTTTGCTAATGTTTGATTGAATAAATAATTTTCGTAAATAAAACCTTGCAATAAAACAGTTGATTCATATTTTGAATAATCGGTATAATTGTCTTCTATTCTTTTTAAATATTTTATAGCTAAGTTATATTGTTGATTACCAATTGATACATTAGCTGCTTCGAACAAATATTCGGGAGCTTCTTTGCTTTTAGGATAATCGGTAACAAATTTATCATATTCAATTAATATTTCTTTTGCTATTAAAGCAGAAACCTCCATTGTCGCAGTATCTTTTATTAATTTTGCTTTTAATTCAGAAATTGCATTAATTCTTTCTTGCTTAGCTTTTTCTTGATTTTTGCAACCAAACATTAATATTGTTATAGTTAATATGATGGCTATTTTTTTCATCTTTGTATTATTTTTAATTACTAACTTTTGATTTATATTTTGTTTTAACTAAACCTTTTGCAATATTAATTAAATTTTTCTTTAATAAACGTTTTTTTAAGGCATTACAATGGTCTGTGAAAACTATTCCTTCTAGATGATCATACTCGTGTAAAAAAACCCTAGACTGAATACCTTTGAGTTCTTCTTCCACAAGTTCGAAATTTTCATTATAATATTTAACTTTTACCGAACAAGCCCTTTTAATTTCTTCTCTAATTTCAGGGACACTTAAACACCCTTCGTTAAATTCGCATATTTCTTCGCTTTTTTCGACTATGATAGGATTTATAACTACTCGTTTAAAATCTTTAGCATATTCATCATCTTCTTTAAAAGGGTCGGCATCAATAACAAAAAGACGAATAGATATATTTATTTGAGGTGCAGCTAATCCAACTCCTTCGGCATTATACATCGTTTCGAACATGTTTTCAACTATCTCTTTTAACTTAGGATAGTTTTTGTCTATTTCAATAGCTTTCTTGCGCAATATTGCTGATCCTATCGTAACTATTGGGTATATCATTGGTTTTAATTATTTAAATTATTTTTTAAACTCATATATGTTTGTAAAATTAGCGTAGCACTAATTACATCAACTGTTTCTTTATTTTTCCTTTCTTTCTTTTTCAGGCCACTGTCAATCATGGTCTGAAACGCCATTTTAGATGTATATCTTTCATCTATTCTTTCAATATTAATTAGAGGAAAGGTTTTTCGTAAAAGATTAACAAATGGTTCTATGAACTTTGTTGAATCAGATTCTTCATTATTTAATCGTTTAGCTTCACCTACAACAAAAACTTCAACTTCTTCTTTTGATAAATAATCTTTTAAAAAAGTAATAATATCTTTTGAATGTATTGTGGTTAATGGTGTTGCAATAATTTTCAAATTATCGGTAACAGCAATTCCAACTCTTTTTTGTCCATAATCAATTGCAAGTATCCTACCCATATAATTTTTTTACAAAACTAATAAATTATTGTAAAAAATGAAAACAAATATCATTACTGATTTTTTTCAATAATAATATGTTTTACTAAAGAGTATGTTCCTTTGTCTCCTTCAGGAAGGTCAATTTCTTCGGTTACTGTTTTATAATTATCTTGTTCAACAATTATTTTATATTTTTTCATTGATTCTAATGTAACAAAATATTCGCCACTTTCATTAGCATTTATTTCGGCAACTTCTTGATTTGTTGCCACATCAACAAATCTTAAAACAGCTTGAACTCCTGTTCCATCATTTGCTTCAACAACTTTTCCTCTAACTATAGATAATTTTCTTTTTACTTCTTCTTTTACAACTACTTCTTCTTTTATTCCAAAATATTTTGTCATATCTATTTCATAAATATCATCTTTACCATAAGAATCTTCTCTTCCGTTAGTTGTATAGTACGCTGTTTTCCAGTCGGTTGAAATCACGAAATGTTTTTCATCTTTTGAAGTATTAATAGGGTATCCTAAATTTACAGGTTTAGTCCATTCGCCTTTTTCATCTCTTGTTGACATAAAAATATCAAATCCTCCCATATTTTTGTGACCTTTTGAACTAAAGAACATTGTTTTTCCGTCGGGATGAATAAAAACACTTATTTCGCTTTCTTCTGAATTAATAATACCTCCTGCATTAACAGGTTTCGACCATTCTTTTTTATCTTTTAAATAATTTGTTTTAAAAAGATCGCCTTTCCCAAAATTCTTTTTTCTTTCACTAACAAAATACAATGTATTTCCGTCTGAAGACAAACATGCATAGTCATCATAATAAGTTGAATTTATAGGTTTATCTAGCTCTTTAGGCTTAGTCCATGAACCAGAATATTTATATTTTGAAACGAATATATCGCCTCCTTTTGCATTTAAATTTTGGAATGTAAAAATTTTTGTTCCATCAGGCGAAATGCTACAGTTAGCGTCGTGACCAGGTGTATTAACCGAGCCTGGTATTTTAGATGCAATATTCCACATACCTTTTTCATTATCAAAAGTTGTAATATAAATATCTTGATAATATTCACCATCAGAAGCGATTAATCCTCCTTCGGAATCGGAACGACGTGAAGTGAAAATCATAGTTGAGCCATCGGCTGTCATAGATGGATGATTATCGGAAAATTCAGAATTAATAGCTGGCCCTAAATTGCTAATTGTAACATTTTTAGGATTAGCTAATTGTTCTTTTATAAATTCACATTGTTTAATTAGCTTAAAAACAAGTATTCCTTCTTCTTTTTTTATTGTTTTATAAGTTAGTTTAGATTTGAAAGCTTCGTAAGATTGTAGTGCTTTATCATATTCTTCGAAATATTGAAAAATTCTACCCATGTATAATTCAATATTTGGATTTGCTTTAGGGTCAATCGAATATGCTGTGCTAATATATAATTTTGCACTATTATAATCACCTTTTTCTAAATATGCTTCACCTAATAAATAATTTATTTCTGCATCTTTTTTATTATCGAATAATAATTCTTTATAGTAAATTATAGCTCCTTCATAATTTCTATCTAAAAAACATGTTTTTGCTTTTCTAAATTTTATCTTCTCCGAAATTGGTCTTTTAGGTTTGTCGTCTTTAGCGTTTAGGGTGATGCTAAATATAGTTAATGTGATTAAAATTAGTATTTTATACATATTGTTACTTGTTATTTTCTTAATCTACGAATATAATTATTTATAATAATTTATAAAATTATTTACTTAATATTTTTTTTAAAATTCGGCCATTATACCAATTGTAGGCAATAAGGTACCACTTGTGTTTTTAATATTTTTAAGTATATATTCATTACTATTTGTTATGATATAATTACCTGAATTATCCTTTTGTCTAATAATATAATCTGGTTGTTGTATTTTAAAATTATATGCATTTTGAATGTCTAAATATAACATTAATGACCATTTTTTGTAATAATATTTTTTATCAACTCTAATATCTAGCTGATGAAATGGTTTTAACCTAACCGAATTTAATTTATCATAATCTAAAAATGGTTTTCCTTGAGTATCCCAAGCATCTTTTTGTGATGATAAAGCTAAATTGTAGGGTGTATAAGGTGTTCCGCCAGAATATCTCCATTTAAATCCTAATGACCAATTTTTTTCAAAAAATCGTGTACCTGTTGTCGAAATTATATGTCGGCTATCCCATGATGTTGGAATATATTCACCATCAATATCCTTAAATTCGCTTATTACATAAGTATAAGAAAAAATTAAGTTTATTTTTTTGTTTATAACAGTTCTGTTCGAAAATTCTAATCCATAAGCTCTACCTTCCGAAATAGACAATATTTCTTCGTCTCCAACAACACCAAAATCAGAGCCTTTTGATGCTAAAGCTATCGAATCTCTAACCGAGAATGGATAATTTGCATATTTCTTATAGAAACCTTCAAGAGTAAATATTATATCTTTGTTATATTTATAATCAATACCTCCTATTAGATGGTCAACTTTTATATATTTTATATTATTTTCTTTATTAACCAAAATATTGCTGTTGTTTTTATAGCCTAATGAAGTGTATGCCGGTAATTTATAATATCTTCCGGTATTAAAAGTTAAACTTATTTTTTCGCTTATTTGATAGCTAAAACTAATTCGTGGTGATAGCTGATTTAGCAAATTAGCCATATTATCGCTATAATTATTTGCATCTGTTCTAATACCTGCAGAAGCAATAAATCTATCATTAAAAAAGCCTCTGTTTAATTGAATAAAAGCTCCATATTTAATAATATCAATATTTGTGTAATAGGCCAAGTTAAGGATTTGACTATTTAAAAATATTGTGCTTACTGTAGAATTATTGTATTTAGCATATTCGGCATTTAAACCAAAATTTAATCGGTATTTTTTTAAATATCTTGTATTTTCTAATCTAATTTTATTTTCAACTTCTTGAGACCTGTAATCTAAAATTTTATTTTGCAACTCATTGTTCTCTGGATATTTATATGATGTATTATTTAGCATATTTCGACTTAATACTAATGTAGTTACATTTTCTTTCCCAAAATGCTTATAAACACCACCAATAGTGTATGACCATTGCTCATTAACAGGCAAATAGCCTAAAATATATTCTTGACTTTCTGTTGGATTCTTTATAGAAGTATTTAATTTAAATTCGTCTAATGCTCCTATACTAATTATTTTTAGTTCGTTTTTTGAATTAAATTTTGTTTCCCATTTTAACTGATAATCATTAAAAGTTGGTAAAAATGGCAATCCTATGGCATCAAATAAAAATTGCAAATAAGATCGTCGAATTGATAAAATGTAATTCGATTTTTTACCAACAGGACCGTCCGAAGAAATTGCTGTTTCAGATGCTCCAATACTTACTCTATATTTTGGTTTTTCTTTGTTTCCTTGTTTTTGTTTTAAGTCGAATACCGAACTTAAGGTATTTGCTCTATTTGCTGGAAAGGCCCCAGATAAAAAATCGGCACTTTGCAATAAATCAGCATTAATTATACCTACTGCTCCACCAGAAGCACCTTGTGTTCCAAAGTGGTTAATATTCGGAATTTCAACTTCATCTAAATAATAAACATTTTCTGCTGGACCACCACCTCTTATTATTATATCATTTCTAAAACTTGGAACAAAACCAACTCCAGGAAAAGATTGAATCACTTTTGAAAAATCTCTGTTACTTCCAGGATTTGTTTCAATTTCGGATATACTAATTTTTCTCATTGAAACTGGTGCCACATTGTCTTTTTCTAATACTGTTGCCACAACTTTAACTTCAGATATAGTTTGAGATGTTGGATCTAAATATATTTCGATATAAGGTTTGTTTGTATTTGTAACCTGTATCTCGTCAGACATTTGAGGTTTGTATCCAATAAAAGATGCCACAAGTTTAATAAATCCTGGTTTTACACCGGTAAACAAGAACTTTCCATCTAAATCGCTAACACTACCTATGGTTGTCCCATCTATAATAATATTTGCAAAAGGTATCCCTTCATTTGTCTTTTTATCTATTACTTTGCCAGTAATTACGCCGTTTTGAGCATTAATTATAATTATATTTAAAATTAAAAATATGCTTATTAAGAAAATTTTCATAAAATATTATACTTTTTTGTTACCTCAATAAATTTACTACAATCAAAAAAAAGATTATGTATATTTGCAATGATAATGCAAAATTACATAATTTGTTTATTTACCTCATCCGTTTAACATAATCAATAATTATATTCCTATTCAACTACAACCTTTAATTGGTCTATTATTTTTAAAGCAGTTGTGTGTGATGATAAATTTGTGTATAATTTACCATCTTTTCCTGCATAATGACCATGTCCTATTGGGTTAAAATAATATTCTTTTTCATTGCTATTTAAATCAATTGTTACCGAATAAATTAACGATGGTTGACAAGAACTCATATAATCTTTGTCGTTGGGATATAAGTCGTTTTTCCAGTACTCATTCCAATCCCATGTTTGATTTATTTCTAACATTAATTTGAATTTGCTTTTTTCTAATTTATAATCGGTTTTTGAATTTAATATAAAATTGTTTTTAGGTGTTGCACCTGTATATGCATCTGCAACGGCTGTCTCGGGAGTTGGAATAAAAATAGAATCTCTTGCTACAATATTTCTTCTGTATGACCAATATGGCAAAGTAGCTGGTCTAATTGATTCCCCTTTTTTATTCATCCATGTCCAATTTCCTCCATCGGCATAATTATAAATTCCTTTGCCTACAAAGTCGGTAATAAATAATGTTTGAATATAATTACCTTCTAAATCTTCTAACCAAAAAACAAAAGATGGATGATTGTATGATTTTCCTTTCTTAAAATAAAAAACAAAATTAATTCCTTGACCATTAATATTCGACTTAATTGTATCGTATTTATTATTTTTTGAACTACAATTAATTCCATTGTTAGTACAACTATTTAATGTTATAATAAAAACTGCAATAAGTAGTAAATAAAGTAACTTCATATTTATTAAATTTTAATAATTTTCTTTTTATAATAATTTTCTCCGTCAAAAATTCGTAAAATATAAACTCCATTGTTTAAAGAGCTTGTATTAATCGAAAATTTACTTAATGTTGAATTAGAAAGAACTATATTTTCACTTAGAATATATTTTCCATAAACATCAAAAATACAAATTTCAATATTTTTATATTCATCTGCTTTGTAATAAATTTCAATTTTTTCAAAAAAAGGATTAGGATATATTTCAAAATCATTGCTGTCTAAATTATTAAAAGTATAATTTAATTGGGTTAAATAAGCCTTATAAAAATTTGGAATTCCGTAACCTTCGTGATTATTTGGATTATTAAAAAGATGAGTACTCTGTTTTGTTAAATCAATTATTTCTTTATTAGACATTAGTGGTAAGGCTTGCCATAAACAAGCTATTGCTCCTGAAATTAAAGGTGCCGACATTGAAGTGCCTCCAGTAAATTTAATTTCATCGTTATAATTATAATAAGCAGTATTGTCTCCCATAGCTAAAACATCGGGTTTAATTCTGTTGTCGGAAGTAGGTCCAAACGAACTAAAGTCAGAAATTTCTCTATCACTATTGACACTTCCAACAGCTATAATATTTTTCGCATCTGCCGGAGCACCTAAATATTTCCAATCTTTGTTTCCACTATTTCCTACACTATTTACCACTATCATTCCTTTTTCAAAAGCTATATCTGCCGAAATAGAAATTCGAGTTGTTTTTCCATCTAAATCTTGATATGTGTGGTTTTGAGATGCTATATCAAAAGTTGTATAACCTAATGAAGAGCTAATTATATCGGCTCCAACACTATCGGCAAATTCAACTGCTGCTATCCAATTTTCTTCTTCTTCTATTTGTTCATAAAATTCGTTTTCGGACCTTAATAACCAATAGTTTGCATTTGGAGCTGAACCTATAATTTTATTTGGCATATACGACCCTAAAACAGTAAATACAGCTAATCCATGAACCGATTCTTTATAAATATCATTATTTAAATCAACAAAATCTTTTGTCCCCAATATTTTATTATTATCAAATAAATGTTTCAACGAAAGTGTTTCATTAACATTAAGAAAACCAGCGTCAATAATTGCAATATCAATATTTTCGCCCATGAAACCTTTTTTATGCAATTCATCTAACTCTATAATATTCAATTGATTATATGACTTTCCCATTGAAGCAGTATCTATATTTATTTTAATATTTATACTGCTTTTTATTTTTTCGGTTTTCGCTATTAGGCTTATATTTTCAACAAAAGGTAATTTTAATAAAGTATCTTTTAACGACGAATCTTGAGTAAAAACAACAACTGAATTGAACCACCTCGAATAGTTTTGAATATTAACTCCTTTTGAAATTAATTGAAGCAAATAATTTTTATTAACTGGTATATCTTGCTCGGTTATTTCGATACCTTGATTTAACCTTCGCTCTATAGCTTTGGGGCTTAAAAACTCTGATGGATTGTATATATTATAAGGTGAATTATTTTTATCGGTTAAATCAACACGGTATTTATAAATTGTTTGGGAATTTGCAATAATTATAGGGAATAGTATTAAGGATAATAATATTAGTTTGATATAGTTAATTTGTGTTTTAAACACATCAATAATTTTTTAGTTTGAATAACTTATTGCTTCCATTTTAATTTCGTAACCTGTTGAAACTTTACCATAATTAGCAGACTGAGAATCTGAATCAAGCACTAATAATTTTTTCTCTTTATAAATCATACCAATATTCTTAGCATAAACCTCTACTGAATAATCGTCTTTAACAAAGTTTTTTTCAATATATTGCAATACTGTTGCTGTTTCGCTATAATTAGTTCCATTAACAGTATATGATTCACCAAGATTTTGAATTTCATATTCCCATTTATCTTGGGTATTATAAACATTACCGTCCCAAGAAACGCCTTCTTTTAATGGAAATACAAGTTTAACGTATTTAAAATTTTCCTCGATTTGTTCTAAATTATTTAAAGTTAAACAAGCAGTCCAAACATCTTTAATTTCAAAAATTGTATCATTTACTGTTTTATCTTTAATAAATCTTTCAATTCTCTGGCAAATTCTACCTGTTTCATCAGTAAATTCTGAAGTAATAACTTCTTTAATTTTATAATAAGAAGTATCGTGCAAATCAACTGCATCGTCGTGATATATTTCACGAACATTATAAATAATATATTTCCCAATTTTTGTAGGAAAATAATCATATCCAAGCAATTCATCTGTTGGTTGAATAACCGATTCCTTACAAGAATTAAATAAAAAAATTGACGTTAATAAAAATATATAAATTAAATTTTTCATTAAACTATTGACTTATTTGATAATCTCTCATATAAACAGGTACTTCGGGCATATTTTTAATTTTTTCTTGCATTTCTTTTGCTTCTTGTTCTATTTTTAACAGTTCATTATTCATATCTTCTTCGTACTTATCTTTGTTTGCTGGATTTCCATTTTTATCGTATTTAATTGAATACAAAATTTTTCCAGTATCATCAAAATGTCTCCATTCGCCGAATTTTAAATTATTTTTATATGCTCCATAATATTCAATTGAGCCATTATCATAATATGTAGTATAAAAACCAGTTAATTTATCTTCTTTATAGGTAGTTTCGATTCTTTTTGAACCATTTTCATGATACTGAATATATTCACCTTCTTTTAAACCATTTTTATAATTTGTTACTTCAGCTAACTTACCATCAAGCATATACACTTTCCACTGACCATTTTTAATTGTTTTTGAATAATGTTCTTCGGCAATTAAAACACTATCGAAGGTAAAATACTGCCAAGTGCTATCCTTTTTTTGATTTGTAAAAAGACCAACTGCCATTAATGCTTTAGTTTTATGATAAAAACGAGCCGAAGCATTTATTCCGTCGTTATGGTAAATAAGAGTTGATCTTAAGTCTCCTGTTTCATAATAATAGTTAAAAATTCCTTCGGGTTTATCGTTAATAAAATAGCCTGTATATTTTATTTTATTATTAGGATATTTTTTTATCCAAGTTCCTTGTTTTAAACCCTTTGAATCGGTTTTATTTATAGTGTCAAAATCAACCTGAGCTATTGAACTTTTTATTAAAAATAAAAGTATTGTTAAAGTGAAAATATTTTTTGTCATTGAATTTTGTTTTGTTTTTACGAATTTATGAAACTTTAATTTATTATTAGTAAACTATTTTACATTAATTAAATATTTGAAAATATTTTTTCGAGATTATTCTCTTTTGAAACCAATATTGTTTTTATTCCAAGATTATTAGCTGCATCAGTATTTACCTTAAAATCATCTAAAAACAATGTTTTTTCAAAATCAATTTTACTTTTTTCTTTAACATATAAGAAGGCTTCTTTATCGGGTTTTCTTAAGTTTATTTCATCTGAATAATATGCTTTCTCGAACAAACAAGATAAACTTTTAATATTATATTTTTCATACAATAACTTTTCGTAGCATTCTCGATGAATAATATTTGTATTACTTAACAAAAATGTTCGATAATTTTGTTTTAGTTTTTTTAAAATTTCGATTCTTTTTACTGTATAATCTAACAAAAGAGCATTCCAAGCAAACTTAATTTCCTCTATATCAATATCATAATTAAAATATTTTTTTATTATGGAATAAAATTGCTGTTGAGATATTTTTCCGAGTTCAAGGTCTATAAATATTTCACCTAGTTCTTCGTGTTTAAAAATTGTTTCGGCCTCTTTTAATCCTTTCTTTGTAAATTCGTCAATACTTAATTTAAAATCAATATCAAGAATAACTCCTCCAAGGTCAAAAATTATGTTTTCAATTTTATCTAACATTTTATATGGTTTTCTTAAAAGTTACTTTTTCAAAAATAAAAAACTACAAACTGAGCTTGTTGCTAAAGTTGGCTGAAATTTACATTTCCATAAAACCGAGACAAATTTACAATACTTTTATTCTTTTAGTAAGTTAATTTGACTTTTCAGTCACCAATTGTGGGCGGTTTTACTTTTTAATATTTGGAAGGCCAACTTTTGCCAATATTTCTTTTGCTTTTTTTAATTTCTCTGGAAATAAAACTTTATCCCTAAATTGTTCTAGTTTTTTGTCAAATACAATTATTGGTATTTTTGATTGATTCAATTCTTCTATTCTTGTCATATATAATTATTTTATTTTTTTAGTTATTAAAAATGCTTCATAATCTTCTCCTACAATGAAATCTTCCCAAGTATTTGTTTCTGTTATGAATCCAAAAACATCAAAATCAGATTTAATTTCTTCTATATTATTTGTAATACCCATTCGATAAAGCCTAGTTCTTACAGCAGTTATTCATAAATATTTTTTTGTCAAATTTACAAAATTTTATTTATCTATAAATATTGATAAAGAGAAAAAATTATAATTATATTGGTTTTATTATTGGTTTCCAACTAGTTATTAAAAATTACGTATTAGGAAACTAATAAATATTGCTTCTGATAAAGTTTTGTGTGTTTAATAAAGCATTTTCATTACAATAAGTCTAAAAACAAAAACAAATAATTTTAGAAAAATTATTATGATAAGATATTAACTTTTTGATAATTAAAAAATAAACTTTATATTTGAAACGTGGTTTTAACGCAAGTAAATAAAACTTTACAAATTAGACAAAGCCAATGTTTTTAAACTAATAAAATGACAGAAAAAGGAAAAGTATTGCAAACCATTTTAGATAAATCAATTGACAATAAAAAAGTTTTTGGGACTTCGTTTTGCATAAAGCATAAAGGACAAATTTGGTGTGGTTCGGCTGGTAATTTAACTAATTCTCAACCATATTTTATTGCAAGCACAACTAAATTATATACTACGGCAATTATATTAAACTTGAAATCGAAAGGTATTTTAGAGCTTGATGATAAAATTAGCAAATACATTGATAACAGCATTTTGCAAAACCTTCATGTTTATAATGGTATTAACTATTCGAACGAAATAACAATAAAAAATTTACTGTCTCATACTTCTGGCATTCCAGACTATTTTCAAGATACAAACAAACAAGGTAAAAGCTTTGAAAAAGAGCTTATTAATGGCAATGACCAATATTTTTCTTTTGAAGATATTATAGAACAAAGCAAGAATCTTAAGCCTTTATTTAAGCCAAACGAAAAAAACAAAGCTCATTACTCTGATACAAACTTCCAATTACTCGATAAAATAATAGAAAAAATAACTAATAAAAGTTTTTCAGAAAATTGTGAAGAGCTAATATACAGCAAGTTAGGATTAGTTAAAACCTATCTTTATACTGATATAAATGACAATAAGCCGAAAACACTATATTATAAAAACAAAGAACTTTTTATTCCAAAAGCAATGACTTCTTTTAGAGCTGATGGAGGAATTGTTTCAACTTCAGATGAATTACTTAAATTTATTGAAGCTTTTTTTCAAGGTGCTTTTTTTCCAAAAGAATACTTTGAAAGCATGAAGGTTTGGAATAGAATATTTTTCCCAATGCAATCAGGTGTAGGCATACATAGATTTAAATTACCTTGGATATTTAATCCTTTTGGAATAATACCAGAATTAATAGGACATTCGGGATTATCTGGAACTTTAGCATATTATAGCCCAGAAAAAGATTTGTATATTGCCGGAACCGTAAATCAAATTGCTTATCCTGACACTTCGTTTAAGCTAGCGATAAAACTAATTCAGAAAACATTAACAAAATAATAATAAATAACTTAGCAATTAAACTATATGAAAAAACAACTAATAATATTATCATCTTTTTTTATTATACTAAATTATAGTTATTCACAAGATAAAGAAAAATATATTGGCATTGCAATGGGACCTAGTATCCCTCAAGCAGATTATTCAAGCAGAGATATGAACAATGCATATTCAGGATTTGCAAAAAATGGATTAAACATAAATATCTCATATTCAATCAAAACAAAAAATAATTCACAAGTTGTTTTTTCAATTTTAAAACAATCGAATCCTTTTGATGCAGGTTCTATGAGCTATGAATTATCAAAAAAATATCCATCTATTGGTTTTACAGTTGAAAGCGATAATTGGGAAATATTAGGGTTTTTTATAGGGGATAATTACTTAGTTCCAATTTTAAAAGGATCAACATTTGAATTAAGAGGGATGTTAGGATTAATTGAAGCAAAAAGTCCTTGGGTAACAACAACAGCTTCACAACCAGGATTAGTTTCATGGGTACAGCAAAATAATTCAACCTCAGAATCATTCGCCTGTCAATTGGGTGGTGGGTTTAAACTTAAAATAAGTGAAAAAACATTTTTATCTGCTAATTGCGATTATTTATTATCTCAGGCTTTGTTCGAAAATGTAATAATAACAACGAGTGCAGGTGTTCTTGAAAAAGTTAGTTTCAAACAAAATATTAATTCAATAAATGCAACTTTTGGATTAATATTTAAAATATAAAACAAGTTTTAATTCCTATTTTATTGATTTTTAATGTTTTTTGATTTTACTTTTATTCTTTTTTAGAAATTTTATACAAATTATGCAAACCATTTTACATTATTCATTGCATTTATTATTCCCGGCATTAATTGCATTTGTATTCTTTAGAAAAGATTGGAAAAAAGTATATGTCATATTTTTACTAACTATGTTAATTGATTTAGATCATCTTTTTGCCAACCCAATATTTGACCCCAAACGATGTAGTATAGGTTTTCATTTGCTACACTCTTTTTATGCAATTCCTATTTATATAATGTTGCTTTTTATACCAAAAAAAGAAATTAAAATAGTTTCTATCGGTATTTTATTTCATATTTTAACCGATACATTAGATTGCATCTGGTCATTTTCTAATTGTTATGAATGTTTCTTAAATTCTAAAATTCATCAATTATTAGCTTTTTTCTAAATTTATTTATTTCTTCAATAACTACAGGAGTATGCTTTTTCTGAATATTCAGAAAAAAGAGAGCAGATTCTAATGTAGAAAATATTTCTTGTTTAATTGAGAAATTAGCGTATTCACTTTTTAATAATTCAGATAATACTGCATGCATTGGCTTTGATATAAGAACAGAAAGTTGTATTGAAATAAAATCAGAATTTGTTTTCATAAATTGAATAAAATTTGACAATGATTCGTCAATTTCATCAGTCCAATTTATATCAATATCTCTAAAATCAACTAAAACATTAAAACTCGGATTATAGTTTATGTCTTTTTTAATTTTTTTTATTAATTCAATGCCATCATTACCATCTATATGCCCACTATAATATTCAATTATTAGGTTAAAATCTTTTAGAATTTTATAATCTATGAACTTATTTAAAGTTTTCATATTTATATAATAAATTTTTAATTAAATCCTTTAATTTATAAATCTGAATTAATTTGTCGCTGTTGGCTAAAACAGTTCCTTTTTTATCAGAATTTTGCAAAAATATAATTTTTTTATTTTTTTTGCAAATTGAATTACTTTTTATACCGTCAAGTTTGTGCGGAAATATCAGTAACCTAATTTGCTCTGTCAATGTAGTTTTACTTTTTAGTAAGCGAAATAAGGCTATTGCAAGAAGTTAAGCCTCTTTTTATGCCCTTTGCTTGGCTCAGAGAGACAAAAGTTTTACTCTGAAAAACAAAACATTTTTAAACTTAATTTTTAATACTGATTTTTATTATATTTGCAAAAAAATAAAATAAAATGGTTGATATAAATTTAGAAACAATTGTATCGCGTTTAAGCGATGTTTTTTCGTCAGAAGTTGATGGAGAAACAGTTATGATGAATATTCAAACAGGAAAATATACTAGTTTAAATGGAACTGGTGGAGCAATTTGGAATTTAATTGAAAACCCAATTAAAATAAGTGAAGTTTGCGAAAAATTGTTAAAAGAATTTGATGTAACTAAAGAAGTTTGCGAAAACGAGGTTCTTACTTTTGTTAATAAATTAAACGAAAATAAATTAATCAATATTCATTAATTCTGCACCTAAATTTGAATTTTAAAAAACTAAAAAAGCTAAAATTAGTAGATTTTTTATTGTTTGGCGAAGCATTATTTTATTCGGCTTATTGCAGATTTGTTATTTTTTTTATTCCTTTAAAAAAGTTTGCTTCTAAAATGGGTACTTATATGAATGAAAGTCCATTAGAAAGTGACGATAAATATCCCGAAGCTTTTGAAATTAAAAAAGCAATAGGTCGTGTTCATCACCGTGTTCCGTGGAGGTGCATGTGTTACGAACAAGCTTTTATAGGTAAATTAATGTTAAACCGAAGAAAAACGCCTACAACTATATATTTTGGCGTTTGTAAAGATGAAAATTTAAAGATTAAAGCTCACGCTTGGTTAAGATGTGGCGATAAAATAATTACAGGAAAAAAGGGAATGGGTAAATTTAAAGTAGTAGCTACTTTTGCTTAAATTATGATTACAGACATTCAATTATTATATAATAAACACGGCTTAAGTTATCAGCAAATAGATAGATATTTAGAAACTAGTCAGTTAAATCATTTATATAAAAACGATTTAATTAAAAGTATGGCATTAGTTCGCGAAATGCTATTTATTATAGATTATTTTAATGAGAAAAATAAAATACTAATACCGTTAAAAGGTCCTGCATTATCAGACCTAATTTATAAAAATCCTTTTGTTCGAAGATGTCATGATTTAGATTTTTTAATTGATTTTAAAGACATCAACTTTTTTATAGATTTTTTTGAGAAAAATGGATATATATTAATAACTGATATTAATAAACTTGGAGCCTTTAAAGATTTAGTTTTTGTTAATAGAAAAAAGAAAATTATAGTTGAATTACATTGGAGCCTGCTTGATTATTATGTGTTTGATGAAAACTTTGATGAGTTTATCGAAAAAAATACAAAAGATATTGTTTTTCAAAACAGAAAAATTAAAGTTTTTACTAATGAATTTAATTTGTTTTATATAACTATACATGCTGTAAATCATCGTTTTGAGAGATTAAAATGGCTAATTGATATTAATGATTTTTTGTTTTCTGTTGATTTTGATAAAAGCTTATTCGAAAAATTAGTTTCAGAATATGAATTATATAAGGTTGTAAATATTTATGATGAAATCTGTAAAATTTATGTTGAAAAACCAAATACTTTCAATTTAAGTGATAAAAAACCTTCTTCATTAATATTAAATTTTTGTATAAATGAAATTGAAAGAAATGGAGATTTAAAAAACAATCCGTTTGTAATAATTAAATATTATATACTTGAGTTAATTTTTAGATATTACACCTCATCAACAAAAACAAAGAAAATATTTATATTTAATAAGTTTTTCATAAGAAATATTACATTAAAAAGATTTAAATCACTTATATTTAAAAGAATCTTGAATAATAAATTTTCGAAATAATATGGATAAAAAAAATATTAAAAA
>CAZJKL010000012.1:8958-10817 GCA_964546655.1 uncultured Bacteroidales bacterium | reverse complement strand
GTAATTCGTAATTAAAACATGGGGTTTATATTCGGAATATATAATTTTAACAATAAAAGAGCTGAAAAACAAGAAATTGAAAATTTTGGCAATGCTGTTAAATACGATAATCAAGAATTAGTAACTGAGGTAAATAATAATTTCGCCTTAGGTTATAGCTATCATTCTGACCGAAAAACAAAACCAATTATTTATAATTATGAGAATTATACAATTATTGCCGACATACATATTTTTAACCCTGAATATTTAAAAACTTTTTTTCATTATGAAAATAATGCTGAGGCATTTATTAAATCATTTATAAAGTGGGGTAATGATTGTGCAAATTATATTAATGGCGAATTTGCCGTTGTTATAATAGATAATTTAAAAAACAAAGTTCACCTTTTTCGCGATCATATAGGAATTAGACCTTTAACATATTTTTTTGATGGCTCAAAACTGATTTTTGCATCACATCAGTTTGCAATACAAAAGCTTGTTAAGTCAAAGCTTTGTGAAAAAATGATTGTTTATTATGATTCAAAAATTAAAAAATATTATAACTATACTTTTTTTGAAAATATTTATAAAGTAATTCCAGGATATAGCATTGTTTTTTCAACTAATTATAAGAAAGAAAACAAATATTGGAAACCCGAAAATATAAAAATAAACAAATCACTTTCTTATGATGATTCGGTAAAAAAACTCAGAGAACTTATTGTTAAAGCAACTTTAAATAGGGTAGAAGAAGGCAAAATAGGTATTCATATTAGTGGAGGAATTGATTCAACAGGAGTTGGAGCTATATTGGCTGATAATATTGAAAACAATGGTAGAATGATTGGCTATTCGTGGACACCAGATGAATTAAATGAAGTTGATTTAACATTGAAAGGTGGAAATGAAAAAGAATTTATAGATGAATTTTCGAAAGAAAAAAATATTGAAATTAAATATACTAAAACTGTAAAACATGAATTTATCGACGATTCATTAATACCAGAATTTGAGTCAATGTTCATTGAACATCCAACAATGAAATTGGCTTTTAGTGATAATGTTTCAACATTATTTAGTGGTTGGGGTGGCGATGAATTTGTTTCAATTAGCACAAGAGGTGTTTATAATTATTTGTTTTTTAGTTTTAAATGGATTGAATTATTGAAGCTAATTTTAAAATATGGAATAAACAGATTTATAGGTAAATTTAGAATAGAAATACTTCCATTATTAGTGCCTTTCGGTTTGGTTTCTTCTTTTGGAAATAAAATAAACAAACAAGTAAAGCTATATAAGTTTGCTTTTATTTTAAAGCACTTTAAATCAATATTTTTTGCTGATAAAAAGAATATTTTTGGTTATGGAAGCCGAACAAAATTTATGATAAATTTATTAGAAAATTATCATATTCCCGAAAGAATAGATTCTTGGAGCTTGTTTTCAGAAAAATATAAATTTGAATATAAATATCCATTATTAGATAAAGATGTTTTAGAATTTTGGTTTAGTATTCCTCTTGAATATAATTATAAAGATATGAAAGCTAGGTTATTGTATAAAGAAGCAATGAAAGGTATTTTAACCGAAAGCATTCGAACCAGAAACGACAAATCCGAAAACTTAAGAATACAATATACATTTAAAAATATTTTCGAAAGCAAAGAATATACTATAGATTTATTGAAAAAAATTGAAGCAGAAGATCATATTTCAATTTATAAAGTTGAAAAATTTTATAAACTATATGAGGAATATAAAAATAAACCATATACCGAATATTTTCGCTTTAATAACTTGTTAATAAATTATTTAAGATTAGTTTATTTAAAGAAAAAGTATTGTTTGAAAAAATAATTATATTTGTGTCAAAA
>CAZJKL010000012.1:0-8858 GCA_964546655.1 uncultured Bacteroidales bacterium | reverse complement strand
TAGTTTATTTAAAGAAAAAGTATTGTTTGAAAAAATAATTATATTTGTGTCAAAAATATTGCAATAACATTATTTAAAGATTTTTATGAATATGAATATGGAGCTAGATTTAAATAACATTGACTCAAACTCTCAAGAGAATAATTTTAAGTTAAAATGGGAAACACCAAATTTTAAGGCTGAATCATTAGGAAAAACACTTGGAGGATTTACGCCAGCAGCAACAATGGAAGGCACTTGGTATTATAATACAGTTACTTCATAGTTTAAATTTTAGTTAATACACATTTAAACTATATGTGTTTTTTTTAGAAAAATAATTATTTTATATTTGTTGATAATAAACTAAATTTAATTTTTACTTTATGCTGAATAAAAACATAAATACAATTTTTCAAGAACAAAATGTTAAATTACAGTGGGAAACACCAAATTTCATAGAAGATAATGTTAATGTAACACTTGCAGGTGTTTCGCCTCATCCAGTTTTTGAAGATGTAACGTATTTTCCAACATTTGGAACTCCACCATCCTAGTATTTTTTAGATTCTTAATAATATAAGTAGTTATAAGATTTTTTATTTTATATTATTAATAATAATTTTATATTTGTAAAAAAAACATGAAAATAGAAATAATTAATATTAATACAGAAATTTCAAAACAGTGGGAAACCCCTATCATTATTGAAGAACAAGTTGATTTAACTTATGGTGGAATAGCTCCCGGCAGAAGTGAAACATCTTTGGGAACAATTGAAAACAACCCGCTTCAACCTTCTGGTTCATAATAGGTAAAAAATGAATAAAGAAAACAATGATAAAATAAAATGGGAAACACCCGCGATTGCTGAAGAACAAGTTGATTGTACTTTAAGTGGGTTTGCACCTGGAAGAAGTGAAACATCTTTGGGAACAATTGAAAATACCCCCTTATCTTAAATAAATATTTTAAAATATGAATTCATTTAATGTAAATATTAAAACAGAAGTCCTAAAGCAATGGGAAGCCCCTGTAATTATTGAAGAACAAGTTGATTTAACTTTAGGTGGATTAGCACCAGGTAGAAGTGAAACATCTTTGGGAACAATTGAAAACAGTCCTTTAGGGTCTTAATTTTGAAATAAATTGCTTTACAATATTTTATAATATTATCACTATAAAAAAAAAAT
Source organism: uncultured Bacteroidales bacterium (assembly GCA_964546655.1). GTDB lineage: Bacteria > Bacteroidota > Bacteroidia > Bacteroidales > CAZJKL01 > CAZJKL01. The sequence goes on along the minus strand of CAZJKL010000012.1, from coordinate 7,686 downwards.
ATATTATATTTGCAGATAATTTTAAATAATTATTATGAATACAGAAAACGCAATTAATCAAAAATTAGAAGGTGATCTTAAACAATGGGAAACACCAGAATTAAATGATTCTAAAACCGAAAAAACTTTTGGTGGAACATTGCCAAATAGTACAGAAGATATCCTGTTTTATATTTCAGTATCATAAAACTTATTTAATTTAATTCATACTAACTTTTTGTTTTTGCTATGATTATTAATAAAATTGATAATTTTCAAGAACAATTATCGCAAAAATGGATTTTTCCAAACATAAAAGATCTTTCTAAATATTTATATAAAATAAGAGAAGACTTTGATTTATCAGTTTCTTTATATTTAAAATCGGACAGAAAAAATGATTTAATATTTTCGGGTATTGAGTTAAAAAACACCTTTAAATGTTACATTAAAAAATATCCGTTAGGTTGTTGTTATCATATAAATGATTTAGTTTTTAAATTTATAAAACAAGATAAAGAACGCCCACAATATTTAACTAACTTTATTAAAGAAGGAGGTATAGTTAAGAAAATTTGGGGTCAAATTAAAAATATTTATTTCCAATCAGCTATGCAATTTGGTGCATACTATGTTGATGTTTCAAATGATACAGTTGATATTACAAAACACAAAATTGAGATTTTATTATTTAGTGAATCACAATTTAAAAATATTGATTCATTATTACAATATTCAAAAATTAAAGAGTCTTATCACAATGTTAAAGTATATCCTAATATTTACTATCCTGAAATTTCGTATGCAATTCCTTTGTTTTATGTTAGCTAAGGTGTGGTAATGTTAGATTATTGTAGGCATTTAGCTTATTATTTATTGAATAATGATTATAATCAAATAAATAAGTTTTATTTAAACGAATATAAATTACTTGAAAATCTTCCTGATAAATATTTAACTGAAATCGAATCTTTTTTTAATAATTTCAGAAAACAAGATTCTTATAAAAGTATTTTAAAATACGATTTATTTAATGGTAATAATTGGCAATATCCTATTGATAACTATATTATTAATGAAAATAAATTAAATATTTTAAAAAATATTTCTGATTTATTTAATGAAAGAAAAAACTACTTTAAGTAATTATAAAACTTAGTCATATTGTATTAAATGTTTTTTGGTGGGGAACAACCTTTCTTTGAAATACTTAACAAAACTAAAAATCTAGTATTTAAAAAAAGCGTAAGAATCCAATAATTATTAATATTTTAAAAAGTATAATTTTTCTTTGTTTGAAAGAAATTTTATTATAATTTCGTTTGAAATTTTTAAAATTGTAAATGGGTTCAGCAATTTTTAAATTATATTTTATTATGAATCCTTAACTTTAATTTCTAATTATATGAAAAAAAACACATTATTAATTACAGGATTATTTGTGATGTTGATTTTAGCATCATGTACTTCAATTAAAACTACTTCAAAAAATGCTATTCCTTTTCCTGGAATGACAGTATCAAGATCAGATTATAAATTATCAAAAGATGTTTCATCTGAAGTTGAAGTAAAAGAATTTAGAACTTTATTGGGTCTAATAAAAGGAGCAAAGGTTCTTGGTGAAAATAAAAATGAAAAAAGAACAGGTACAATTAATGGTTATGTTCTTGATCCAGCTTCTCAAATTGCAGTATATAGATTATTAGAAGCAAATCCTAGCTTTGATTATATTACAAACATTAGAATACAAAAAGAATATTCTTCAAAATGGGTGTTTTTCTTTACAAAATACAATACCAAAATTAAAATCACAGCAAAAGGAATTACTTTAAACACAGAGAATTAATACATCTAAAAAAAAATATTAACATGAAAAATATAATATATTTATTTATTATTTCAATCGTTGTATTAATGTCTTCTTGTTCTCCGAAAATATTAAATACAAAAGATATTAGATACATGACATTGCGATTTGAACCGCTTACTAGAAAAGACTTTACTTTAGTTGGTAATCTAGAAGCTACTTCAACTATCACTGGTAAAATCAAAGGAAGTAAAAAAACTTTAGATTCTGAATTTTCTTCAGCATATAAAAAAGGGCTTATAACTACTACGGAAGCTACTGAAATTATGTATTTTGCTCCAAATAAAAATGAAGTGATTACAGGCTCTTTATATGAGAATGAAATATTTAATAGCATTTATATACCTGGCGGTGGATTAAAATCTAAATTAGGATTTTTAGCTAAATTAATGGCTAAATTCAAAGCATTAAAATCTGCTGCAATTCAAGATCCAGCAACAGATTTTGCATATTATACATTAGTTGAAAAATATCCTGATGTTGATTATTTTATTAATGTAAGATTTGAAAGAAAGTTAACAATTACAGGAAAAAAATTCACTGAAATTGTTACCGTAAAAGCAGATGGTGTAAAATTAAGAACAAACTAAAATTTAATTTGTTATTTTAAAAGGCTACTTTAATAGATCAATTGAAGTAGCCTTTTTTATTTATTATTATTTACTTAATATTAAACTTTTTCAATGCAAATAATAAAGTTAAAACCATTGTTTTTTCAATAGTATTACCTGTCGAGAAAAGCATTTTTATATCAGACTTTAAAGTGCTGTCGGAAATAAGGTTAATATTTTCATCAAAAATTTCATCAAAAAAAGCAGGTATTTTATTATTGTTTGCGTACCAATAATCATAAGGATTCATCGATGTTTTATCTTTGCGATTTAATAATTTACAATATACATTTTTAGCTTTATTTGTATATCTGCTAAAATCTGATTTCCAATTAGCATTAGGCTTAAAACCTGTTTTCTCCCACTTATAATTCGCAACATCTTTATGTCGTTTATTAATCCATTCAATATAAATTTTGCTGTCTTTCTTTAAAGAATAATCAAAAGATAAGCATAATTCGATGAAGTAGGCATCTAAAAAAGGTGAAATTAAATATTTACCGTGAGCTTCAGCAATATAAGAACCCGAAACAATAACATTAAATAGTCGGTTATAAATTTTAAAGGTTTCTTCTGAAGAATAATTTTTAATATTAATTTCAGATAATCGATTAATTAATTTATTTGAAATAACCTTAGAATAATAATTTGGTTTTTCTTTTTCATTAGAAACAAAGCCTCCAAGAACTGCATCACCAATTTGCCCGGTATGAATTATTCCATATTTTGAAATATTTAAATTGTTTAGAGCATAATTAAAATGAGCCGAAGCAACATAAAAAATAAGACCTTCATAAGCATTTGTATTTTCCTGAATGTCAAACACATAATTACCTTTATCTAATGGAATAAACGAATATTCATTTTTATAATCATTGCTTATTTTACGAGAAATTTGTTCGTCGAGATATTTCGACTGTGAGAAACAAAAATTATGTGGTTTATAACCTAAGTTATTTGCATTTACAATATTCATTCTTGAATCTAAACCACCACTAAGAGTAGCTAAATGCTCATATAAGCTACTTTTATCTTTTTCATATTCTAGCTTAATATTTTCAATAAAAATATCTTCTAATCGGTTAATTGCAATATTTTTATCATTAATATTTACTTCAATATTATTAAAATCATGATACTTTTTTATCGAATAAAAATCATCTTTAATAAAAATACATTCACCAGCATTAAGCTTAAATAAATCATTTACAAGCGTATTGTTTTCAATCATACCGCCAAAAGTAAGCATTTGATAAGCGGCATTTATATTAAGATTATTTGTGTAATTAAATGAATTTTTAAATTCAACAATAGAAGAAATACTATGGCTTATAATAAATTGTTCTGCAAGTTTGCAATAAAACACTTTTTTTGTACCTGTTTTATTTGTAAAAACATTTAGTTCTTCCGATTCTTTATTAAAAACAAAACCACAAAAGTCGCCTTTAAATTCACTGAAAAACGAGGCTTTATTTTTTTTTATAAGATTTAAAAATAACTCATCATTGTTAAAAATTGAGTGTGCTTTTTTTATTGAATCAAGATTTAAAATAACACCATCTATTCCGAATATAAAGTCATTGTTTTCTGCAAATATTTTATCATTAATAAATGTGTTATTTTGTTTGTAAAAGAATGAATATCTCTTTTTCGACTTTTCAGAATCATAAACTAGCTTGTGATTATGTTCAAAAACAAAGTTATTTATGTCGTTATATATTATAGTAAATCCAAACATTTAAAAATCAATATTTTATAATTAACAATGCTAAACCTTAAATTAATTTCTTTAATTTTAATTATTTAAAAAAATGTTTAGTTTAATTGTAATAGTTTTAAATTATATTTGTAAAGCTATAATTTTTATGATAAAAATATTTTATTAATGTGAATTTATTTATGAATAATTATAAAAAAATTAATGAAAATAAAGCTTTGGGCTTAAAACAATTGGCAGTATTAATTGACCCCGACAAACATAATAGTGCTAATTTAATTCAGCTTATAAAAAGTGCATATAAATGCAATGTTGATTATATTTTTGTTGGAGGAAGTCTGCTTACAAACAATAAAATTGATGAATGCATATCTATTATAAAAGAATATTCTGACATTCCGGTTATTTTATTTCCGGGAAGCCCACTGCAAATAAACTATAATGCCGACAGTATTCTGTTTTTATCATTAATATCGGGGAGAAACCCTGATATGTTAATAGGAAACCACGTATTAACAGCACCATTATTAAAGAATAGCAAATTAGAAGTAATATCAACCGGATATATATTAATTGAAAGCGGTAAAGCAACAGCAGTTCAATATATTAGCAATACAATGCCTATTCCTCACGACAAAAACGACATAGCATTAAGCACTGCCATAGCCGGAGAAATGCTTGGACTAAAATTAATATTTATGGATGCCGGAAGCGGAGCATTAAAACCAATAAGTAGTGAAATGATTTCGATGGTTTCTAAAAATATTTCTATTCCATTAATAATTGGCGGAGGAATAAAAACACTTGAAAGTGCTGAATTAGCATGGAACTCAGGAGCAGACATTATTGTGATAGGTAATGTTTTTGAAGAAAACGACAAAATATTACCTTCGTTTACGACTCTTCTAAATAAAATTAATAAGAAATAGATTGTTTGATTCTCAAATGTTTTTTCTAAAATTTTCGGAAGGAAACTACGCATAACAGAGAAAATATTGAATAAATAGAATTTAAAGTTATTGATGAAAATATGACAATAAAAGAATTTTTAGAATATAATCCCATATGGTAGTGATTAAATCAAATTAAATTAATAATGAAAAAAAGAATAATATTATTATTACCTTTTATTTTAGTTTGTGATTATATACTTTCTCAGAATGTAATTGAAAAATTATCAGGAAATAGTTATTACAATACAATGGATACTATATATTTTATTAATGATAGTTTATATGAGAGGTATGAAAAAAATGGATATTATGAAAAGGATAAATACATAAAATATTCTAAAAAATATATTGGTAATTATTATATCAAAAGTAATAAGATTTATTTTAATGAAATAGAACAAAGAGACTATAGCCATTCAAAAAGCTATTACAAAATGAAAACTTTTAAGACTTCTCAAGACTCAATAAATGTTAATTTAAAAATTGTTAATAATGAAAATGAAAATGATTTTTTTTTAGAGTTATTTGTTTTATCTATAAAAAAAAATATTTCAAAAGAAGATTTTTTCGAAATGGAAAAGTTAAATGATAAATCTTTCTTAATTAATAAAAGTAACTTATATTTATTAGCATATAATTATATTTTGGATGGTAAATCCGATTCGTCAAAATATTATAATATTAATTTTAAACTAAAAAAAGACTATAAATATGGATACTTATATTTATCTCGATTACTTTTTAAATATAAAATAGATATTCCTTTATTTTTAAATAGTGAAATAATCTTTTTTAAGAATAAAGATTATTTTGACTTAGGTCGGGATTTTATAAATGAGATAAAACTTAAAGATTTTTTTAAAGAATATAAACAAATACAATACTAGTAGTATTTTAATTACTAATTCGTAATAAAAACGACCCAAGTTGTGCGATTCCGAAAGCTTTAGAAATGCTTCGTAAAAAAATCATTTGTAGTATTTGCTACAAAACATAAATATATGGGGTACGACTCAAAGTCGTGCCCCATATAAAAATTAATTGATTGATTATATTAAGACCCCTATGGGGTCAAAGGTTTGTAGCCATTAATTTGGCTACAAACCTAAGGACTTCTTTGAAGTCCAACAGAACCAAAGCGATAAAAATATTAAGCTGCTCTTACAGGCTGAAGACCTGTTTTAGTTTACCATCCCCAGTTGTGCAATTCCGAACTACTCACCAGCCTTGTGTTAGCTCTTGTCACCTCTGAGGTAACGAAGGGTCTTATATCTGCATAAAGGAGATGCTTCGTGCCTCAGCAGGACAAAAGTCACAACACAAAATTAAGACTGGTTGTTAAATAACTTATTTCATATAAAAATAAGGCACGGATTACAAATCCGCGCCAGCATCGACCCTGTTGTTCGTAGTTTGTAACTACGAACCAAATAAAGTTTATCAAGTGCGTTTCCGAAAGTTTTAGGAAGGAAACTACGCACCACAGAGAAACATTTCCGCATCAGCCTGAACTTTAGGTGTTTATTAGTTTAACAAAACTTTCAGGAGTTAATACTCCAATTTCACTTTTTTTATAATCCTTTACGTTTCTAGAAATTATTACTTCAATTTCTCCATAATTTACCGCCGAAAAGTTCTGTAAAGCATCTTCAAAGTCTTCAAAGTCTGAATTTAAGGCTTTTTCTATAACAAGTTTGTCCATTTTCAAAACGCTGGTAATAGTTAATAACTGCTTTAATTTTTCTATAACCTTTTCATGTTTTGCAGTTTTTCGAAGTAAATAATAAATATTACTAATTATCACTGGAGTAATAAATCCTTCAATTATCTTTCTTTCACAAAGATTTAAAATAATGGTAGAATTATCAGAAAAAGGCTTTATATCAAAGAAGAAGTCAAGAATCACATCTGTGTCAATTAGTATTTTTTTCATGCAAGATATTTTTCAGATAGTGATTTTGATAATTCATTCTTATAATCAAAATTTTCAGGAGACTTAAAACTTCCTCGTAAAGATTTAGTAATAGGAGAAATATCATCATTAATCTTTTGCTCCATTGTTATTACTTTAAGAAAATTCTCAATAATCTCTGATAAGCTATGTCCTTTGCTTTTTGCATAAGATTTTGCTCTTTCAATAATAGATTGCTCAATAGTAAGAGTTAATTTAGTGTTCATGATTTTAAAATTTAAACAGATATATACAAAGATAATATATTTTACAAGCACGTGCAAATATATTTTAAAAAATACGTATAAACCAGTTGTGCGATTCCGAACTACTCACCAGCCTTGTGTTAGCTCTTGTCACCCTGAGGTAACGAAGGGTCTTATATCTGCATAAAGGAGATGCTTCGTGCCTCAGCAAGACAAAAGCCATAACACAAAATTAAGAATGGTAGTTAAATAACTTATTTCATATAAAAACAAGGCACGGATTACAAATCCGCGCCAGCCTCGAGCGATTCCGAACTACTCACCAGCCTTGTGTTAGCTCTTGTCATCCTGAGGTAACGAAGGGTCTTATATCTGCATAAAGGAGATGCTTCGTGCCTCAGC
>CAZJKL010000011.1:0-61351 GCA_964546655.1 uncultured Bacteroidales bacterium | reverse complement strand
TTTTTAGAGATGAAATACCTGATTTTGATGTATTTGGAAAAATTTTTATCGACGATAATACATTTATAGGAAACAATGCAGTTATTATGCCTGGCGTAAAAATTGGGAAAAATTGTGTTGTGGGAGCAAATTCTCTTGTTACAAAATCTTTTCCTGATAATTGCATTATTGCCGGAATTCCTGCTAAATTTATTATGCACACTCACGAATACAAAGAAAAGATGGTTGCCAAAAATGCCAAAACCAAATCGTATTTTAAAGAGGAGAAGAAAAATAAAATATTAAATTTGGCAGATGAATTATTTATGGAAAAACCATATTATAATATTAAATAATACTAAATGTTAAAAAAAATACAATTAACTTTATTCCAATATACCGAAGTATTTCTTAATATTTTCCCCGATTTTTATTTAGGAAATAGATTAAGAAGATTGTTTTATAATATAAGTTTTCAGAAAGTTGGTAAAGGCCTTATTGTTAATACAAATTGCCATTTTGAATCAACAAAAAATATTGTAATTGGAAATAATTGTTCATTTAATCGTGGATGTTGGGTTAGCGGAGGAGGCAAACTAATATTGCATGATGATGTAATTATTGGCCCCAATGTTATTATTCATACAGCAAACCATAACTATTCAAATCAACAAATCCCATTTAGATTACAGGGGCATACTTTTAAAAAGGTCGAAATACACAATAATGTTTGGATTGGAGCTGGGGCAATTATTTTACCCGGAGTAACAATAAATAAAAATAGTATAATTGCTGCAGGTGCAGTGGTTACAAAAGATGTTTCTTCTAATACTATCGTTGCTGGCGTTCCCGCGAAAGAGATAAAAAATATTTATGGAGAAAATTAAAGTAGCTTTTTTTATTAGCAATTTAGGTCAAGGTGGTGCTGAAAAGCAGTTTGTTACTTTGATAAAAGAACTCGATTCTTCTAAATTTGAGAAGCATTTATTTTTATATGCATATCAAAAAGAGACTTTTTACAATGAAATTTTCGGACTATCAGATGTAAAAGTATATACAAATAAGCTTAAGCAAACATTCCCTTTATTTAAGATACTTGAAGCAGGTTTTTATTTAAGACGAAACATTAAAAAAGGTCAATTTGATATTGTTTGCAGCACATTGTTTATGAACAATTTATTTGTAAGATTATTCGCTCCTAAGCAATTTAAGAAAAAGTGCATTGCAAATGTAAGAACCAGTTTTAGGCTATATAATAGATATTTATTATTACTAGAAAAATTACAAATTAAAAATTCAAATTTAGTTTTTAATAGTAAAAAAGCTTTAGAGGATTTTAAAAATATAATACCTAGCAAGTATCACAATCAAATGCATTCTATATACAATGGATTTGAGGTTCCAAGTGATTTTATAAGCAATAATAAATATACGTTTGGATGTTTAGGAAGGACAAATGTTGAGAAAAATTTTTTACAAGCCATTAGTGTATTTAATTCTATTCAAAATCAAATTTCAAGTTCAAATTTAATCCTTCAGGGAAGCAAAGGAAACCAACACAATCAAATACAACAGGTAGTAACAACGTCTTCTAAAATAACAATTAAAGATGCTAATCCTGATGTAGATATATTTTTTAGTGAAATAAAAATTCTTATTGTTCCATCATTATTAGAAGGCTGTCCTAATGTTTTGTTTGAAGGATTGCTTAGAAAAAAAATGTGCATAATTTCTCAAGGAGCGAATACCGATAATTTTATTGTAAACCTTGAAAACGGACTTGTTTATGACGGTTCAGATGAAGGATTAGAGATTGCCATGAAAAAAGCAATTGATATAATTGATACAGAAGATGGAAATAATATAATTGCAGCAGGATATAAATATGCAAAAGATAATTTTAGTGTAAATTCGATGATTAATAAATATCAAGAATTATTTTTAAAGATATATGAGAAAAATTAAAGTTGCAATTAGCCAAAGAATAATACCTCATTATCGAGTGCCTGTTTTTAAAGAACTGGCAAATCGAGAAAACATAGATTTAACTGTTTTTTATGGTGATGGATTTAAGACTGGTTCTCAGGCTAATGCAAACTCAATTGAAGGATTTAAAGCCAAAAAGCTGTTCACTATATTTTTAAATTTTAAAGGTAAAGACAGCACAAAACAATTAAGAGTTTGGCATCCATTTTTGTTTTTTCATTTGCTATTTAATAGGTTTGATGTTGTAATTGCCGAGCCAACAACAAATTTTTATAATGACATATTTATATATCTTTACTGTAAAATATTTAGAAAAAAATTTATATGGTATGAAGCAGGTTCAGTTCCTTCAAAAGAAAGAACCCTATTCAGAAAAATAATTGACCCCATTGTTTCAATTTTCATTAAAGGAGCAGATGCCTATATTACCTATACTTCATTTGCAGATAAATCACTTATTAGAGATTTTAATATTGAACAGAAAAAAATATTTAGAGCTCAAAATACAGTAGATACTTCAAATATTGATGAAGAAACATTGCAATTTACGCCACTTATTAATGCAAAAAAAGAAGAACTAAAACTAAATGACTGCAAGGTTAGTTTGTATATTGGAGGAATTGAATTACGTAAAAACATTAATAACCTAATAACAGCTACCACAAACCTTAATAATGAAGGTATAAAAGCTAAAACATTAATAGTTGGAGATGGTCCTGATAAGGAATTGATTTTGAGTAAAATGACAGAGCAAGAAAAAATAAATACTATTTTTGCAGGAAAACAAATAGAAAAAGCAACTTTATTTATTCTTTTGTCAGACATTGTAGTATTGCCTTCGCAAGGTGGCCTTAGTGTTATTCAAGCATTTGCTTGCAAAAAACCTTTTATAGGATCAAAAGAAATTGAACATGGCGGAATAATAGATTATGTTGACGATGGAATAAATGGATTTTTGGTTGAAGAAAACGATATAGCTGATTTGCAAAAATCATTAAAAACATTGTTCACAGATGAAAATTTATATTCGATATTTAGTATAAATGCGTATAAAAAATCGAAAGAAATAACTTTGGCTAAAATGGTTGATGGAATACAGAGTGCAATAAATTATACAAAAAATAAGCAGTAGAAATATGAAAATTCTTCTTATAAATAATTGCCATTATCGTAGAGGAGGTGCAGATGCTGTATATCTAAATACCGCAGAACTATTGATAAAAAAAGGTCATGAAGTTTTATACTTTGCATTAGATGATATAAACAATGAACAAAATAATTTTTCTAAGCATTTTCCTAAAAGTATAGACTTTCGAAGTTTATCATTTCTAAATAAAATTTCATCAATTAAATCATTCGTTTATAATAAAGATGTAAAACAAAAACTTTCTGATTTTATAAAAGAAAACAAACCTGATATAGCTCATATACATTTATTTATGGGCGGATTAACTGTAAGCATTTTAGATGCCTTGAAAGAAAACAATATTCCTATAATACATACCGTTCACGATTACCGTTTAATATGTCCAGCATATACACTACTAGATAGAAAAAATAAAATTTGTGAATCTTGTAAAGATGGTTTTTATTTAAGATGTGCATCAAAAAAATGTTCTTTGGAAGGAAAATTTTCGCATAGTTTTATGTTAATGCTTGATGCATATTATCGAAAATATTTTAAAAATACTCTTAAAAGTATTGATAAATTTATCTTTGTAAGTCAGTTTGCAAAAAACAAACATTTTGAATTTGATAAAAATTTTGAATCAAAGTCAACAGTTTTATATAATTTTAAATCAGGCGTTTTCAGAAAATCTGATAGCAGAGGAGATTATCTCTTTTTTTATGGAAGATTATCACGAGAAAAAGGAATAGAAACTTTAGTTTTATGTGCTAAAAAATTAGGAGTTAAACTAAAAATAGCAGGAACAGGTCCTCTATTAGAAGATTTAAAGAAGCAAAGCAATAATAATATCGAAGTGTTAGGGTATAAAAGTGGAGATGAATTATGGAATTTAATTACACAATCATCTTATGTTGTAGTTCCATCTGAATGGTATGAAAATAATCCATTAACAATAGTAGAATCGTTTTGCTTAGGAAAGCCTGTTATAGGATCAAATGTTGGTGGTATAACCGAGTTAATTCAAGAAGAAAGAGGATTTCTTTTTGAACCTAAAAATGAAGATTCTATGCTTAATTCATTAAGTAAAGCTTTTTCATTATCTAATGAAGAGTATTTTAATATGTCTGAAAAAGTGTTTAGTTTTGCAAAAAATAATTTTTCAGAAGAAGCAAATTACGAATCATTAATTAAAATATATAATTCATTAATTTAATGAGAAAACTAACAAACTATATAATAAAAAAAATGGGTCGAACTAATTATGAAATAGACCCAAATTTAACTTTTATTGATATATTTTTTATTTTGTCAGAACGATTTATTCAAGCTCTCAGAGGATTATGTATTAAGCCATTTCTCAAGAGATCGAAAGGAATTTTATTTGTTGGAAAAAGAGTTAAATTAAAATCAAAATTAAGAATATCTCTAGGGAAATCTGTAATTATTGGTGATAATGTTGAGATTAATGCTTTGTCAAAGCATGGAGTTCAAATTGGTAATAATGTTTCAATTTGTAAAAATACAATTATCGATTGCACCGGAGTTATAAGAAATTTAGGTGAACAGTTAATAATTGGAAATAATGTTGGAATAGCTCAAAATGGTTTTATTCAGGTTCGAGGTAAAGTTATTATTGGAAATAATGTAATATTTGGTCCAAATGTGTCAATATTTTCAGAAAATCATAACTTTGATAATCCAGATTTACCTGTTAATGTTCAGGGAGAAACAAGAAAAGGAGTTAAGGTTGAAGATGGCGTTTGGGTTGGAACAAGAGCAACTATTCTTGATGGTGTTTGCGTAGGAATGAATAGTATTATTGCGGCAGGAAGTGTTGTTACAAAAGATGTTCCTCCGTTTTCAATTGTAGGTGGTGTTCCTGCAAAAGTTATAAAATATAGAAAATAAAAAAATAAAAATTAAAATAAAAGTTATGAAAAAGAAAATCTACATTGCCGGTTGTGGTGGTATGCTAGGAGAAGCGTTTTATAAACAATATAAAGATGAATATGAAATTAAATGCACCGATAAAGATGTTAATGAAGAATGGCTTTCATTTTTAGATTTTCGTGATTTTGAAGCATATAAAAAAGATGTTTTTGATTTTAAACCAGATTATTTATTTCATTTGGGAGCTTATACCGATTTAGAATTTTGCGAACAAAATTCGGATGATACTTATATGACAAATACATTATCAGTTGAAAATGCCGTTTATTTAGCAAACACACTTAATATTCCTTTATTATATATAAGCACTGCCGGTATTTTTGATGGTCAAAAAGAGCTTTATGACGATTGGGATTTACCAAATCCGCTTGGAGTTTATGCTCGTTCTAAATATATGGGAGAAAGATTTGTTGTTGAAAACGCAAATAGATTTGTAGTTTGTCGTGCAGGATGGATGATGGGAGCAGGACCTAAAAAAGATAAAAAATTTATTCAAAAACTAATGAAACAACTTAAAGATGGTAAAAAAGAGTTGTTCATTGTTAATGATAAAGACGGAACACCAACTTATACACATGATTTTGCAAAAACAGTTAAAGCATTAATTCAAAATGAATATTGGGGATTGTATAATTGTGTATGTGGAGGACAAACCAGCCGACTTGAAGTAGCACAAGAATTATTAAAAGTTTTAGGAAAAGAGAAAGAAGTAAAAATAACAACAGTTACCTCAGACTATTTTAAAGACATTTATTTTGCAGAACGACCTGCTTCAGAACGACTAGTAACAAAAAAACTTGATTTAAGAGGCGTAAATCAAATGCGTAATTGGAAAACTTCACTTAAAGAATATATTGATAGCTATTATTCAGATTATTTATAAAATGAGAGAAAAAACTCAGAAAAAAATAGCAATAATTGGTAGTGTTGGTCTTCCGGCAAATTATGGTGGTTTTGAAACCTTGGTTAATTACCTAACCCGCGAAAAAAGTAATGAATTTGAAATTACTGTTTTTTGTCAAAAAACGCCCAAAGAAAAACAATTAAAAGAATTTAACGGAAGCAAATTGCGTTATTTGCCTTTTAAAGCAAATGGCGTTCAAAGTATAATTTATGATATTATATCAATTATTTTAAGTTGGTTTAAATACGACTCACTTTTAATTCTTGGAACAGGAGGATGCATTATTTTGCCATTTTTAAAACCATTAAAAAAAACAAATACAATTATTAATTTTGGTGGGTTAGAATGGAAAAGAAATAAATGGGGAAAAATTGGTAGTTGGCATTTAAAATTATCTGAAAAAATTGCTATAAAATATGCTACATCAATGGTTGCCGATAATCAATATTTTTGCAACTATATAAAAGAGGAATATAAAAAAGATAGTATTTTAATAGAATATGGAGCAGATCATACTTCAAAAATTGCAATTAATGAAGATATTAAGAAGAAATACCCATTCCTTAACAAAAAGTATGATGTTAGTGTTTCAAGAGCACAGGCCGATAATAATTTACATCTTTTATTAGAAGCATACAGTAAATTTCCTGATAGGAATCTTGTTTTGGTTTCAAACTACGATAAATTTCAATATGGGAAAGAGTTAAAATTAAAATATTCAAATTACCCTAATTTATATTTGCAAGATGCTGTATATGATTTAAATGAATTAGACACAATACGAAGCAATGCAAGTTTATATATTCACAGCCATTCATTTTGTGGAACCGCTCCATCTCTAGTAGAAGCAATGTTTTTAGGATTGCCAATATTAGCTTATGATGTTCCAACAAACCATTTTACTACCGAAGAAAAAGCACTTTATTTTAAAAATGATACCGAATTGTTAGAAATAATTTCGCAATTAACGCCTGAAAAAATAAATGCCTTATCAAACGAAATGCATCAAATTGCAAATAAAAGATATACTTGGAAGGTTATATCAGATAAATATGCAAAATTATTCTGAAAAACAGATTCATTTTTTAAAAGCAGTATATTTTTCTATCGTTAATCGTGCAATAAGATAACTTAAAGTTGACTCGGCTCCTTGGTTTAAATTTACCTGATGTTCTTCTAATCCGTCATAACAGCCTCCAGTACAAGGGTTGTAAATTATCTGATGTAAATGATTGTTACCTAAAAACCAATTAAAAGCTATAGTTATCTTTTTTAAATACTCTTTATCATTGCAGGTTATATAAAACGAATCTAATGCTAATATTGTATAAGCAACATCAATAGGCTGTTCTCCAAATAATTCACGATCACCTCCTTTTGAAAGCCAACTATTGTTTGAAATCACCTTAATTTCATTATTGTTAAAAGTTTTAGAAAGCAGAAAAGCAAATGAGTTTTTTGCAATATCAAAATAATGAGGTTTTTTAACTATAAGCCAAGCAAAAAGCATAGCTTCCGACAAAACGCCATTTGCATAAGTTAAATAACTTTCGAACCAATTCCAATTATCTTCAGATTCGTGTTTATACATCAAAGAAAGACGTTCGGCAAGGGTTTCAACTAGTTTTATGGTAGATTTGCTTGTATATGCAACATTATAATAATATAATCCTTTTATGCTAAAAGCCATTGCTCTTGAAGAAAACATCTTCTTGGTATTTTTAATAGATTTTTCAAAAAGTTGTTTTGATTTTTGGATTATTTCCATCGGCAAAATTTGCTTTTTTGATAAAATATAACCAAGAGCCCAAATAGCTCTTCCGTTCGAATCTTCTAAATTTGTTTCATAATTTTGCTTAGTAAATAACTTGTTTTTATCAACATAATTTAACAAACTACCATCGTTTTTAATGCAAAATTCGATAAAGTTTATATAAATTTTCATTAATTCAATATCCGAATTGTCAAATGTTGATTCGTAATGCATACAAACAGCAATTAAAGCTCTTGAATTATCATCAAGAGTATAACCTGATTCAGCGTCGGGGTGGTTAATTTTAGAAAACTGGAAAATTCCAATATCATTTGAAAGCATCTTTAAATGAGTTAAATTTATTGGAGGAAGACCATATTTCAGTTGAGGTTTAATATCAAGAATCTTTTTAAAAAGTAATCCATGATTAATAGCAGAATTTTCCCATGCAGAAGGAGCAATTTTATGTAATACATTCGTATTCATGCTTTTACGAAGTTTTTCTTCGCCTAATAGTTTAATAACACTTTTTGATAATTGTTGTGAATTTTGAAAATCGATAATAATACCAGTGTTTTCATCAAGCATTTCGCGTGCCTGAGGGAATGGAGTAGAAATAATAGGACAGCCACAACTCATAGCATACGAAAAAGTGCCACTAACTGCTTGATTTGGGTCGTTTGAGGTAAAGAGATAAATGTCGGTTAATCTTAAATATTCGAGTAAAACCGAAAGGCTAAGATACTTATTTATAAATACCACATGATTTTGAAGGTTTAAATTAATAACCATTTCTTCAAGTGAATTTCTATACTTTTCACCTTCTTTTTTTATTACTCCTGGATGCGTTTTCCCTAAACATAAAAATAAAACATTAGGGTTTTTTTTAATAATTGAAGGAAGAGCATTAAGGGTAGTTTCGATACTTTTACCTGAACTTATTAATCCAAAAGTTGATAATATTAAACGTCCAGTTAAGCCATGCTTTTCTTTTAAAACCTCAATATCATTATTTAATACTAAGTGCGTTCCGTGTTGAATAACTTCAATTTTTCCGCTTGGAATATCATAATCTTCAATTAAAATACTTTTAGAAGAATTTGTCATTACAATAATATTTTTGCAAGGCAAAGCCATTTTTTTAACCATTTCTTTAAATACTTCATTTGGTTTAGGAATTACGGTATGCAGACTAATAATAATTGGTTTCGACAAATTATTTAAAAAGTCAAGAAAATCTTTTCCTTCGGATGCGTGAAAAAAACCAAATTCATGCTGAACAATAACACACTTTATATCATCGTTCAAATTTATTTTATTTGCTAAGTTTATAAATTCTATTGAATCAGATGTATTAAGTTTATAAATTACTTTATTATCATATTCATAACTATCGTCATTTGATTCTAAAGCACAAATTTTTATTGATAAAGATTGTCCAAATTTTTCTGAAGTAGCTCTAATTAAATCTTGAGAGTATGTTGCAATACCACATTCTCTGGGGGGAAAAGAAGTTATAAAAAGAATTTCAGGAACTTTATTTTGTATAATCATATTTTATTTTTTAACTGAAGGGTGGAGTAATAATTCATTAATTAGAGAATGAATATTTAATGAAGCACAAGCTATTTGTTCGTCGGCAGCACCATAATAAATAAAAAGAGTATCTCCAAATAAAGCTGTACCTGTCGGAAAAACAACATTATTAACTTCACCTTGAGTTTCCCATTTACAAAATGGCGAAAGTAAAGCTTCTGGTAATCGAGCAATTTCTTTTGTAGGATCGTTAATATCAAGCAGTGCCGCACAAGCAGAATATATATTGCCTTTAGCTGTTTTTTCAACGCCATGGTATATCAAAAGCCAACCATCTGGTGTTTCAATAGGAGGACAACCGCTGCCAATATAATTAGACTCATGTTTATAAATAGGATCAAGAACAATATGGTTTTGAAAATTTTCAAAATAATCATCCCAAAATACTTTAGTTAAATCTTCTAAACTATCAATAAAAACAATTTGTATTCCGGGTCTTATACGGTGCAAAAAAACAAGTTTTTCATTTATTCTTCTAGGGAAAAAAACAACATTTTTATCCCATAAAATTATCTTTTTTTCAGGGTCAGCTTCTTGGTAATAAAAATCATGATTCTTATAGTAATATTCATTTATTTTTCCTGCAGATTCAGCTAAATATACAAATTCGGCATAAGTAATATTAGGAACAATAATATCTTTATCGCTAAAGTTCATTAAGTCATCAGAAGTAGCTAATGTTCCTCTGGCATTTGTTCCATCGTAAGAGGTATAAGTTAAATAAAACAAGTTATCAATTTTTACAATTCTTGGGTCTTCAATACCTTGCGATTCATAATCAAATTCTGGAGACATAAATGGCTTGTTCCACCTTTCAACTAAAGTTAAAGGGCCATCGAGTCGGCAATATCCAATAGTTGAATTATTCCCCTTACGAACAGCTCTATAAAAAATATGAACACTGTCACCTTGGCGATAAATAGCAGGATTTAATACTCCCTCGTTTTCAAACTCTAAGTTAGTTTTTTTTAAAATAATGCCTTCTCTTTTTATTGCTATCATAGTTTTAATTATTTGTGTTGTAAATAAATGATTGTATAATGCAAAAAAAGTTCTTTCATAGAACCATCTTCACATTTTAATTTATTAAGTATTTTATGTGGGATTTAACTTTTAGTTAAATGAATGATTAAATAAGATTTTGTTAAAGATACGAATATTATTAGATTTTCTTTCTTTATTGAATTATATCAGTTATTTATATTGCCAAGTTAGATATTAAATCAAAATACATTTATTTAAGGTAAACACATGTTTTTGTGAGAACAACTAATGCATAAAACAATAAAACCGAAGTGAACGACATATAAATGAACTTATTAAAGTTATTATATATCTTAGATTTTTTTGAAAATTAAATAGTTATCTTTGAATTCATTTTCAAAAATTAATGGACAATAATTTACTAAAAGATAATATTACTATTCTTCCAATCGACGAACTTCAAATTTCGCTATCGGAAAAATATATTAAGCCAAATATTGAAAATCTATTTGCATATCTTTATGACTTAAGGGATAAATTAGATGTTTTTATTCAAGAAATAAATTCAAATACGAACATTGTTGATTCTGATAATTTTTACAATCATGTTTTGGGGGTCTATAAAAATTTTATAAACAAGAAAAAACTTTTAATATATCCAATAGGAGCCTGTTTTGAAATTACATCAATTTTAAATATTTATTTAGAACTTGAGCTAAAAAGGAATACCGAATTATCGTACTTAAAACTTTTTGTTGAAAATGGTGGTGTTTTTAAAATTATTTGGGGTCAACAAAGGCATGAATATTATCAAACAGCCATACAATTAGGTTCTTATTATGTGAATGTGGCAAATGATACTACCATTATTACAAACCCAAAGGTTAAAATAAAATTGGTTTTTGATTCTGGATTTTCCAATATTGGTTCACTAAAAGAATTATTCAAAATCAAGGAAATATATCACGAAGTAAAAATTTTTCCGAATATCTATTACCCTGAATTTGCATTAATAGTGCCTTTTTTTTTCGAAAAAGAAGGGCAATTATTTATTAAAGCCAAACAACATTTGCTAAATCAAATTATTTCCCCAGACACATCTAAGATTGCTCAATTCTTTCAACAAAATGAATATCTCGAATTTTCAGAACTTTCGGAAAGGTTTTTAAGTGAAATAGAAGCATTTTTCAATATTTTAAGACGAGATGAATCGATGGCGAAACTTCTAAGGTTTGAGCTTTACACAGGTGAAAATTGGAATTTTTTAAATGATATCACAACCCTCAAATCGGATAAGTTATCTTTTGAAAAGATTAATAAAGTAGCTATTTTATTTAATAACAGACACATTTTAAAAAGTAAAAATTAAATAGGGAAGCAGTTCCTTTAATTTATGTAGAACAATGGGATTTATATTTGGAATAGTAAATTTTAATAATATTGAAGTAAATGAAAACGAAATAAAGTCGCTTTCAGAATCTGTAAAATGGGAAAATTTTTCTGAGCATTTTGAGATTGAAAGCAATATTGCTTTAGGCTATTGCTCACATCCAGATCGAATAGCAAAAGTTGGCATATACAAACATGAGAATCTTTTAGTTCTTGCTGATATAAGGATTTACAATACCGATGAATTAAAGGCTCATTTTAGCTTTGAAAGCTATGAGGAAGCATTTTGCAAGGCCTATATTAAATGGGGGGCAAATTGTTCTAATTATATCAATGGCGATTTTGCGGTTGTGGTTATCGATAAGAAAAAAAATGAAGTCCACATATTCCGCGACCATATTGGTGTACGTCCTATCTCTTATTTTTTTGAGAACAATAGGTTAGTATTTGCTTCACATCAATTTGCAATTGCAAAGTCAGGGCTAGCGACTATGACAATATCGGATGAAATTATTATTTCTCGTTTATTAAGAAAAAAACCAAGATATCCAAAAACAATATTTAATAATATATTCAGATTAACGCCAGGTTATTATGCAATTTTTACTTCAGATTCTGTTAAAACAAACAAATATTGGAAGCCAGAATGCATTAAACAAAACAAAAATTTAAGTTACGAAGAGTCAATTATAAAGCTACGAGAACTTTTGATAAATGCGACAAATAATCGAATTGAAGATGGTAATATAGGTGTGCATGTTAGTGGAGGTATAGATTCGACTGGAGTTGCAAGTATTTTAGCTGATTGTATTGAAGATAAGACTAGAATTACTGGCTATTCTTGGACACCCGAAAACTTAAATTCTATTGACCCTACAGTTAGAGGAGGTAACGAAAAGCGACTTATAGAAGCTTTCTCTAAAGATAAATTAGTTAAAGTTAAGTATTTAAATTATGAGAAAAATGAGTTTATTATGAATTCATTAATACCAGAATTTGAAGAAATGCATATTGAACATTCAACTATGAAAGTGGCAGAAAAAGACAAAGTTATTTC
Organism: uncultured Bacteroidales bacterium; assembly: GCA_964546655.1. Taxonomy (GTDB): domain Bacteria; phylum Bacteroidota; class Bacteroidia; order Bacteroidales; family CAZJKL01; genus CAZJKL01. Next base: position 48,624 of record CAZJKL010000011.1, on the reverse strand, counting down.
TATTTTCAGTGGTTGGGGTGGCGACGAATTTGTGTCTTTGAGTATAAGAGGAGTCTATAATCATTTATTTTTTTCATTTAATTGGTTAAAGTTGCTGAAAGTGATGCTTAAAAGAAGTTTAATTACAAACTTGACAAATTTTAGAACAGATATTTTCCCAGCACTAGTTCCTTTTGGGTTATTGCCAGTTTATAGAGGTTGGAAAAAAGATAACTTGAAATATTTGAATAAAAAATTAATTGAAAAATATAAGAAGAATATTTTTAATGAAAATAAGAGAAATATTTTTGGATATGGAAACAGAACAAAGTTTATGTTAAACTTATTGGAATTACATCATATTCCAAATAGAATGGATTCATGGAGTTTGTTTTCTGAAAAATATGGGTTTGAGTATAAATATCCTTTATTAGATAAAGAAGTTTTAGAGTTTTGGTTTAGTATTCCAGTTGAATATACATTTAGGGATATGAAATCTCGGTTTTTATATAGAGAAGCTTTAAAAGGAATTTTAATAGAAGAAATTAGGCTAAGAAAAGATAAAACAGAGAACTTAAGAATCCAAAACACAAATAAGAATATATTGGAAGGAATTGACTATATAGTTGATAAATTAGATTCTATTACAAATATTGAGGTTGAAGAAAAATTCGATTTAAATGAAATTTTGAATTTAAAGAGAGAAATTAATTCACTAACAACAAAAGAACGAAAAGACGGTATTCGTATTATTGCTTTATTAATAAAAATAAATGAAATATATTTACGATATATAAAAAAATAAAAAACTTATAATTCGTTGTCTCCAACGATATTTGTTTCAAGTTCCATTTTAATAGGAATCATTTTAAAATTAGTAAAACCCATTTTGTGAAATTTTTCAACATCAAAGAAATAAAAAGCACTTTCTAGAGTCCCAATTTTCTTTCTTGTGCAATTAATTTTAAGAGATTGAGAAGTATTGCGTTTAGAGATGTCGGCATAACAACTTCTGGCAGGACAATCATAAGCACAACTTGCATTAGCAAAAAGCATAATACGACTTTTTTCTGGTAGGCTTTCCAAAAAATCATCATCATCATTCATATCCATTGGAATTACTACATCATCATATAATTCAAGAGCCTTATTAACCTTATTAAGTGTATTTGCATTTTTAATAATACTTGCTCTAAGTTTATATAAAGGAAAGTCTTTCCTGATTTTTTTTGCTAATTCGTCTGAAGTACAAATAATAACATTCCCTTCTTTATGATACTTTTCTAAAAACAATTTATTATTAAGATATATTTCTTCTGAAAAAAAATGATTTGTTAAAGTGAGAGCAATGTTAATATTATTATCTGATAACAATTCAATATGCTCATTTGTAAGAGACTTATTTGCTGAATAGACACGCCCTCCGTAAAAATCAGAAAAATCAGTAGTGCTGCCGAAAACTGTCTTTATTTGAGAAATTTCTAAATACACATATAAAAATTGCAAATATTTTAAAGCGTTTATTTCGTTTCTAATTAGTCTACTAGACACAGAAAAGGAATATAGAGGGTTTTTAAAAATGTGTGGATTTTTTTTTATATCAATTAGGTTTTTGTGTTGTACTTTCATTGTCATCAAAATTTTAATGCAAATTTAGGTAATTATTATTAACTTTGATTAATTGAACACAAGTGTAAATAAAAAATTAAATTGTGCGTAAAGGGAAAATTAATTTTGTTGTAATAGGTGCCCAAAAGGCCGGCACAACATGGCTATATTCAAGATTAAGTGAGCTTCCAGATTTTTCTATGCCTCCCATTAAAGAATTGCATTATTTTGACAGAGATAAAAAATACCCTTCTCCAACAGAACTTCGAAAAACTTATTTGATAAATAGACTAATAAATATTAATTGGATCAAAAGAACTGCAAGAATATATTTAAAATTATTAAAAGCAAAAGAGTATAAAAATCTTAGATGGTATTTTAAATGGTATCTCTCTAATTTTAACGATAAATGGTATTTATCATTATTTCACAATCTATTAGGAATCACAGGGGATATTTCACCTTCATATTCAATTATCAATGAGGAAGATGTAAAAAAAATGCATGAAGCTATACCTGATGTTAAAGTAATATTTATGTTGCGAAATCCAATTGATAGAGCTTGGTCAAATTATCGATTTGGATTGAGATTCTGCAACAAAGAATTTATAGCTTCTCAAAACATTAATGATATGATTAAATTTTTTAATTCAGATGCTCAAGAACTCCGTTCAAATTATACTCGAACTATTGATTTATTCTCAAAGTATTATCCCAAAGAAAACATTTTATTAGGATTTTATGATGCCATTGCTGAGCAACCAAAAAATCTTTTGCATAATATTGTTGAATTTCTTGGAGGTGACACCTCAAATATTGAGGAAAAATGCGAAATAAAAGAAATTAACAATATTTCATTAAAGATGGAAATGCCTTGTGAAGTAAGAGAATTTTTAAGCCAGAAATATAAACCTTTATTAGCGGATTTATCAAATAGGTATGGTGAATATTGCACAAGATGGGCTCAGGATTCACCGGAAAATAATAAATCATTTACATTATTATCTCCAACTTTAAAGTTGGAGGAATGATGAATATTTTTATTCAAATTTAGTTCGATAGGTTAATTTATTTCAAGAATAGATAAAAAAAAATTAGAGTTGGATTTATTTTTTTATATTTGTAAAAAAAACACAATAATGATGAACAATAATATAGTAGAATTAATGGAAAATAAAACTAACATAATAGAAAAAAATGTTTTAAAAAATTGGGAAACACCTATTATGAGAGATGAAGAACTTGGTAAAACATTAAGTGGAGGAACTTTAAATACAGTTGAAGCATATAATTATTCTCCATCTTAATAATTTTTACATCCAAAATATGATATATTTTCAATAGAAAAACAGGATATTTATCATTGTTTTTTTAATTGAAGATACAAAAGATGTAATTTTTCACATCTTTTTCATTCTGTTGCTTATATTTCACAAACTTCTTGTTTCATATTTAAAAAATTAAATTATCGCAGTGATAATGGAAATTTGTATCCTTGAATTTTTTTCAACATGTACTATAAACAATTCTGCACTATAGTTACTAAAATCTCTAGTAAAATTGAAGTAGTTGGCAACTACATAGACAATCAATTAATTGGAAATATTCACCCTTTTTTGCCCGAATACAAATCGTGGGGCATAAATGAAATAGAGAAATTTAAAAAGAACATTTCAAAAAATCCCACTGAATTTTTAAAAAACTTTGTTGCCGATTTTTCTTTTGTTTATTTTTCAGAAGACAATAAAATTATAGCTGCAAGAGATCACTTCGGAATATTCCCATTGTATTATTATAATGATGAAAATCAATTAATTATATCTAATGATCAGCGATTAATAACTTCTTTACCTAACTTAGATTTAACGCCAGATTCTGATTGGATGGGTGATTATGTTACACAATCAAATGCACACACATGCTTAACCTTCTATAAAAACATAAAAAAATTACTACCCGCTCATTTGCTAGAATACAGAGATGGCGTAATAAATATTAATAAATATTGGGAGTTAAATTTAAGCAATCCTTTGCCAAAGAAAACCGATGAAGAATATATCGAAGAATTTAAACAACTTTTGCAACAGGCAGTTGAAAGTAGAATTCCAGAAGAAGGGAATGTGGGTTCAGAAGTTAGCGGAGGAATAGATTGCACTAGCATTGCTGCCATAGCAAAGAGTTATCTTGATAAGCAAAATAGACCATTATATACTTATGCTCATGCAGCTGTAGATGCCGAAAATAATGATAGTGAGAAGGTGCCTATTACAAAATTTGTTGAGTTTTTAAAACCATATAAACATACTTTTATCCCCGATAAAATTAAAGGTATGCGTCATGTAGTTGAACATGCCATAAAGCTTGGCAATGGTATTTCGCAAAGTCATTATGCCATGTTTAGTAAAGAAATTTATGAAAAAGCTCAAGCAGATGATGTTAAAATTATATTTTCTGGTAACGGAGGTGATCATGGCGTGAGTTATAAGGGGAGTTTTGCAATAATTGGTGCACATATTTCAGATGGAAGATACAACAAAGCTTTAAAGGAATTAAAAATTATAAACAATAGTAGAATACGCACTATTTATAGCTTTATTAAAAATTTTATTTTTATCAAATTTAATATAGGATCAAATAAAGTTTTAAATAAAGAAAAAGATAAATCAAAGGTTGATTTCATTTATGAATTTACAAAAGCCTATCCTATTTTAAAAGAATATAAATATAAACCAACATTCAACTCTTCTAAATTTAAATATTCAAATCATATAATAGCTGACAAATTATTAAATTCCGATATTTCAAAACGTGGCGAATCAACAACTATTGCAGCATCAAATTTTGGTGTAATTTATCGTTACCCATTGCTTGATATTAGGTTATTACAATATTTTATGTCGCTACCGCCTCATATGCTTTATCAAGATGGAGTGAATAGATATATTTTTAGAAAAACTATCGAAAACTGGGTTCCAAAAACAGTTGCCTATCAACCAAAACCACCTGCTAATATGTATGGTTGGATAATGGAAGCGTATAAATATGATTTTGAAAATAAATTAGAATATAATCTAGTTCCAGAAAATGAAGAGATGAAGTTTTGTTTAGATTACTGGAAAATTAGAGATGAAGGAACATATAAAGGAGAAAAATTAAGAAAAACAATTACATTATAGATGCCTTAATACATTTAAGACATAGTTCCATTTATTGAAGTACCATTGTGTGCACTTTCTGGTGAAAAAGCATAAGCACCACTTTCTGTATTGGTGTTATCATTTGTTCTTAAAATTGGCGTTTCCCAATTTTTTTTTTCTGTGTTTAATTCAGAGATAGTTTTTATACTTTCCATTTCATTAGTTTTAAAATTCGAAGCAAATGTAATATTTTTTTTAAAAAAAGTAACAAAAAATTCAATTGTTATTTGTCGCCCTGAGCGTAGCTAAAGGCATGAAGATGTTTCACTTTGTTCAACATGACAAAAGTGTTTAACATCACAAAACCTTTGCCTACATAAACCCAACGCGAAGAGGCTTGTTTTTATTGTAAAAGATAAAAATAAGTTATTATTGTATTCTAAGACATTGTCCCATATACAGACGTTGTTTGATGTGCAGCTTCTGGCCACCATGTAGATGTCCCACTTTCTGTGTTTTTAGAGCCATGCTCCATCAAAATTGGAGTTTCCCAAAGTTTTTTTTGTGAGTTTAATTCGGAGATAGTTTTTATACTTTCCATTTCATTAGTTTTAAAATTCAAGCAAATGTAATATTTTTTTTAAAAAAAGTAACAAAAAATTCAATTGTTATTTGTCGCCCTGAGCGTAGCTAAAGGCATGAAGATGTTTCACTGTGTTCAACATGACAAAAACCGAGACCGTTGTTAAATCCTTTACTCTTCGTTACTTTAAAAATTTAATCTCCTCATTAACAGATGTTAACTCCGGGATTAAATTTTTAAAAAGCCTCGATTAAAGAATTTTGCAACAGTCTCAGCTAATGCCCAATGTTGAAAAAGTTCCGTGTTGCCCTTCCAACATAGCATAACTAGATCCAGCCTCAGTTATTTCACTATCATTTGTTTTTAACATTGGAGTTTCCCAAAGTTTTTTTTCTGTGTTTAATTCGGAGATAGTTTTTATACTTTCCATTTTCTTTGTTTTAAAATTCAAGCAAATATATTAAATTTTTTAAATATACAAAAACATTTTTGTTGCTTGTCTCACTGATCCCAAAGCGAAGGGTCTATCATTTTTACATCAAATGGTTTTGGTTCAAATCAGCAGTAAAATCAGCGTGAAGTACTAGAAATTCTAGCTTGGAGTGCTATAAACAGTAGTTGTAACACTGTGAAATCCTTCTGGTCCAAATGGAGCAGTTCCAACCTCAGTATTTTCGCTTGCATTTGTTTTTAACATAGGAGCTTCCCAAATTTTTTTTTCTGTGTTTAAATCGGAGATAGTTTTTATACTTTCCATTTTCTTTGTTTTAAAATTCAAGCAAATATATTAAATTTTTTAAATATACAAAAACATTTTTGTTGCTTGTCTCACTGATCCCAAAGCGAAGGGTCTATCATTTTTACATCAAATGGTTTTGGTTCAAATCAGCAGTAAAATCAGCGTGAAGTACTAGAAATTCTAGCTTGGAAGCCCATAAAAGGTAGTTGTGGTACTGTGGAATCCTTCTGGCCCTCCACCAAAGGTTCCAACTTCAGTATTTTCGCTTGCATTTGTTTTTAACATAGGGGCTTCCCATTGTTTTTTTTCTGTGTTTAATTCGGAGATAGTTTTTATACTTTCCATTTTATTAGTTTTAAAATTCAAGCAAAGATAATATTTTTTTTAAATTTGAAAAGAATAATTTATATTTCGCCTATCCCTTGACGAATAATTTCGATAGTATTTTCGGTACAATCAACAATGGTTGAAGGCACATTTTCTCCGTGACCACCGTCAATAACAATATCAACTTTGTTGTTATAACGTTCATAAATAAGCTCAGGATCGGTAGTGTATTCAATAATTTCATCTTCATCGTGAACTGAAGTAGATATAATTGGATTTCCGAGTTTTTCAACTATTGCCCTTACAATATTATTGTCAGGAATTCTTATTCCAATAGTTTTTTTATTTCTTTTAAATATTTTTGGAATCTGATTATTAGCATTTAAAATAAAAGTAAATGGCCCCGGAAGAACACGCTTTAAAACTTTAAATATATTATTATCAACCTGAAGAGTGTAATTCGAAAGTTGACTTAAGTCGTTGAAAATCAATGAAAACTCTGCTTTTTCAGGTTTAATGCCTTTTATTTGTGCAACCTTTTCTATAGCTTTATGATTATAAATATCACAGCCAATAGCATAAATAGTGTCGGTTGGATAAATAATAACACCGCCATTTTTTAAGCAAGAAACAATCTGTTCAAGATGCTTGTCATTGGTGTTATCATTATAAAGTTTAATAAAAGAGGCCATAAAAAATGTAAATAAAAAAAGGGTAAGCTACTTACATCGCACCGCTACAACCACTTACCCTTGCTCCCTTCCAGGCCTGGGGGGTTCAGCAGGAGCTGGTCGTATAAGACTTACCCGATGCAAAAATAGAAAATCAATTTAAATTAAAAAATTATTACCTTAAAAAAATTATTTATTTGTACATTTGCACATAATTTTTAATAATCAAGATTATGGAAGAAACTAAACCAAACGTACTTAAACATGTATTATCGTATTCAACAATAATAGCAATTTTACTTTTTACTTTATTTTTAGTAAGTTATATGTTTAACTTTGCCCAATCAGGTGCTGTTGCAGGTATTTTGAATTTTATTGTTCAATTATCAATATTTGCTTATTTTATTTATAAGGGCATGAAAGATTACCGCGACAAATATTTTGAAGGTTATTTGTCTTATGGAAAAGTTTTAACCCTTGGGTTAGTTCTTGTTTCAATCTCTGCGGTAATTTATACCATATTTTTTGGTATTTATATTTATTTCGACATAGATTATTTCGAATATCTGAGAAATTTACAATTTACACAATTAAAAGAGTCTGGATTAAGCGATGAACAAATATATACTTATATTGAAAATAGCAGCAAATTTTTAAATCCTTATTTTATGACTATGGGCAGTTTAATTGGCAATATAATTTACGGCGGATTAATCTCATTAGTTATTGCAGCAGTTGTTAAAAAAGATAAACCATTCTCAATATAAATTAAACCTATGGATATATCAGTTGTAATACCATTACTTAACGAAGAAGAATCATTAACCGAATTATCTAATTGGATAAAACAAGTTATGGATTCGAATAATTATTCGTATGAAATATTATTTGTTGACGATGGAAGTACTGATAATTCTTGGCAAATGATAAAAAATTTAACTGCCATAAACCCAAATATTAAAGGAATAAAATTTAGAAGAAATTATGGTAAATCTGCAGGTTTAAATGTTGCATTTGAACATTCGAAAGGCGATGTTGTTATAACTATGGATGCCGATTTGCAAGATAATCCCGAAGAAATACCTCAGTTATATAAAATGATTAAAGAAGAAGGATATGATTTGGTTTCGGGTTGGAAGAAAAAAAGATATGACCCAATTTCTAAAACAATTCCTACAAAATTATATAATTGGACTACAAGAAAAATGAGCGGAATAAACCTTAATGATTTTAATTGCGGGTTAAAAGCTTATAAAAAAGATGTTATAAAAACCATTAATGTTTATGGCGAAATGCATCGTTACATACCAGTTATTGCTAAATGGGCGGGGTTTAAAAAAATAGGAGAACTAGTTGTAAGGCATCAAAGCAGAAAATATGGTTATTCTAAATTTGGATTTGAACGTTTTATAAATGGCCTTTTAGACTTAATATCAATTACATTTGTTTCAAAATTCGGAAAAAGACCAATGCACTTTTTTGGAACTTTAGGATTATCGATGTTTTTAATAGGTTTTATTATGGCAACTTATCTTGGCATAAATAAAATTTATTATGTGTTTAATAATATTGCAGCAATAAAAGTTACCGAAAGCCCTTATTTCTACATAGCATTAACAACAATGATATTAGGAACTCAATTGTTTTTAGCAGGTTTCTTAGCCGAAATGATTTCACGCACATCTCACGACAGAAACGCTTATTTAATTGAAGAAAAAATTGGCGAATAAAGTAAAAAAAATAATTATTATTGGACCTGCTCATCCATTAAGAGGAGGAATTGCGAATTTTAATGAAGCATTATCTTTAGCTTTTACAAAAAATGGAATAGAGAACTCAATAGTCTCATTTTCATATCAATATCCTTCATTTTTATTCCCTGGTAAAACACAATATTCTGAATCAAAATCACCAGAAGGTATAAAAATTTATAGCCTTATTAATTCAATAAATCCATTTTCGTGGATAAAAACTGCAAAGTTTATTATTAATGAGTCGCCCGATTTTGTGATAGTAAGATATTGGTTGCCTTTTATGGCAATAAGTTTAGGGTCAATAATAAGATTAATTAAAAGAAAAAAAATTAACATTATTGCTATTACCGACAATGTTATTCCTCATGAAAAAAGGATAGGCGACAATTGTTTAACAAATTATTTTTTGAAAAAATGTGATGCTTTTGTAGCAATGTCGAAAGCTGTTTTAGATGAATTATCATTGTTTGTTAAAACAGACAATAAAAAGTTTATTCCGCATCCTATATATAATATTTTTGGAGAAAAAGTTGAGAAAACACAAGCTCGCAAACATCTAAATTTATCTGAAACTAAAAGATATATTTTGTTCTTTGGTTTAATAAGAAAATATAAAGGACTAGATTTATTATTAGAATCAATGGCTTTATTAAAAGATATGGATATATCATTAATAGTTGCTGGCGAATTTTATGAAGACAAACAACAATATATTGATATAATCGAGAAAAATGATATAAAAGATAGTGTTATAATATTAGACAAATATATTCATGAAGATGAAGTTAAACACTATTTTTGTTCATCCGACATTATAGTTCAGCCATATCATAATGCATCGCAAAGTGGTGTTTCTCAAATAGCATATCATTTCGAAAGGCCAATAATTGTTACAAATGTTGGTGGTTTAGCCGAAATTGTTCCTGATGGGAAAGTAGGTTACATTACTTCAAAAGAACCATCAGATATAGCTAAAGCTATCAGAAATTTTTATGAATTAAATAAAGAAGCCGAATTTTCGGCTAATGCCGCAATTGAAAAAAAGAAATTTGAATGGGATACTATGATAGAAGGAATTCTTGAATTAAATAATAATTGTTAAAAGTTAATTTTTAATCAAATATGAATAAAAAAATTAAAAACAGCAAACCTATAATTTCTATTAAGCCCGAAAAAATATTACCTAAATACATCAATGTTAATATTTATGCTTTAATAATAATTTTTACTTTAAGTTTTTTACTTTATTCGAATACATTAAATCATGATTATGCTTTAGATGATGGCATTGTTATTACCTCAAATAATTTCACTAAAAAAGGAATTGATGGAATAGGCGACATTTTTAAATATGATTCGTTTACGGGGTTCTTCGGGATACAAAAAAATTTAGTTGCCGGCTTCAGATATCGTCCGCTTTCAATTGCAACTTTTGCTGTTGAATATGAGTTTTTTGGAGCAAAACCTTTTGTTAGCCATTTAATAAATGCTTTGCTTTACGCATTAACCTGCATAATAATTTATGTGTCACTATGTAAGCTCTTTGAGGTTAATGAAAAGCAAAAATGGTGGTTTAATATACCCTTTATAAGTATTATCTTATATTTAGCCCATCCAATTCACACCGAAGTTGTTGCTAATATAAAAGGGCGTGATGAAATAATGGCTTTTTTAGGTGTTATTTCGGCATTATATTTTTCTATAAAATACTATGATTCAGAAGATTCTAAACAAAAGAGAAAATATTTAATTTTTAGTTTTTTTCTGTTTTTAATGGGCATTTTTTCAAAAGAAAATGCAATTACATTTGTTGCAATTATTCCTGCCACAATTTATTTTTTCAGAAAAGATGTTCCAATATCTAAGCTAATTTATATTACTATACCAATTTTATCGGCTTCATTATTTTATATTTTTATAAGAGCCAAAGTTCTTGGAGATCAAACAGTTCCAATTGTAGATGAGCTTATGAATAATCCGTTTTTAGATGCCAATGGATTCGAAAAAATAGCGACTATATTGCTAACAATGATAATTTATATAAAATTATTAATATTTCCACACCCATTAACTTCTGATTATTATCCAAAACAAATACCTGTAGTTGATTTCTCTAATATATGGGTAATTATTTCGGTATTGTTTTATGGTTTTATTATTTATTATGCCATAAAAAACTTAAAAAACAAAAGCATTTTAGCATATTCAATTTTTTTCTTTCTAGCTAGTTTTTCTATTGTTTCAAATATTGTATTTCCGATAGGAACATTTATGAATGAAAGATTTATGTATATTTCATCATTAGCTTTTTGCATTGTTATAGCATATTTTATTGTTGAAAAAATAAGCGTAAAATTTAAAAATATTAATTATATCTGGTTTATTTTAATTCCAATTTTAGGTCTTTATAGTTTTAAAACTATAGATAGAAACAGAGCTTGGGAAAACAATTACACTTTATTCTCAACCGATGCAAAAGTTTCGACAAATAGTGCAAAAGGCAATAATGCAATAGGAGGTGTTTTGCTTGAAGAACTCGATAAAACAAATGATCCTATAAAAAGAAAAGAGTTTTTCACAAATAGTGTAAAACATTTAAAAAAGGCAGTTGAAATTCACCCAACATATAGCGAACCATATTTATTACTTGGCAATGCTTATTTTAAGTATAATAAGAACTTCGATAGCACAATATATTATTATTTAAAAGGACTTGAAATAAGTCCATTCAACGATAAATTTTATAAGAATATTGATGTAATATTATCACAAAGCAACAATGCCGACTACAATATTATTATTTACGAAAAGCTTTTAAAACAATATCCAAATAGGTTCGAAACAAATTATAATTTAGGAATTTTATACGGAAGGTTTAAGGGAATAATTGACAAGTCTATATATTATCTTGAACGAGCAATGAAGATAAATCCAAATTATGCTTATACATATCAAGACTTGGGCGTTGCTTATGGCATAGCAGGTAAATTTAAAGAATCAGCCGAAGTTTTAGAAAAGTCATTGATATTTAATCCTAATAATCCCGAAACAAATAAAAATTTAGGAATAGCATATATGCAAATGGGCGATAAACAAAAAGCCGAAAAATATTTCCTTCAATATCAAAATTTAATAAAAGGTAAGAAGTAAAGTTATTATTTGGCTTATTCTGAATTACCATTAGAATTAGTAAACATATAAATTGACATTTATTAGATATAAGTAAATATATAAATTTACTTTATGTTTGTTAAAAAAAAGCGAAATAGGGTTAAAGAGCCTCATAGTATGAAGAATTTATAATCACATATAAATTTTAGAGCGTAATTAGCAAAAAATAATTATGAAAAATAGATATTCTTTTTTAGCATGCTTATTAATAACTGTTATTGTTATATCCTTTCGTTTTACTCCAGAAAATTATAAGAAAGATAAACCTCTAGTAGTTACCACTTGGGATGCACTTGGATACTATTTATACTTGCCATCAATTTTATTACATCACGACTTTAAAGAATTAGAATGGTTTCCTGAAATTGATAAAAAATATTCTGTTTCAGGAGGGTATGTATATCAAGCAAATAGGTGCAAAAGCGGACATTTTGTTTTTAAATATCTTGGAGGTGTTGCAATAATTGAAAGTCCGTTTTTTTTAATAGGACATATTTTTGCAATTATTTTAGGCTATGAAACAAATGGATTTTCTCCACCATATCAGTTTGCTATTGCTTTTGGTGCAATAATATATTTTATTCTGGCCATTTTTCTGCTGCGCAAAATTTTATTAAAATATTTTAATGATGTAGTAACAACAATAACTCTCACTCTATTAATACTTGCTTCAAATATTATACAGTATATTTCGGTAGATGGGGCAATGAGCCATAGCTTTATTTTCCCATTATATGTATTAATATTATATTTTACAATAAAATGGCATGAGAAACCAACAGTAATTTTGGCGTCATTAATTGGTGCAACTATAGGGTTGGCAACAATTTGTAGACCTACCGAAGCTATTATGTTATTTATACCTTTATTATGGGCAACACATTCAAAACAATCATCAACTGAAAAATGGAATTTGGTTAAACAAAATAAAATGCATTTGTGCTTTTTATTTGCTTCTGCATTTATAGCTGTTTTACCTCAATTAATTTATTGGAAACTAGCTACAGGGTCTTTTGTTTATGATGTTGGAAGTAAATGGGATTTTCTTAATCCTCATTTTAGGGTATTGTTTGGATGGGAGATAGGTTGGTTTATTTATACACCAGTTAGCATTTTCTTTATAATAGGAATGTTTTTTATTAAAAAATTTCCATTTAAGAACTCGATTATTACTTTTTGTTTATTAAATATTTTAATAGTTATAGCATGGCACGATTGGAGGTATGGGGCAACATATTCTTGTAGAGCACTCACTCAAAGTTATCCAGTTTTTGCTTTACCATTAGCTGCTTTTATTGATAAAATAAGATGGAATAAAATTTACTATTATTTATTTGGTTGTTTAGGTCTGTATCTTATTTCAGTTAATCTTTTTCAAATTAAACAATATAATCAAGGCATAATTCACTATAGAGATATGAATATGAAATATTATTGCAGTATTTATTTAAATCCACATCCTACTCCATTAGATTTTAGTTTGTTAGATTCAAATGATATTATTAGAAACGAAGAAGGATTTATAAAAAAGGCTTTGTTATATTCTAATACTTCATCAAGTTTTAATATTCCAGAATATTCAACAAAAGTTTTATTCGAATCAAATATTCAACAAAAATTATCTGTTGACAATACATGGTTAAAAGTTAAATTAAAAATTAAGTTAGATAATATAGAGCCTTGGGGTTGTTATATTAATTCAGAACTTAGAAAGGGAGATTCGGTTAAGCTTAATAAAGTAAGAATAATTAATCCTATAACTAAGCTTGGAAAAGAAAATGATTACTCATTCTATATAAAAATACCACCATATTTTTATAAAAGTAAATTCAAATTATTTATTAGTTCATCAAGTAAGTTTAGTGGTGAATTAAAAAAGCAATCAATACAATATTTATATAAGTAAAAAGAAGGCTAAAAGTGAATTATATTGCACTATTAATTGCATTTAATAAAAATAATCGTATTTTTGCATAAAAAAGAGCCATATAATGCACTTTGAAGAAATTATAAAAACAATAAAAGAGCGGAGGGAAATGATGCAAGTAACGCAAGAAACCTTAGCCGAACTATCTGGTATTGGATTAAGAACCTTAAAGCAGTTTGAAAGCGGAAAAGGAAACCCTACATTGCTAACTTTACAAAAATTAACCGATGTACTCGGGATGGAGGTTTGTTTAAAACTTAAAAATATATCTCTTAACAAATGAGACAAGCAAAAATATTATATAAAAATGAAGAAGCTGGCTTGTTAACTCAACACGATAATGGTTCGTTTACATTCTGTTATAATGATGCTTGGGTAAATAATACAACCAAACCATCAATAAGTCTTACTTTACCTAAAATTGAAAAAAATTTTCATTCAGAATTTTTATTTCCATTTTTTTACAATATTCTACCCGAAGGGTCTAACAAACAAGTAGTTTGTAAAAACAGTAAAATTGATTACGATGATTATTTTGGGTTACTAATAAATATTGCACAAAATGATAGCATAGGTGCAGTAAGGGTAATTAAAATATAAAAACCATGAATTTTCCAACAATAAAATATTGTCCAGGCACATTGGCCGAAGGTTTTGAAACCTATAGCAGAACATGTTTAAATAGAGTGTTTCAAGGGAAAAAAGTAAATCATGTATTACCATACTATTCGCCTACATATAATTCTGAAACAGATGAGTTGTTTGATGAAAATAGAAAATGTATATCTATTTCTGGAGTACAAGAAAAATTTTCATTATTACTTGATAAAAACAAATTTAGATTGGTAAATTATGGAGAATATGGAACACATATATTGAAATCTATTCCAAGTGGAGTTAAAAAGAGCGATCAAATGCCCGAAAACGAACACCTAACTATGCAAATAGCTCATCAAGTATATGGTATTGAAACGGCCGAAAACGCATTAATATTTTTTAAAAATGGCCCCCCAGCATACATAACTAAACGATTTGATGTAAAAGAAGACGGAACAAAATTAGCTCAAGATGATTTTGCCTCATTGGCAGGTAGAACCCCTCAAACTCATGGCGAAAACTATAAATATTTAGGAAATTATTTTGAAATATTTCAATTGATGCAGAAATATTTACCTGTTTATAAATTAGAAGCTCCTAAATTGTTGAAGATATTAATTTTCAACTATCTTTTCTCAAATGGAGATGCTCACTTTAAGAATTTTTCATTGCTCGAAACACCTATGGGCGATTATAGATTAAGTCCTGCTTATGATTTGTTAAACAGTCGTATTCATATCGAAGATAAAGATTTTGCACTTGAAGAAGGCCTTTTACCAAAAGAATTATCTAAAGGAAATATCGCTAAACAATTTTCAACTCTTGCTGATCAAGCAGGAATAAATAAAAAAATGTTTAATGATATACTAACTTTGATGTTAATGAAATCAGATTTGGTTGAAAAATTATTGACAGCGTCTTTCTTAAATGAAAGTACTAAAAGAAATTATTGGCAGTCATATAAAGGCCGATTAAAACAATTAATGAAAAGTGCGAATTAAAAAAGTTTAAAGCCCAAGTCCCACAAGATTATTCTTCTTGATTGATTGGTTCAACTTCTTTTTTATCTGATTTAAAGAGAGCTTTTTGAGTAAATAAAATTGCAATAACACCAACTGTAATAGCTGAATCGGCAACATTAAAAACAGGTTGGAAAAAGGTGAAATAACCTCCACCTAACCATTCTGGTAAAAATCCGCTATAAACAGGGCAGTAGAACATATCAACAACTTTGCCGTGTAAAAATGAAGAGTATCCTGCTGATGGGTTGAAATTTGCAATATAATTGTAATTGCTTTCTTCGAAAATAACACCGTAAAATATGCTATCTAAAATGTTTCCAACTGCTCCGGCAAAAATTAGTGAAATGCTGTAAATCAGCCATTTGTTTGCCTTTTCTTTTATTAAAGAATATAAGTACCATGCGATTCCAATCGAAGCCAAAATTCTGAAAAGACTAAGAAGAAATTTTCCTGTAGTTCCAAAAAAAGAAAAACCAAAGGCCATTCCATTGTTTTCAACAAAATGAAGAATGCACCAATTGCCTATTAAAGGAATTTCTTCTCCGATATACATCGAAGTTTTTACCCAAATTTTAAGTATTTGGTCAATAAGAAGAATAGTAATTATAATAAATATCGACTTTTTAAGCATCTTAAAAATTAATCGTATTGTTTCAATTTAGCTTCCATACTTAAAGTAGCGTGAGGAACTATTTTTAATCTTTCTTTATTAATTAATAGTCCTGTTTTTCTGCAAATGCCGTAAGTTTTATTCTCTATTCTTACTAAAGCATTCTCTAAGTCTATAATAAACTTTTTTTGTCTTGTAGCTAAAAAAGCAGCTTCTTCTTTTGAAAGAACAGCAGCACCATCTTCCAAAACTTTAAAAGTTGGAGAAGTATCAACAGTATCATTACCTTTTTGAGTAATATTATCTGTTAGATGCTCTAAATCTTTTTTTGAATTTTCTAATTTTTCAAGAATTAAAACTTTAAATTCTTGCAATTCTTCATCAGAATATCTGTTTTTCACTGGGGTACTTTCGATTTTTTTGCTCATAGTTCGTTAAATATTTTTACAAAAATAAATTAATTTTTTATTATTTAATTTTTTTAACTAAGATTGTTACTTCAATATTATTATCTACTTCAATTTTTATCGATTCATTCGATTCAATTTTATCAACAAAAATTAAATTATTTGTTAGTGTTTCATCGCAAATATAATTTTTATAATTGCTTATAGCTGAATAAATTGAATCAAGTTTTTCAATTTCTAAATAAATTTTATCGGTAACATCAAAACCGCTCGATTTTCTGATGTTTTGAATACGATTAACTAAATCTCTTGCGATGCCTTCTTCTCTCAATTTTTCGGTAATAGTTATATCTAAAGCAACAGTTAAAGAGCCTTCGTTTAAAACTAACCAACCTGGTATATCTTGAAAAATTATTTCAACATCTTCTATAGTTAATTCTAAATTATTTCCATCTATATTAATTAGATATTTCGATTCTTTCTCGATTTTTTCAATGTCTTCTTGTGAAAAAGTGTTGATTTTCTCAGCAATTTGTTTCATGTTTTTGCCAAACTTTGGTCCTAATGTTTTAAAGTTTGGTTTAATTTTTTTAATAATAATACCACTTGTTTCGGTAACATATTCTATTTCCTTAACATTAACTTCTGATTTAATCAAATGTTCAACTTTTGAAATTTGATTTTTAAATTTATCGTCGGCAACAGGAATAATTATTTTTTGAAGAGGTTGTCTAACTCTAATATTTTCCTTTTTTCTTAATGACAAAATCATCGAAGAAATTTTTTGTGCCATCTGCATACGTTCTTCTAAATCATTGTCAATTAAGCTGTTATCGTATTCAGGGAATATAGCTAAATGAATAGATTCTACTGTATTTTTTCTCGAAATTTTATTAAGTTCTAAGAAGAAAGTATCGGTAATGAATGGAGAAATTGGAGATGATAACAAAAGAACTGTTTCTAAACATTCGTATAAAGTTTGATAAGCAGATAATTTATCTTCGTTTTTATCGCTTTTCCAGAAACGTCTTCTTGATAAACGTACATACCAATTGCTTAAATATTCGTTAACAAATTCTTGAATATATCTTCCGGCTTTTGTTGGTTCATAATCATTGTATGCTTCATCAACTTTTTTAATTAAAGTATTTAATTCTGAAATAATCCATTTATCAATTTCAGGTCTTTTGCTTACATCAATTTTGTTTTCAGAATATGTAAAATTGTCAATATTAGCATATAAAGTGAAGAATGAATAAGTATTAATTAAAGTTCCAAAATATTTTCGTTGAACTTCGGCAATACCTTCTAAGTCGAATTTTAAATTATCCCATGGCTGAGAATTAGTCATCATATACCATCTTGTTGCATCAGCACCATATTTTTCAATTGTAGAAAATGGATCAACTGCATTACCAAGTCGTTTCGACATTTTATTACCGTTCTTATCCAGAACTAATCCATTAGATATACAAGTTTTGTACGAAACTTTATCGAACAACATTACTGCAATAGCGTGCATAGTAAAAAACCAACCTCTTGTTTGATCAACTCCTTCAGCAATTAAATCAGCTGGGAAGTTTTCATCAAAAAATTCTTTATTCTCAAAAGGATAATGATATTGAGCATAAGGCATAGAACCTGAATCGAACCATACATCAATTAAATCTTTTTCGCGATGCATTGGTTTACCGTTGCTACTTACCAGAACAATATTATCAACATAAGGTCGGTGAATATCAATTTTATTATAGTTTTCGGCAGTAAAATCATTAACTTTAAACTCAGAATATGGATTTTTCTCCATAAATCCGTATTTAATAGATTTTTCTATTTCATTATAAAGTTTTTCGATTGAATTAACCATAATTTCTTCGGTACCATCTTGTTCTCTCCAGATAGGAAGAGGTATTCCCCAATATCTTGAACGAGATAAATTCCAATCAACTAAGTTTTCTAACCAGTTACCAAATCTTCCTATTCCTGTTGAAAGAGGTTTCCAATTAATAGTTTTATTTAATTCAATTAATCTTTCTTTTAAAGCGGTAGTTTTTATAAACCACGAATCTAAAGGATAATATAAAATAGGCTTATCGGTTCTCCAACAATGAGGATAAGAGTGTTCATATTTTTCAACTTTAAAAGCTCTGTTTTCTGTTTTTAATTTTATAGCAATATCAACATCAACTGTATTGTCTTTACTTGCATCAAAGTCAGCATCATATTCTGATTTAACATATCTTCCAGCAAATTCGCCCATGCAATCGATAAACTTACCTTGTTTGTCAACTAAAGTTAAAGAACCTAATCCATTTTGTTGACCTGTTCTAAAGTCATCAGCACCAAAACTAGGAGCAATATGAACTATACCAGTACCATCTTCAGTTGAAACAAAATCACCAATAACAACTCTGAAAGAATCACCTGTTTCAGGTTGAGCATAAGGCATAAGTTGTTCATATCTAACACCTTCCAAATCTTTACCTAAAACTTCGGCAATTATTTCGAAAGGAATAATTTTATCGCCTTCTTTATATTCAGAATATGCTATATCGTCTGCTTTTTCAGAAAAATATTTTCTGAACAAATCTTTTGCAATATAAACCACTATAGGCTTAAAGGTATATTGATTATAAGTTTTAACTTTAAGATAAGTTATGCCTTTACCCACAGCAAGAGCAGTATTTGAAGGCAATGTCCAAGGAGTAGTAGTCCAAGCTAAAAAATACTCGTTTTCGGTATTCTCAACTTTAAACTGAGCAACAACTGTAGTGTCTTTAACATTTTTGTAGCAACCAGGCTGATTTAATTCGTGTGAACTTAAGCCAGTTCCGGCAGCAGGAGAATAAGGTTGAATGCAATAACCTTTGTATAATAAATCTTTTTTATATAATTCACCTAAAATCCACCAAACAGATTCAATATATTTATTGTCGAAAGTAATGTAAGGGTCATTCATATCAATCCAATATCCCATAATATCGGTTAAATTTTCCCATACATCTTTGTATTTCATTACTTCTTTACGGCAAGTATCATTATATTTTTCAACCGAAATATTAACTCCAATATCTTCTTTAGTTATACCCAATTCTTTTTCAACGCCCATTTCTACAGGTAATCCGTGAGTATCCCAACCAGCTTTACGAGTAACTTTATAGCCTTTTAAAGTTTTATATCTACAAAATATATCTTTAATGGCTCTTGCCATAACATGGTGAATGCCAGGCATACCGTTAGCAGAAGGAGGACCTTCATAAAACACAAAAGATTTACCACCTTCACGGTAATTTATACTTTTTTCAAAAATATTATTTGATTTCCAATATTCTAAAATCTCTTTTTCTAATTCTTGATAATTAATATTTTTAAATTCTCGGTATGTGTTTGCCATATTACATTGTGTAAAATAAATAATCTGCAAATGTAATTAAAATCAATATTTTTATAAAAAGAATAGGCTAAAAATTAACAATATCCAAAATAAAGTAAGAAAACCTTATTTGTTATTTGTGCAAATTATCAATATTTTTATATTTATCTTGACGCATTTTCCAGCGTTCACGAGCATATTGTTGCATATCTGTAATCGTGTCTTTTTCATCAACTATTTCGAAACCAAGAAGAGTTTCAATAATATCTTCCATAGTTATAACTCCATCCATACCGCCATATTCATCAACCACCAAGGCAATGTGCTCTTTTTTTTCTAGAAGCATTTCCCAAACACTAAAAATAGGTTTTGTTTCGGGTATAATAACAATATTTCTTTTGATGTCTTTTAATTTAAGATCGGTTATATCTTCGGCAAGTTTTTCGAAAACTGTTTGACGAAATACGTATCCAGTTATATGTTCTTGTTTTTCGGAAAAAACAGGTATTCGAGAGAATCGCAAATAATGTTTGTTTTTTAAGAAATCATCTAGAGCCATATTCTCATCTGCAACCGAAACAACAACTCGTGGAGTCATTACTTCCGAAACTTTAA
The DNA here is from genome assembly GCA_964546655.1 of uncultured Bacteroidales bacterium. Classification (GTDB taxonomy): domain Bacteria; phylum Bacteroidota; class Bacteroidia; order Bacteroidales; family CAZJKL01; genus CAZJKL01. Next base: position 28,104 of record CAZJKL010000011.1, on the reverse strand, counting down.
CTGTTTTTAGTCTAATTAAATTCTGAATAATTCGGTTTTCTTTTTCTCCAAAAACACCTTCATTTTCTCCGATATTTGCTAAAACCGAAATTTCTTCTCGGCTTGTAGTGTGCCCTAATGATTTTTTCGAAAACATCTTTGTAATAAATGAAGAAATTAATACTAATGGATAAGTAATAATAATCATGACTTGAATTATATGGCCAGTTACAATTGCAAGTTCTCTCCAATATCTTGCCCCAATTGTTTTAGGCACAATCTCGGTTAATACTAAAATCAACATTGTTAAAATGGCCGAAACTATTCCAAAATATGCCTCGCCAAATAGTTTGGTTGCTTCGGCACCAACACCAGCAGCACCAACTGTGTGAGCTATTGTATTTAACGATAAAATAGCCGATAATGGGGTGTCTATATGGGATTTAAATTTAATTATTTTTGTTGCACCAGCAATTCCTTTATCTTCTTTAACTTTTAAATAACTTAAAGGAGTTGATAATAAAACAGCTTCGGTAATTGAGCATAAAAATGATATTATTAAAGCTAATAGTAGATAAAATATTAAAAGTGCCATTAATTATTTTTTCACAAAAGTAGCATTTTTTTTGAAAACGGACTAAAAAATTAAAAAAGCCAATGATTTAAAGGTCATTGGCTTTAGAGGAGATATTATTTTTTTCTTTGTCTTAATTTATCGTTTATTAAACTTTCCCATTTTTCAATTAATTGAAGTTCTCCACTTAATTGAATACTTTCGGTAGAATTATAAAATTCTAATAAAACATCGGGCTTATCATTCAATATATAAGATATTGATAATTCTAGTGTTTCGGTGTTTTTATAATCATTACTCTTGTTTAGATTTATAACCTTGCAACTTTTAATTTCCGAAATATTTATATGAATTGATACTTCATTTTCTTTATAATTTTTATAGAAAAACAAATTATCTAAATTTTCATCTGCTCCAATTGCAAAAAAACTTTTTAAATCATACGTATTTATTTTACAATTAACATTTTCTGCAATTTTCGATAGAGAGGTCAAAATTTTCTTCTCTCGTTTTTTTCTACTTAAACTCGATAATACATAAGGTAATATGCAAATAGCTATAAAAAATAGCCCCATTATTAATGTTCCTGAATCCATAATATTATTTTTTTGGTTTTTTTAAATTATTTTTATCTAAGAATATGTGATAAACACATTATGATTTAAATAAAAACCTATTACCAAAAATAGTTGAATGGATAAATTATCGTGGAAATATTTAGATTTAGTTTAGAATCAATAGATTTATGGGTGTATAAATAATAGTTTATTTTGTAAATCTTTTCTTTTAATTTAACAATTAAGTTAATATTATTAAAATTTTTAATTTGGCAGTAAGTGTTACTAATATTTGATGTATTAGTTTCAGTTTTTGGAGTATTACAAAATAAATTATTTGAAACAGATAAAAAATAATTAGTTTTATCTTTATTTAAATCGTTATTATTGCTAGTGTTAACCGAATTACTGTTTATGAAAAATATTGTGATACAATATAATGTTGTAAAAAATAAGATTATTAATTTTTTCAAGATTTTTTTCATTCTATAAAAGTAATAAAAAATCAGTTTGATATTTATAACAAGAAGGTCTCAAAATTATTTTTATTAATAATTTCAAATTTGCAATTATTATATGCGGTTATAAATGTAATAGGAAATTTAGCTTTTTTATTTTCATTGTATTTTATTTCATAAGCAAATAAATTGCCTTCATATTCTTCAATATAGTCAATTTCTTGTTGCATATTGGTCCTCCAAAAATATGAATTTACAGTGTTATTTTTATATTCATTCATTTTTTTTCTTTCACTAATAATAAAGTTTTCCCATAAAACACCAATATCTTGCCTTGAACTTAATGGTAAAAAATTACCTATAATCGCGTTCCTAATGCCATTGTCATAAAAGTAAATTTTTTTGCCTTTTTTTATTTCATTTCTAACATTCTTATTAAAAGACGATAATCTAAATATAATAAATGCTTGTTCTAATATATCTATATATTTTTCAACGGTTTGATTATCTGCTCCAACTAATTGAGCTATTTCGTTATATTTTACTTCACTTCCAACTTGTAATGCCAAAGCTTTTAATATTTTTTCAATTAATTTAGGTCTTTTTATTTGTTCTAAGATTAACAAATCTTTATATAAATAACTATTTGTTAATAATTTTAATAAGTTTAATTCTTTCCCTGTATTTATAACTATTTCAGGGTAATATCCATAAATTAATCTATGATCAATGAGTTTATATTCTTCTAAATAACCATGGTGTTTAACCATTTCAGAAAAAGATAATGGATATAACATAAACTGGAATTTCCTGCCTGTTAGGGGCTCATTTGCTTTATTTGACAATTCAAATGCAGATGAACCTGTTGCAATAACTTGAATATCAGGCATAGTGTCAACTATAATTTTTAATATTAATCCAATATTTTCAATGTTTTGAGCTTCGTCTATTATTATTATTTTTTTCTCTCCAAATAATAATTTTAATTTAACAGATGATTCAGTTAAAAGTTCTTTTGTTTCAATTTCATCACCGTTCAAAAACAAAACATCATTTTTATAATTTTTCAATATACTTTTAATCAAAGTTGTTTTACCAACTTGCCTTGCTCCAAAAATAAGTATTGCTTTATTTTTATAAAAACCAGCGGTTATTTTAGTCTCAATTAGTCTTTTAATCATTATATTTTGCGATTTGAATATTAAAATATCATTATATTTTGCGATTTAGCATTATGTAAAAATAATATTTATTAAAATAAGTTAGTTAAGTTTTTGTAGAAAAATGCATATTTAAATGCATATTAATATTTTATACATTTCTTTTTCAATTTTATAAATAACAAATACTCTTTATAAAAAATCAGTTTGAGATATTAATGCAACATTTTTTATTTTATAAGGTCATCATAATAAAGAAACTTTTTTAAGTTATTTTTTTGTGAAGATTGGCATGTGTTAAAGCAGATTTAATTTTTTATCATATAAAAACATTAAACACATGAACTATGAAAACTTTTACTACATATTGTTTTTTAATCCTTTTTTTAGTTTTTTCTTCTGAGTTAAAATCACAAGAAACGGTGATAATTTTAAAAGATAAAACTACTAAACTTCCTGTTTCAGATGCTCATATAAATATTAATAACCAAAATATAATAAGCAATAACGAAGGTAAAGCAATAATTAATATTGAGAATAGCTATAAAAACATTAAAATTTCACATATTTCATACAATGACACAGTAATAGAAGCTAAAAACATTACCAATAATTTCACAATTTTTTTAACTCCAATGAAATATTTATTGCCAATGGTTAGTGTTAATTATAATTATCAGATTGTTTTTAAAGATGATAATTATTCGGTTTTAGATTTTGAATTAATAGGTGAAAATTTACTATTGCTTGTTTATAAATACAGATTATATAAATCGTGTTTAGTTTATCTTAAAAGTAATGGCGACACAATAACATATAAAAACTTAGTTGGTAAATCAGAAAAACTTGAAAAAGATTGCTTTAATAATGTTCATTTAAAATTAGACAATAAAATGTTTCAGATAGTGATTGATGACAATATGATTAATTTAAAAAATCCGATAGAAATGGAAGAGTATGATTATTATTTTTCGGGTTGTGTAGCTTCTATCGACGAAAAAACATATTTCAACTTTAATTATTATCACGGTTTTATAAATAAAATTTATTATGTAAATGATTATAAAAAAGATAAAACAACTTATAGCTGTGATAAAATTGTTAATGCATTTGATTTACCTATTTATACGATGGCTGTAGTTACCGATAGTTTTAAAATTAAAGAATTTGAGCGTGAATACAGCTTTTTTTATTATGCTAAACTTTATAAACAAGGATTTTCAAAAAATGAAATAAAAGAACTAAGAAAAATGCAACCTATAGATTGGGTAGATTATACCGGAAGGTTTTCTCCTTCTCCCATCGAAGTTAGAACATTTGGGAACAATATTGCCGTGTTTAATTATACTTATGAAAAATTAGAGTTTTACGACAAGAACAATGTTTTGTTAAACAAAATAGACATTAACTTTCTTAAAAATAAAAAATGGACAAAAGAAATTTATATTGATGAAAATCAAAATAGAATTTATACAACTTTTATGAAGAATGGAATAACATATTGCAATGAAATATCTCTGAAAGACGGCAACACCAATGAATTAGTTAAAATTCCATATCAATTTATAAGTGAAATTAAAATTAATAATGACATCATATATTTTTTATATAAAGACATTAGAGAAGGCGAAAAACAAAAATTGTTTAAATATAGATTACCCCAATCAGAAGAAGCTTTAATTAATATTAACTCTTAAATTTTAAAACCATGAAAACACACACACTATTATTTATTTTTGCAATGATAATTGCATTAATATCAAAATCTCAATCTTATGGTGAGATAAAAGGTTCGCTACTAGATAGCAAAACCAATAAGCCAATTGCATTTGCCGATGTTTATATAAACGATAATGGTAAAATGATTTCTACTTTAACCGACGAAAAAGGTGTATTTACTCTGAAGCTATTAGAAAGTGGAAATTATGATTTAAATTTTTCTATAATGGGTTATAATGGGAAAATTTTAACCGCAGTTTCTGTTTATTCTAATAAGGCAACTTATTTGTTTGATACAAAATTAGAAGAAAAAGAAAATTTAATAGGGACTGTTACAAAAGTTGAAATTTATACTCCCCCTGTTTTAAAAAAAGATGAGCCTCAAAGAATGGATATTCTTGTGCCAGACATTAAAAATAGTGCTGTTGGGGATAATTTGCCTGAACTGCTTAGTACATCTTGTCCTGGGATTAAAACAAATGATTACGGGCAAATGTTTGTGAGAGGAACTCGCTCAGGTTCAGTTATTTATGTTGTTGACGGAGTAAAAATAGCTTCTGATAATGTTAGTGTATTGTCAAATACTATCAGCTCTATGCAAGTTTATACAGGCGGGATACCTTCGGAATATGGAGATATTTTAGGCGGAGTAATTGTAATTGAAACTAAAACTTTAAAAGATTATATAAGAGAATATAATTTAAGAAAAGCAAGTTTATAAAAAAATTGATAAAAATTTGGTAAATCAAAATTCATTTCGTTATTTAGCGAAATAAAAAAATGATTTGTTAAACTAATTATCAAAACAATAAAATGCCCATATATAAAACATGTAAATAAAAAGCGTGATTATTTTATGGGCATTAATTTTAAAAAAAATGTATATATGAAAATTACAATTAAAGTTCTTGGAACAGGATGCAGCAAGTGCAAAACATTAGAAAATTTAACAAAAGAGGTTGTAAGCGAAAATTCTTATAATGCCGAAGTAATTAAAATTGACGATATAGTTGATATAATGAATTATGGTATTATGGCTACTCCGGGATTAGTAATTAACGAAAAAGTAGTTATTAGTGGCAGAGTTCCTTCAAAAGAAGAAATTAAAACTCAAATCGAAAAATATATAAATGAATAAGAAAGTTGAGCTAGCACCTGATGTAATTCAGATTGCCGATTTTGCAAAAGCAATGAGTCACCCGGTAAGGGTTTTTATTTTAAAAAAATTATCAGAAATGGATGCTTGTTGCTATAGCGGAAATTTAGTAGAGGAGTTGCCAATTGGTCGTTCGTCGCTCTCGCAGCATTTAAAAGAGTTGAAATTTGCCGGATTAATCCAAGGCGAAATAGAACCTCCATATATTAAGTATTGCATTAATCGAGAAAATTGGGGGAAAGCCAAGATACTTATGCATGAATTATTAAAGTAAAATTTTAAAATGAATTATTTATTGAACTATAAATAAAATAGAGCATGATTTGACGAACATAAATTAATTATAAAAATGGTCAACATGTAAGTTCACATACAATCTTTAAACACAAAATATTAACAGATGAAAACAAATAAATTTATAAGTCTTCTTTTTATTCTTGTTTTTGCAATAAGTTGCAATAATAGTAAAAATCAAAACCCAATAACTCAAAGAGATACAGTTAGTTTGGTAAAAAAGGATACATTATTATCAATGTCTAAACAAGATACTTTAATTCCAAGTGAAAATTCTGAAAAAAAATTGGCAACAACAAATGAAAAAGAAGAATTACCTGTTGTATTAATTTACAATTTCCATGTTACCAACCGTTGCCCTTCTTGTATTGCAATTGAAGAAGCAACATTAAAAACATTAAAGACCTATTTCTCAAAAGAATTAAAACAAGGCAGAATAAAGCTAAAAGTTATAAATGTTGATGATGATATTAACGAGAAAATTGCTGAACATTATCAAGCGTTTGGCTCGGCTTTATATGTAACTCGATTACTTAAAGGCAAAGAAACAACAACAGACTTAACAGCCGAAGGGTTCAAATTTGCAAGAAGTAAAGAAGAAATGTTTATTGACATTCTTAAAACTAAAATTAAAGAATACTTAAATTAATTAATTATGTATAAACTATTGTTATTATTTATTGGGCTTGTGTTTTCAATACAAGTTTTTAGTCAAACAATTGGTGATACGGTTATATCTAATTCTCAACAAAACCTAAAAGTAAAAGTTCTTTACTTTCATATTACCAATCGCTGTCATACCTGCAATTCAATAGAAACCAATGTACGTAAAGCTATTTTCACTTATTTTCAATCGGCACTAGATTCTGGCAATATTGCTTTATCAATTATGAATTGCGAATTACCTGAAAATGCTGAAATGGCAAAGAAATATAGTGCTTATGGGGCAACATTGGCGATTACAACATATAAAGATGGGCAGGAGTTAACTTCGGAAGATATTTCTACTTGGGCATTTCAGAAAGTTCATGATTCCAATGTATTTATATCCGAATTAAAATCAAAATTAGACCTCTTATTAAAATAACCAACTGTAACTGTATCTCTTTTTGTCTGAAAATAACTTCAAGACAGAAAGAAAGATGAATTCAATACCGCTTTATATAATAAAATTGATTCACTATTAAAGTAAACAACATGGAATTTATTCAGCAACTATTAGACAATTCAAACTTCCCATTATTAACAGCATTCTTCTTGGGGATAATGACAGCTATTAGCCCATGCCCATTGGCTACAAATATTACAGCCATTGGTTTTATCAGTAAAGATTTAGAAAACAGAAAGCGTATCTTTTACAATGGTTTATGGTACACACTCGGCAGAGCAATTAGCTATACAACTCTCGGTGTAATTCTATACTTTGGAGCAAGCACTTTTAAAATTGCTAAGTTTTTTCAATCTCATGGCGAAAAATTTTTAGGTCCTTTGCTTATTATTGTTGGTCTATTGATGTTTGATTTTATTAAAATAAAGTTTCCTGGTTTAAGTAGAATAACCGAAATTATGCAAGAAAAACAAAAGAAAAACTGGTGGAGTGCTTTATTATTAGGTGTTGTATTTGCCCTTGCATTTTGTCCATATAGTGGTGTTTTATATTTTGGAATGTTAATTCCCATAACGATAAGCAGTGCTTCGGGCCTAATTTTGCCTTTTGTTTTTGCAATTGCAACTGGGCTACCTGTAATTATTGTAGCATGGTTACTCGCTTTTAGTATTTCGAGTATAGGTGGTTTTTACAATAAGGTTAAAATATTTGAAAAATGGTTCAGACGCATAATAGCTGTTTCATTTATTATTGTCGGGTTTTATTATGTATATATTTTTTATTTAAAAGGATAATTTTATGAAAACTTTATTTTTTAAAAGCACAAAAGGGCAATTTGTACTACTTGGGTTTTTATTGCCTATTTGGTTTATTATATATCATTTTTTAGAACCGATTACAAACTGGCTGGTAGTATCAGGTTTTGGTATTTCTCGAGCAACTCATTTAGGGGAAGCTCTTTGGTTTTTTATATTTGAATTCCCTAAAGTATTATTATTACTAACATTAATTATTTTTTTTGTTGGAATCATTCGCACATTTTTCACCCCAGAACGCACTCGTAAAGCATTAGAGGGAAAAAAAACTTTTACAGGTAATGTGATGGCGGCTTTGCTTGGCATTGTTACTCCTTTTTGTTCTTGCTCGGCCATTCCTTTATTTCTTGGTTTTATTGAAGCAGGGGTGCCTTTGGGTGTAACTTTTTCTTTTCTTATTGCAGCCCCAATGATAAATGAAGTTGCAATTATTCTGCTGTATGGTTTGTTTGGATGGAAAGTGGCGTTAATATATGTAGTAACAGGACTAACTATTGCGATTATTGCTGGGTGGTTAATTGGCATACTTAAACTTGAAAAATGGGTTGAATCGTGGGTGTATAATACCAAAGTAGGACATAACAATTTAGAAGAAGAAAGCATAACAATTTTACAGCGCATACATATGGGTTATGATGCTGTAAAAGACATTGTTGGCAAGGTTTGGATATATGTTGCATTGGGTATCCTTGTTGGTGCTGGTGCACATGGCTTTGTGCCCGAATCATTTATGGCTTCATTCATGGGAAAAGATGTGTGGTATGCTGTTCCTCTTTCAATTTTAATTGGTATTCCACTTTATTCAAATGCAGCAGGAATAGTGCCTATTGTATCTGTTTTAATTGAAAAGGGGGCTTCGCTCGGCACAGCACTTGCTTTTATGATGTCGGTTATTGGCTTATCTCTTCCCGAAGTAATTATCTTACGTAAAGTGTTAAAAATACCTTTAATATTAACCTTTATTGGTGTTGTTGGTGTTGGAATTATGATTGTAGGGTTTTTATTTAATTGGATTTTTTAAATAGATGTTTTATGAATAGGTAATGCTATGCGGGATATCTATTATTCTAATCTAATTATTAATAAAGTAAAATAACAAAGAGGTATTATATATATCATAGAAAAAGGAAACGTAACAAAAAATTAACAATAAAAATTATAATTACAAAAAACAATGTCGTATGTTTGCGACATAAAACATTAATATATGAACAAAGCAAAAATTTTTGATGAATCATTGCAAGAATTAGCTCTTTTTGCAAAGGCCATATCACACCCTGCACGGTTAGCTATATTGCAATATCTTGCTAACTCAAAAACCTGTATTTCGGGTGACATTTCAGACTATTTACCATTAAGTCGAACTACTGTTTCGCAACATCTTAAAGAGTTACGAGACTTAGGCTTGATACACGGAGAAATTGATGGATTAAAAATTAATTACTGCTTGTGTAATACTCAAATTAAAAATCATTTGAAGAGATTCGACAGCTTTTTTGAGCCTATGAAAAATTTAAATATTGAATGTAAAACAAATTAACTATTATGAGACTATTGCAAAATTCTTTAATCGAGGCTTTTTAAAAATTTAACCCCGGAGTTAACATCTGTTAATGAGGAGATTAAATTTTTAAAGTAACGAAGAGTAAAGGATTTTACAACGGTCTTATCATATAAATACATAGCTTAAATACATGTTTATACTTAAAGAAAAGAATAATTTTTTAAAAAACTCATAATCATGAAAATACTAATTTTATGCACAGGTAATAGCTGTAGAAGCCAGATGGCACACGGATTTTTAAAGTCATTTGATGGTAACTTGCAAGTTTTTTCAGCAGGAACAGAGGCTACAGGAAAGCTAAATCCTAAAGCTGTTGAGGTGATGAAAGAAATAGGAATTGATATTAGTTATCATACTTCTGATTCTATTGATAAATATATAAACGAATCTTGGGATTTTGTTATAACTGTTTGCGGAGGTGCCAATGAAAATTGTCCGTCTTTTTTCGGAAAAGTTAAAACTCGTTTGCATATTGGATTTGATGACCCAACTTATGCTACCGGAACCGAAGAGTTTGTTATGAGTGAATATCGTAGAGTTAGAGACGAAATTAAAGAGCAGTTTAACGAATTTTATTTAAAAAATTTAAAATAAATTAATATGGAAAAGAAAAAAATAAATTTGAAAGACATTGTTAAAGAAAAATATAGTGAAATAGCAATGCAAAATAAAAAAGAAAACGAAACTTCATGCTGTGGCGTTGGAGGTAGTTGTAGCGGCGTAGATTATACAATTTTTAGCGAAAATTACGAAAAATTAAAAGGATATAATTCTGATGCTGATTTAGGTTTAGGATGTGGTATTCCTACCGAATATGCAAAAATTAATAAAGGAGACACTGTTATTGATTTAGGCTCAGGAGCCGGAAACGATTGTTTTGTAGCTCGTGCTATTGTTGGCGAAGAAGGCAAGGTAATAGGTATTGACATGACCGAAGCTATGATAAATAAAGCCCGAATAAATGTTGAAAAATTAGGATTTAAAAATGTGCAGTTTTATTTAGGTGATATCGAAAAAATGCCTGTTATAGACAATAAAGCCGATGTAGTAATTAGCAATTGTGTTTTAAATCTTGTTCCCGATAAAACAAAAGCATTTTCAGAAATTTATAGAGTTCTTAAACCAAACGGACATTTTTCAATTTCAGACGTAGTTTTAGTTGGAACTTTACCCGAAAATTTAGAAAAAGCAGCCGAGATGTATGCTGGGTGTGTTTCAGGAGCTATTCAGAAAAATGATTATTTAGAAATAATTAAAAAGGCTGGGTTTGTAAATATCAAAATTTTAAAAGAAAAAAACATTAAAATTCCTGATGAAATACTTTTAAAATATATTAACCAAAAAGAGCTTGATGAGTTCAAAGAAGCAAATATTGGTATTTTTAGCATTACTGTTTATGCTGTAAAGCCAAGATTTGAAATACCTAAATGTTCTTGCAATTGTAATTGTTAGTTATTAATATTAAAACTTAAAATTATGCCATCAAATAAAAGATTAAATTTTTTAGACAGGTATTTAACATTGTGGATTTTTTTAGCAATGTTTATAGGAATTTCTTCAGGATATTTATTCCCTGAGATAGCTCAATTTTGGGAAAGTTTAAAATCAACTCCCGAAAGCACAACCAATATACCATTAGCAATAGGGCTAATTTTAATGATGTATCCGCCTTTAGCTAAGGTTAAATACGAAGAACTAGGAGATGTATTTAAAAACTTTAAGGTTTTAGGTCTTTCATTAGTTCAAAACTGGTTAATAGGTCCGGTTTTAATGTTTGCATTAGCAATTTTGTTTTTTAAATTATTCCCTGGTGAGAATAACAGTAATTTGCCATATATGTATGGTATAATTATGATTGGATTAGCCAGATGTATAGCAATGGTAATAGTTTGGAATGATTTAGCAAAAGGTGATACCCAATATGCCGCAGGATTAGTTGCTTTTAATTCAATATTTCAAGTCCTGTTTTTCTCGGTTTATGCTTATTTTTTTATTGCTGTTTTACCTGGTTATTTCGGAATACCAACAAATGATGCAGTTGCAAATATCACAATTAGTCAAATAGCCGAAAGTGTATTTATTTATCTTGGAATACCTTTTATTGCAGGTTTTTTAACACGTTTTATCTTAATACGAATAAAAGATAAAGACTGGTATCACACCAAATTTATTCCTAAAATTAGTCCTATAACATTAATAGCATTATTATTTACAATAGTTGTAATGTTCTCATTAAAAGGAGAATACATAATAAAAATTCCTTTTGATGTGGTTTTAATAGCAATACCACTATTAATTTATTTTATAATAATGTTTGTTTTATCGTTTTATATGAGTAAAAAAGCAGGAGCAAACTACGGACAAACCGTAACATTGTCGTTTACTGCAGCAAGCAATAATTTTGAACTTGCAATAGCTGTTGCAATAGCAATATTCGGAATGCACTCTGGAGAAGCATTAGCTGCAGTTGTTGGGCCTTTAGTTGAAGTTCCGGTTATGATTGCTTTGGTTAATTTAGCTTTCTTTTTTAAGAAAAAATATTTTTAATAAGGGTTAAATTTATTATCATTAATCTGTCATTAATCCTATACATATTTACGACTTTGCAAAGCGATAAAACCATGAAAAATTAAAAATACAAACGATTACTTTCTATTAATAAATTTAAAAACATTTTTTTAAATTTGAATTTTCAAATTATGTTATGTAGATTTGGAAAGATATTTTTTTTAAAATTTTAAACTTGAATAAAATAATTGACAATAAACTTAAAATTTATTATTGACTCTTTATAAATAAAAAAAATATTTTTACTAAATTTTAATTTTTTTTATAAAATGCCTACAAACAAACACGCTATAATTCGCTATCATGCATTAGATCAATGTTTTAGTAATCCTGGTCGTAAATATTTTATTGAAGATTTAATTGAAGCTTGTAATAATGCTATTTATGAATTTACAGGGGTTCAAGATGGAGTAAAACGAAGACAAATATTATATGACATTATATTCATGGAAAGTGAACAAGGATGGTCAATTCCATTAGATAAGATAAAAGATGGGAAAAGGGTATTTTACAGATATTCTGATAAAAAATTTTCAATTAGAAATCAAGCAATAAATGAGTCTGAAGCAACTCAAATAAAGGAAACACTTACTATCTTAAACAGATTTAAAGGAATGCCACAGTTTGACTGGATTGAAGAAATTCTTATTAGACTAGAATCTTCTTTTAACCTCAAAAGTTCTACTCTTCCTATTGTTAGTTTTGAGCAAAACCCTTATTTAAAAGGATTAAATTTTTTCTCAGATTTATTTAATGCTATTCATTATAAAAAAGTTTTAGATATAAGTTATCAAGGATTTAAACAAGACAAATCAGTAAAAATGATTATTCATCCATATTTCCTAAAACAATATAATAATAGATGGTTTTTATTTTCGCTAAATGAAGCAACAAATTCAATTTCAAATCTTGCTCTTGATAGAATTATTGATATAAAAGAAACTCGTAGGAAGTTTATTGAAAATGAAACCATTGATTTTGAAGAATATTTTGAAGATATTGTTGGAGTAACTGTTTATGACAACATAAAACCAACAAAAGTTATAATTGAAATTAGCAATGACCTTTATCCTTACATTAAAAGTAAACCAATTCATGGCTCGCAAAAAATAAAAGGGAATAGTGAAAAAGGCGTTCTAATTGAACTTTTTTTGCAAATTAATTATGAATTCATATCTTTGATTTTTTCTTATGGAGAAGATCTCAAAGTGGTTGAGCCGGAAGAATTAAAAACAATAATAAAAACAAAAGCAGAAAAGTTAATTCAAATATATTTTTAATGTGTGCATATACAATGCATTAATGTATATTTTCTTTGTAAAAGTTCTTTGAAACACCTGCCAAAAAGATATTGAATCGTGGATGCTTGCGAGTAGTTGTTAATTCAATGAAAGAAAGATCGGCATCTTTCCCTTAATAGGGTAAATGTCATTGATAAATTTATATTATTATCAAAGACAAGTTTTATACTATTATCTATCGATGTAATTATTATCTATTGATAGAATTATTATCTATGGTAATTAACTTTTGGTTCATCATACAAATAGAGTATCAGGTGGGTGTTTATCAAAGTTCATTTATAAAAATAAATTATGAAAATAGAACAAAAACATATTGAACAAATTAAGGCTCAGTTTGCAGAAATGCAAAATAAAGAAGATTTTGCAAAACTCTTAAGTACTGCAAACAATTTTCTTTATCAAAAAGAATGTACCCCTATTAAATTAAAATATTTAACATATTACGCAAATCCTTTAATTTGTAAAAATCGGTATCAATCTTTTTCGATATTAAAAAAAACAGGAGGGGAAAGAGCTATAAACGCCCCAGTAAATGGGCTAAAATCGATTCTACGTTCACTTAATTTTGTTATTCAATGTATATATGAACCTCATAAAGCGGCTACAGGTTTTGTAATAGATAAATCAATTGTGGATAATGCTAAAAAACATACACAACATAATTATGTTTTTAATATTGATTTAAGTGATTTTTTCCATTCTTTTGACAGAAATAGGGTTAAATTAGGATTTATGTATGAGCCATATAATTTAAAGGGAGAAAGAGAAAACTTAGCATTTTTTATTGCAAGTTTATGTACACATCCATTAAATATAAATGGTGATGAAAAAATTGTTTTACCACAAGGAAGCCCTACTTCTCCAACAATTACTAATTTATTGTGTATTAATCTTGACCGCAGATTAAATGGTTTAGCTAAACGTTTTAATGCTACTTATACAAGATATGCAGACGATATTACTTTTTCATGTAACAAAAATATATTTACAGACGAAGAGTTTAAAACAGAGTTGGAAAGAATAATTAAAGACCAAAAATTTACAATAAATTCTAAAAAAACCAGACTACAAAAGTTAGATTATCGTCAGGAAGTTACAGGATTAGTAGTAAATAAAAAGGTTAATGTTCATAGCAGATATATAAAACAAATAAGAATGTGGTTGTATTATTGGGAAAAATACGGTTACGAAAAAGCCCAACAAATATTTACACGAGATTATACAACCGAGAAAGGACATGTTAAAAAAAATAAACCAATTTTGGTTAAAGTACTTGATGGTAAATTAAAGTTTTTAAGAATGGTAAAAGGAGCTGACGACTCAACTTATCAAACTATAAAAAATCGTTTTGAGAAACTAAGGGACTTGACTAATCCGGTTAACAAATTATTAGATATTTGGGAAAATGAAGGCATTGGTAAAGCAATGGAAGTTTATTACAAATATAAAATAGGAGTAAATGACAAAGACTAAATATGATTTCATAAGAGAACTTCTCAAAGATAAAAAATTTAATCAAAATCAGCGAGAACGTATACTTGAATTAGCTTCAAGAGAATTAAGTACTGAAGGAAATCTTGAAGAAAGAGTTCTAAAAATTGAAGAAATGCTAGCTGGAGGGGATGACCCACCAGAGAATGAAAAAAAGTCTCCACCCCATAAACCTAAGGAAACTTATGATCTATTAAGTTATTTTAGCAGTACAGAGAGAGGTATGAAAAATCTTACTCACGCTTTTAACTATGGCTTCATTGCTTATGAAGAATTAATAAAACAATGTAGAAATGAATTTGAAGAAGGGAAAAAAAAATATCCTAATGTACCAGTTTCTTTATTAAAAAGAATTGAAGAGTTTGCATTTTCGGAAACACCAGATTGGTATATAATGAGAGGAGCTAATAAAACTGCGTATTCTACGGGTTGGTCAGAAAAAGAATTTATTAAGTGGTATAAAGAAAACCAAATCCATCCTGCTTTAGACAAAGAGAAAGAAAAAGAAATGATAAATCCTTTTAGAGAAACCATTCAAGTAAGGACAGATCTTGGCAATTTATATAGATTAATCAATGATTTAGCTGTCATGGTCTTTCAAAATAGTATAAAGTTGACTATTAAAGAAGCGATAAATTCAGCACAGTTTTATACAGATGTTGACAGATTGGGTCTGGCTTTCTACCATATTTTTACAGCAATAAAACAAGTTTCTTTAAAAAATTTTTGTGATGAAGTAGAAATTGATTTTAGAGTACAGGATAATTTTAAAGTTGTCGAAATTATTCATAAAGATTCTGTGCCAACAAAAAGTGTGAATGATTCTGATTTTTTAGGAGGGGACTTAGCTACTGTTAAAAAAAATCTTTGGGGCCTATGTAATTATGATATTATTGCAAAATTTCCAGAAGGTAAATACAGAAAGGTAATATTATCGGACAAAATTGGGGAATTCGAGAAAAATGAAAATACTGGAAAATGGCTTGGAAAGAATTATCAATTGTCTAATACAACAATTACAGGATTTACTCATAACTTAAAATTTTATTAAAATGATAATTATTTTAGACGATACTTTTAACGAGAGACATAAGTACAATGATGTAAGTTTTTTAAAAATTGAGAAATACAAAGCTGCATGCAAAATCTACGAGAAACCAATGATGAAGGATTTTAAAGATTTCATTGCAGGAGTTTATGAGATTGATTTATTATGTAACCATAAGTCTTTGAAATTATTCAATAATAATTATCAAGTAATAGATGGTAAAGAAGCTATTGAAAATTTATTTTTGCAACTAAAAGACAAAAGTATTTCAAGAATTGAATTTAGTCTAGATATGCAACAAAATATTATGGCTAAAACCCTAAAAAAAGATGTATTCTATTCTAACCTAAAGCCATTTTTGGAAAATTATATAGAAAATAGACATATTGAATTAAAAATTCTGTTTTATGGAGAAAACTATAACGATATTGAGAGATTAAGTTTGATAGACAGAATGATGGATGAAATTAATGTTTCAGAATACAATGAGTTTATAAATAATGCCTCAATATTGGATGGACTTAAAATATTGTTTTTGGATAAAAAACCGGAAGATATCATTAGCGATTGGAGCAAAAATGAATTAAGCAAAAAAGAAATAATTACTTTGATTAATAGTAAAATAAAATGAGTATGAAAAAAGTATATTTGATGTCGGATTATTCAAATAAATGTAAAAAAATTGCAGAAGATTTATGTCTTCCTAAAACAAACATTATATCAATACAAACTCATGAAAATGATAGAGCATATCACAACTGGTTAAATAAAGAGTTCAAAGAAAACGAAATTGACAAAATCTTGATACCAATTTCAATATCAAATGATTTCTCAATTAATACAGATGGTTTGTTATTTGGATTGCATATACGATTAAATTATGAATTACCTTTAAAAAAAAGGCTTATCCCAATTATTTTTCTTTCAAATTTCACACTAGAGAATCTTTTCAAAAATAATCAATTTGATATATATAATAACCCACAATATTTACTTTTGACCAGAGGTGTTTATCTTTCATCTTTTGATATAGAAGAAATAAAAAATACAGTTGAAATAGTAACAGCTTTTTCTGATTCCGAATACTACAAAAATGTATTGCCAAAGCTTAATATTCATAGACTTTATGGTGGACACGATATTGCGAATGCTTGGGGATGTTTTAAGCTTGCTCAAGTTCTAGGGATTAGTGATAAAATATTTGAACTTAATTCTATTTCAAAACATTTGAAACAACTTTATGCGAAATATTTAATCTGTTATAATGAATCTTTTAATAGAGAAAAAAGAATTGACTTAGAACCTCTAAATTGTTCAGGAAAAAAAATATTATTTATTGATGATAAATCTGATGAAGGTTGGGCATATTTAATGCAAAATATTTTTAAAAGTACTGGGAACAATTTTGTTTTTGTTGATAGTTCAAAATACAAAGCTGATGATGAACATAAAAGTTTTAATGATTATGAAGGATTCTTAAATGAATGTCGCTCTCATATTGGAAAAGACTGGGATTTAATAATAATTGACCTGAGATTGAATCCGGAAAAAGAAGATATTGATAATGAAATGATTTCTCCAACTGAGTTTTCCGGTTATAAATTAATTGTCGAATTTTTAACTGAAAATGAAGGATACCAGATAATCGTTTCAACGGCATCAAATAAAATTTGGAATATCAACGCTGCATTAGAACGAGGAGCTTCATCATATTATGTAAAAGAATCACCAGAATTTAATTATTCAATAAGCGAGACAAATAAGCATTATGAAAACTTCAAAAAAGTTGTTGAAAATTGTTTTGAACAGAAATACTTATTTAACATATGGGAATGTATAAATAAAATAAAAAAGCACTTTGACTACAATCCTTTAAAAAAATATTTTCCAAATAACCTTAAAATGTTGGAAGCATTAAGTTATCAAATTTTGATTCTAGAAGAGCTTGACTCATCTTTTAGGATGTTAAAGACTGATAATAAAAACAAATTAAATGTAGCTATGCTTTCAATATTTAAGACATTGGAAAGTCTATCAGAAATCTTTATTAGCAAGTCTGAAACATCGGGGAAGCTTCATTTTTATGACAATTTAGAAGTTAAATTTTGCGACTCTAAGTTTGAATATGAACCAAAATCCAAAACTAGCGAAATATCAAAAAACGCCTATGAATCTACTGAAAACAAGATTCATGCTCTTCTTTCGCAAAAACTTGGCATAAAAGACTTAAGTTTACATGAGTTTATTCGCAACATTTCTAAATATAGGAATAATTATATACACCCTAAGAATAGGTTTATTTTAAAAAAACTAACTTCGAAAGATATTGAAAATTGGTTTGCATCATTACATAAAATATTAATAAAAGTGTAATTCCAAGCACCACAGACCCATAATTTAACCTTGCATCAAACATTGAACATTTAAAAAAAATAATAAATATAATGAAACCTACCACCCTGATATCCGACATACACTACATCATATCCCAAGCTCGTCAAAATGCTGTACGTTCGGTTAATTTTGAGCGTGTTGCAATGTACTGGAAAATTGGTCGGCGAATTTTTGAGGAAGAACAGCAAGGTGAACAAAGGGCTGAATATGGCACATTTCTTATAAAAACTTTAGCTGAAGAACTTGAACCTGAATACGGGACAGGGTTTTCGGCTCGACAACTTGAACGTTTTCGCCAATTTTACCGCATTTTCCCAAATGCGTCCGCACTGCGGACGGAATTTAGTTGGACGCATTATAAACTAATGCTTTCGATTGATAATGAAGATAAAAGATCATTTTATTTGTCTGAAGCCTCAAAAAATTTATGGAATGCAAGGGAGCTTGAACGTCAGGTTAATAGCAATTTATATGAGCGTTTGTTATTAAGTAATGATAAAAAAAGTGTATTGGCAGTAGCTAAAAACGAAAGATATCCTGAAAAACCCGAAGAAATAATTAAAGACCCTATGGTGCTTGAGTTTTTAGGATTAAAGAAAAAAGCAGAATTTTATGAAAAAGATTTTGAAACAGCTATTATTTCGAATTTGCAAGATTTTTTGCTAGAATTAGGGAATGGATTCGCATTTATTGCACGTCAAAAACGCATTCACCTTGATGGTGACGATTTTTTTATTGATTTGGTGTTTTATAATCGTTTACTTCAATGTTTTGTCCTAATTGAAATTAAAACACACAAACTCACTCATCAAGATTTAGGTCAACTACAAATGTATGTAAATTATTTTGATCGTGTTGAAAAAACAGAATCTGAAAAACCTACAATAGGTATTTTACTTTGTGCAGAAAAAAATAATGCTGTTGTAAAATATACACTACCTGAAAATAATAAAAGTATAATGGCATCAAAATACGAACTATATCTCCCTTCAGAAAAAGAACTCTTAAATGAATTAAATAAAAAATTAGAAAATTAATTTTTTATTTGTGCACATAAGCTGCACAATCCAAAATCATCTTTGCATAAAAGAATTATAACAATGAAAATTTTTGACAATTTCGAAAATATTAATTTAAGCAATGACCAACACAATGCGATTGAAAAGTTGAATGACTTTTTGCAAAGTAATGATAATGTCTTTATTCTTAAAGGTTATGCCGGTACAGGGAAAACAACAATTTTAAAAGGAGTTGCAAATTTTTTAAAATCTACAAATAAAAATTTTTTATTATGCGCCCCAACAGGAAGGGCGGCTAAAGTTTTAAGGACCAAAACAGGGTACGGCAAAACAATTCATTCTACGATTTATGATTTTGAAAAATTAATTACTATAAACTCAAATAGCGATGATTTAGCAAATAATTCATTTAAATATCTTTTACCTATTGTAAAATTACGAGAAGAAACAATAGTAATTGTTGACGAAGCTTCAATGATTTCGAGTAAAGAATCTCGCAATGAATTATTTGATTTTGGAACAAATATTTTATTAAATGATTTATTAAGTTTTATAGGTTTTTCAACTTCAAATATAAAAAATAAACTTATAGTTGTTGGAGATCCTGCTCAGCTTCCCCCAATTGGAGACAATAACTCATACGCTCTTGAAAAAAGTTTTTACGAAGACAAGGGTCTTTGTGTAAAAGAAACTTTTTTAACAAAAGTAATGCGTCAAGATAATAATCTTATTCTTTATAATGCTACAAAAATAAGAAATTGTATTGAAAATCCTGAAATTAAAAATCTTCAATTTTCTTTTGATGATAATAGTTGTATTAGTTATAATAATAATGACATTGTTGAAAAGTATTGTGAACATTTTCCTTTTCCAGAGTTTAATTCAGGAGTTATAATTACTTACTCTAATAATCAATGTTATCATTTAAATAATGAAATAAGAAAAAAATACTTCCCAAATCATTATCAATTAGCGGTAGGCGATATTGTTCAAATAATAAATAATAATTATTACAAATATCCTGTAGAAATATTTAATGGTGATTTTGCAAAAATTATTAAAATTGGAGAAAGGGTAACTAAAAGTGCTGATGTATATATAGATATTGCAGGCGAAAAGAAAAAAATAAATATTAAGCTATCGTTTATAAATGTTACTTTACGTTTATCAGACTATAGTGGAGATTTCGAGGCTTATATAAATGAAACAGTCCTCAATTCTGTTGATAGAGATATAACAACTGATGAAATGAAAGCTATATATATTAATACTATTATAAGATATAAAAAAGAATTTCCAGAAAATGAAATTGAATCAGAACATTTTAAGAATTTCTTAAAAATGGATGATTTTTTTAATGCAATTCGCATCAAGTATGGATATGCTATAACTGGACATAAATCACAAGGTGGAGAATGGGATACAGTTTTTGTTGATTATTATGGCCGAACAAGTTTAAAAAAAGACCCTTTAAGATGGTGCTACACAACAACAACACGTGCTTCTAACCGTCTTTATGCAATAAATTATCCCGATTTTGGTAAATATTGTAAACTGAAATTTTCAGATATTCAAATAATAAAAAATATACCGGCAAATGCATTCTCTTTTGAAAACGTACCACTTTCTCCATATCATAATACCGCTGACCATATCTGCACTAGCTGGTTATATTGGAATGTTATTGATAAAATTGAAGGATTAAACATAACCATTTCAAAAATCAATTCAAATAGCTTTCACGAAATCTATACATTTATTTGGGGGGATAGCGAAATAAGATATAAAATATTTTACAATAGTTCTGGATATTTTTCTACGGAGTTTATTTGTATTTCTGAAAAAAATAAATTAACAGAAAAATTAGATAAAATACTAAATTCAAAAAACATAATTAATTTTCAAATTAATTATAATCCTTCAGAAAATTTTCTTTACGATTTATACACTATTGTAAAAGCAGCATGTAATGATGTTGAAGTTAATATAACTAATATTGAAGAAAAAAAACCGAATTTTTATGTTTCATATTATTTTGAAACAATTAATCCATTATCATTGATGCAATTTTATTTTAACATTGATAAAGAAATTACAAGTTGTATCGTAAAAACTTTGGGCGATATTGCTAATGATACAAAGTTAAATTTATTACTTGAAAAAATTAAAGAGTATGCTTCAAACACAGCAAATTAAAGAACTTAGGTTGTCAGAAAAAATTGAAGAAGCATTAGTTTTAGCTTCTGAAGATTTAGATAAGAATCCAGATAGTATTTATGCTAAGAGAAATATTTTTTGGGTTTATTATTCATTTTTAAAAAAATACAGTTCTATTGATAATTTTGAATTATTTAAAAAAACTTTAATTTCAATAAAAGAATTGCAATTGCCAGAATCTGAAAAAATGTTATTTGATACTTGTGTATGGCCTATAAATTCATTATTATTTTATTTAAGAAAAAATTTCAAGAATCAATATAGCCAAGCTTATGAGACATTTAAAATTATTAAAGATTTTAATTTTACAAAACCAGACAAAAATTATTCAATAATATTAAATTCATTCTATTATAGTTTAAAAGAATCTGAATATTTTGTCGAATTTATTGATTGGTGGGGGCTTGAAAACTTTATGCCTGAAGATTATAAAGTTGAAAATACAACAGTAGCAAAAATGGCTATGGCAGATTTGGTTTATACTGCATATTCAAAAAAGCTAATAGAAGGTGAAAAATGTAAGTTATCTTTATCTTGGAATAAAGTAATTAACAAACAAAAAATAAAAGAATTTATACCTAAGCTAGATATTATTATTGAAAAATATCCCGAGTATATATATCTTCCATATTACAAAGCTAAATTTTTATTAGCTTTGGGTAATGAGAATAATTTATTGTCTGATTTTATTCCTTTTGCAAAAAAGAGAAGAAATGACTTTTGGGTGTGGGATTTACTTGCAGACACATTTCAACCTGAAGATGAAAGAAAAATAGCTTGTTTATGCAAAGCGTTGAGTTTGAAAACACCGAATGAATTTTTGATTAATACACGTCAAAAACTTACAGAAATTTTAATTAAACAAAACAGATTTCAAGAGGCAAAAACAGAAATCGAAAAAATACTATTGGTAAGAAACAATAATAATTGGAATATTCCAAATCAAATATCAGAATGGATAAAGCAACCTTGGTTCAACAACAATGAATCTAATAAAGAAAATACATTATTTTACAAGCAATATGTTAAAGTTGCAGATGAAATTTTATTCGCGGATACCCCCGAAGAAACTGTTGTAATTGAATTTGTTAATGAAAATAAATCAATTATAAACTTTGTTAAAGATAAGTCGAAATATGGTTTTTTTAGTTATTCTGGCATGCTTGAAAAGCCTGAAATAGGTGATTTAATAAATGTTAGATTTAATGGTAATTCTAAAGATGGTTTTTTCAGAGTACTTTCAATAAAAAAAGTTACAAGTGATTATGAATGTAGTGCAATAAAAGATTTTAAAGGTAATTTAAAAATTAATGAATCATCAAATTTTGGTTTTGTTGATGATGTTTTTATAGCCCCTAATTTTATTTTAAAATATCAAATTAATAAAAATGATTTTATTAAAGGGAAAGCCATTTTGTCTTTTAATAAAAAAAGAAATGAATGGAATTGGAAAGCTGTAAAAATTTATTAACAAGTATTTTCTAAAACAACAAATAAACTATAAAACCATGATATTTAGGAAATTAAAACAAAATGTTGAAAAAATAATTGAAGTTAAACATTCATTGTACAAAATTAAAGGCAATGTTAAAAAAAAGAAATTAATAGAAATAAGTGAAGTTTGGTATAATAAAACTGGTAAAATAGTTAAAGAAAAAAGAAATAATGATGAAATTTTAAAAAAAATATTTCCTTTTAATATTGATAAAAATTTACCCGAAAATTGGAATAACGGTGAAATATTGTGTAAATATGATGATAAAGGGAATTTTTTAGAAGAATTATTTTTTGATTCAAAAACAAATAAATATAATTTAGTAAGAAAATGTAACACGTATGATAATTTATTGATAGAAGAGGAGTTAATACTTAAGGATGATGGTAATTATTTGAAACTTAAATATATTTATAATAATAATGGAAAGATAATAGAACAACACTATTACGATGATTTAAATGCGGAAAAATTTTCTAAGGAAATTTTTAAATATGATAATAAATCAAATCAAATTTCAAGTATCCATTATAATGAATATGATGAAATTATCCATGAATCAGAATATGCTTATGATGATAATGGGAATTGCATTGAATCTAAAATGTTATATTCTATTTTTGAAGCTCAAATGGGAACAATAAAATTTGAATACAATGAAAAAGGATTACAAATAGGTTTTTATAAATACTCAAGAAAAGGTATTTTATTAAGAGAAACACGTTCTGTATTCGATGAAAATGATAATCTTATAGAATTTTATGTTAAAAGGTTTGACCCAATCTCAAATAAAGTATTTTTAGATAAAAATAAATATTTATATGAATATGATGAAAAAGGGAATTGGACAAAAATGATTGAATATACTAATAACAAACCTGATAGAATCGCTGAACGTAAAATATTGTATTACACACTTTATAAAATACGTCCAATTTTATAAAAATTATAAATTCTTACTTTTCAAAAACTCAATATGTTTTTTCACAAATCTCAATTCCGAAAAACTAATACTATCTCCAAAATGCTCTTTAGCGGGACTTAAACCGACTTCTTTGTTTTGTAAAAACCATTCCGAAATAAGTGTAGTTTTCTCAATAGGCACTAGTTTTTCAATACTTATTTCTCCTGTCCCAATGTAATGAGCCAGATGATTTTCAATTGTTTGAACAACCATTTCTCTTTCTTTGGCAATTTCTTCAATAGATTTTCCTGCATTAAATAATTCGAAAGAAATTAGTTTTGAATTTATTTTTTGAGTTTTTGTTTTTTCTACAACTTCATTTTTTTCTTTCCCGCTACTAATTTCTAAATTAATACTATTGCGATATTCGATTATAATATTAATAATTTCGGTTCCAAATTGTTTAATTCTTTTTGTTCCAAAACCGTTAACATTTTTTAAATCAGCAAGATTAGTCGGTAGTTGATGTACTAAATCAATAAATGTTTTTTGTGGAACAATTTGAAAAACAGCAACATTAAGTTCTTCGGCTTTTTGTTTACGCCATACTTTTAGTGTTTGCAATAAATTTTTATGTGTCTCTTTGTCATTATCAGAAATAATATAAGTTTTTTTCTTGCTCTTTTTTTCTGCTGGTTCAATAGCAGCCTTAGCTCGTGTTTCCATATAATTTTTCACCAAGAATCCATCGGTACAATATTTAAGACAGGCATGTTTTACCTTTATTTCTTCAGTTAATTTTTCTATTGCATCATTTACTAATTTTCTAACCGCCTTATTATCTATTTCAATATCCATTTCTTTTAATTTATCTATCAAAATAGGTTCTAGTTTTTCTAAAAAATAAGTGCAGGCTTTTTTAATACGTTCCTGCAAAGGAATATTTTCTTCAATGTTTTTATTGTTTGAAATAAGTTGTTGTAACTGTGGTTTAAATTTTTCCGAAACATCTAATAACTCGCTTTTTACATCATTATTCATTTGTAAAATGGTTTCTATTAATGAAGGGAGTAAGCTTTTTTGATGTTCGTTTATTAATTTAGTGCAAAAAATTAAACGCTTAAAAATATTTATAAAATCAAAAAGTTCGAATAATAGTTCTTTTTGAAAAGCTAATTTTGATTCTTTTAATATTTCTTGTCCGGGTTGATTTTGCTCTATTTCACGATTAAAATCCGAAACTTTGGTGTCACTTTTAATACATTGATTAGATATAGGAGTGCTTAAAACCATTCCCTCTATTGTTTTGCATCTACTCAATGCAACATAAACCTGCCCATGTGCAAAAGCTGATTTAGCATCAATAATTGCTTTTTCAAAAGTTAGCCCTTGACTTTTATGAATAGTGATAGCCCAAGCTAATTTTAATGGAATTTGGCTAAAAGTTCCAACTATTGATTCGCTAATTTCTTTGCTTGTTTCGTTGAGTGTATATTTAGTGTTTTTCCATTCAACTTGTTTAACTTCAATATCTTTTGTTTCACCAGGACAGCTGACATAAACCACATCTTCGCTAATATCTACAATTCTACCTATTTTGCCATTATAAAAAAGTTTTTCTGGCGAACTATCATTTTTTACAAACATAACTTGTGCTCCGGTTTTTAAATTCAATTCAAAATCGGTTGGGTAAGAATACTCGGGGAATATGCCAGTTGTAAAAGCAGAAAATGTTTTTGTTTTAGCCGATAAATTTTTTAGTTTTGATGTGTTTATTTCTTGTGCTTGGTAATTATGTGTGGTTAGTGTAATATAACCATCACTTTCTTGATGAGTAAAATTCGGAATATGTCTTTTGTTTAATTCTTCTAAAGTTTTTTGGTCGGCGTTGTTGTCGCGTATTTTATTTAATAAATTTATAAATATTTCGTCCTGTTGTCGAAATATATGTGTTAATTCAATGCTTATATAATTTGTTTTAGTTAATGCTTTGCTACTGAAAAAAAACATGGTTTCGTAATAAGATTTTAACAAAGCCCAGTCATCATCCTTAACAACTGGAGCTAATTGTTGCAGGTCGCCAATCATCAATAACTGCACCCCACCAAATGGCTGATTGCGATTTTTAAACTGACGGAGTACCTCGTCTATTCCATCGAGCAAATCGGCTCTTACCATACTTATTTCATCAATAACCAATAGTTCTAAGCTTTTTATAATAGCTATTTTTTCACGATTAAATTTGTGATTACTTTTTGTTTCTTCGGGAATTTCATTTGGTAAATATGGGCCAAAAGGCAATTGAAAAAAAGAGTGAATGGTTACGCCTCCTGCATTTATTGCTGCTACACCAGTAGGAGCAACTACCACCATTCTTTTAGGCGAATTCTGTTTAAGTTGATGGAGAAAAGTTGTTTTTCCTGTTCCGGCTTTGCCTGTCAAAAAAATATTTCGCCCGGTATATTCTACAAAATCAAAAGCTAATTTTAATTGATCATTATTGATAAATGTTGTCATTATCAAAAAAATATTAAATGTTAATGTGAAATCTTTTAAGTGTATTAATACTTTTTGTTTTACAAATATATAATATACTTTAAATAAAATTTAATATAGACCTCTTAACTTAACTAACCTTACTTATATTTGCAATTATCATAAAAAATAAATGTATGATTGAATTTGATTTAGAAGGGCATGAATTTATTACTTTAAACAATTTATTAAAATTGTTAAATTTGGTGCAATCTGGCGGAGAAGCCAATCAGCGTATAGTTGGCGGAGAAGTAAAGGTTAATAATTTAGTTGAAATTCAAAAACGCAAAAAACTACGTGCAGGCGATAAAATCCAATTTAATAATAGCAGTATCTTAATTAAATAAATTTGCCTTTAAGGAATTATTAATATTTTTTACAAAACTATAGAGTAATAAAAACAATTGATATGAAATACACTTCTGTCCTTTCTAATTTTAATATTACCGAATTAAATGAAATGCAAAAAGCAACAATCGAAGCTATTGCTAGCCCTAAAGATGTTGTTTTGGTTTCTCCTACTGGCTCAGGGAAAACACTCGCTTTTTTATTGCCTATATTAAATTTATTGAAACCAGATTTTGAAGGAGTTCAAGTATTGATTTTAGTGCCATCAAGAGAGCTAGCGATTCAAATAGAAAAAGTGTTTAAGCAAATGGGGACAAGCTATAAAATAAACTGTTGTTATGGAGGTCATTCTGTTGGTATCGAAGAAAATAATTTACAAAATCCGCCTGCTGTTTTAGTGGGAACACCAGGTAGAATTTCTCATCACTTGCGTAAAAAGAAAATACTACTAAATAAAACACATACTTTAATTTTAGACGAGTTTGATAAATCTCTTGAGTTTGGTTTTAAAGATGAAATGGGATACATTATTAATCAAACAAAACAGTTAAAAAAACGCATTTTAACTTCGGCAACAGCTTTAAACGAAATTCCTTTGTTTGTCGGTCTAACTAGTAGTATTGCTTTAAATTACACGCAAGAGCACAAACAATTAAAATCGTCGCTTATTATAAAATCGGTAAAAGTAGAAGGTGATGATAAAACAGAAGCATTGCTTCTTTTAATTGGAAAAATAGGCTCTAAGTCAACTATTATATTTTGTAATCATAGAGAAACCATTCAAAAAATATCAGATCAATTCGCCTTTAATAAAATAGAACATGTTATTTATCACGGTGGTCTGGAGCAAATAGACAGAGAAAAGGCATTGATAAAATTACGAAATGGAAGTGTAAATTTTTTAATAACCACCGATTTGGCTTCGCGCGGGTTAGATATTTCTGAAATAGAATTTATTATTCATTATCATTTGCCTCTTACCGAAGAAATAATGACTCACCGTAATGGACGAACAGCAAGAATGAATGCTAATGGCACTGCCTATTTTTTATTAGATAAGAATGATTATTTGCCTAAATTTTTGACTGTAACTCCTGAGGTAGAAACTTTGCCTAAAAAATTTGAGTTACCTCAACCAGCTCAATGGAAAACTTTATATATTGGAGCAGGAAAAAAGGACAAGATAAATAAAACCGATATAGTTGGAATGCTTCTTCAGAAAGGACAGTTGCAAAAAGACGAACTAGGAAAAATAGAAATATTAGACCATTCGGCTTATGTAGCAGTAAAATCTAATAAGATAAATAAAACACTTCAACTTATAAAAGAAGAAAAAATTAAAAAGAGAAAAACAAAAATTGAAATCGCAACTTAATGCTGGGATTAGAAAAATTTAT
>CAZJKL010000010.1:0-62191 GCA_964546655.1 uncultured Bacteroidales bacterium | reverse complement strand
AAATCATGAAAAGAAAAAAATAATGCTAAAATTTTAATTTAGCAATACTCTCATTATAGGGTTTTTCTACAACACAAGTATTTTTTTCTGTTTTGATGTGAATAGAATTAGAGATTGGTAATGATTTATTATCATTTTTATTAATGATAACAGAAAAAAGCTCAAACTCTTTTGTCCAATACCCAATACCAAAACCAAAAATTATTAGTGCAATAATAGCGGATATTATAAAGTCATTTCCCTTATCAGAAAACCAATTTTTTTTTGGTGGTTTATATAGACCTTTATTTTTCAGAGTACTTTGGCAGTTATTCAAGAACAGGATAATATCTTTTTCCTTTTTAGATAAAAGTTTTTTAATTTCATCATCAGAACAAATGTCATCTATTTTTATATGCCATTTGAATTGTGCAATACGAGAATATTCTACTGATTCAAATCCAAAATATTCCTTTATATAAGATGCTGTTTCAACAATCCATTCGTTGTTATTAGAATTTTCAGAATTTAAAACCTTTTGTTTTTGTTCCTCTATTATTTTTATTGCTTTTTTTAAATTCATTGTCTTTAATTTCTGATTAATATTAATTTTAATAATTGATTTAAATACAAACAAACATGAGTTTTATTGATTTATTTTTATACATTGTTAGTGGCTAGCTTTTATATTACTTTTAAAATGTTTGCTATGTTTGTTTTACCAATATATTCGTTGTCTATTAAATATTGCTCTGAGTTTAGTTTTAGTGCTTCCGCAATTTTTCTTTGTTCGTTAGTCATATCAGTTTGAAAAATTTCTCTAAGTCCTTTTCCAGTGTAATAAACAACATCATAATTTTCTTCAATTCGTATTATGCCAGCATTTATTGTTTGTCTAATTCTGTCTTGATTTAATATTTCTAGTGTTAAAGCCCTATTCTCAATTAGTTTATCTAGCACAAGCGATTTAACTAAGTATGCAGAATCTATTTGAACTCCGCCAACAGGAATATCATTTATTTCAATGAGTTGCTCTCTAAGTCTAAAAATAGATTTGAGATTTTTTACAAATGGGTCTTCGGAATGAAGAATGTTAAGTCGTGAGATTGCGTTGTATTCATCAAATTTCAAAATTTCTTTAAAATCATTTAATAACTCCTTTATAACATCTTTCTGATTTAGATTATTTAGTTTATTATAACTGATAAGTAAAGAATATTTTACGTCAGAAAGATATTTGTCAGAGGGAATAAATAAAATTAAATCATAGGTTTCCCCGTTTAGCTGTAAATTATTTTTCCTAATTAAATATTTCTCAAGTCTTTTGAGAACAGTGTGTATAAATTTTGTTTCTACCATCTTTTTTTTATCCAAGTTAATATACCGTCATTTGTATCCTCCAGTGCAATAATAATATCTTGAACATCTGTCTGAGAACTTGTTCCAATAGGTTTGTATCTAAAAGATTCTGTCCAACTTGTCACCAAAGACCAATTTGTTTTGAAATTTATATTTGCATTGAGTTCATTATCAAGCGTGTTTTGTAATCCTGAAAGTTTAACCAAAGTGTCAAATTTATGAGTTAAAAATGATTTAGCTATTTCTCCGGTTTCAGGATAATCTGTGTTAAGAATTTTACAAATTCTTGCTTTTAATGCAGTCTCTACTACATACCCAGATAAGTATTTTGCTCCATCGAAAAGCCTATTTCGATGAAGAACCTTTACTTCTTTAAATCGGGTTTTTGAGATTATTTTAAGTTCGTTCCTTGTTGGCATTTATTTAGTTCTTTTTGTTTCTTTGTTAAATATGATGTAATGTCAAGCTTGTCACCAAAGTGTTTTGGCAGTAATGTTTTTATTTTTCATTTATTAGTGCTCTCCATTCTTCTGGCAGTATTTCATTTTTAAAATAACTATGTGCCAAGTATCTTATGCAAGAAAATCCTAAGTCGTCAGTTTCGTATGATTTAGTACTTTCCTTTCTCTCTATAACTGATTTTTTAAACTCAATAAAATTAGATTCATTTTTAAGCAACTTTAAACCGTCTTGAACCCTTTCAATACATTCCACATAATACTCATTTTGTAAGTGTTTTTCAAATATCAGTTGTTCAACATTATATTTTGTTGAATCTATAGACACTATTTGTAAACTCAATTTGTCATTGATGAATGATAGTATTTCTTTGAAAAGAGATTCAGCGTTAAATATGACAGTTACTTCCAATAAAATGGCAAGTAATATAGATGAAGTGTCGCAATACTCTTCCGGTTTCTTCCCAATAGCCATAAATTCAATTACTGCATCAAATCTGTTATAAAATTCAGGAAGTCTATTATGTCTTATTTTCTCAATTTTTAGATTTGATATTATGTCCTTAATAAAGTTGCCCAAGAATTCAACATCTTTCTTTCTTAAGGATTTTTTATCAGAAAAAAACAGTAATAATTGTATTATAGGAATAGAATGGTTATCAAAAATAGGGCGGCTAAAGCCGCTATTATTTTCAATTAATTCAATTATTAAGTCCTTCTGTTTGTTTTTAAGAAATACTGGATTTTTCGATGCAAACACTGTACTTCTCAATCTACTGTAATAAATTATATCGTCTAAATATTCAAAGCATCTTAGAGGGTATCCAATTTTTTCAAAGAATGTTCCGTCTTCATAAAATAATCCATTTTCAATTCTAGCCACATTAAATGTTTTCAGAAAATATGCATCAAATATTTGAAAATGACCTTTTAGTAACTTATTAAACTCTGCAATAATTGGCTTCTTATTTTGAAATTTGTTTTTTAAAATCCAATGCCAAGTTTTTAGAATTAAGAATTTAGTGCACTCTTTTGCAGGAATTAAATTTTTATTCTCGGTACTGTAATGAAAAATTAAAGTATTCAATAAACCCAAAGATGCAAACAGCTTTTTTAATGTTCGACCAGATTCTCCATTATATTTAGTAAATTGTAATAATACTAACTCTTTTAAATGTTTAAAACCATAGTCTTCAATATCCCAGAATGCAAAAGCCTTTTTGAGCAATGTATTACTCTCTAAATCAATGAATAAATATTCGCCAAATAAATAAGTTGAAAACAAATCGCTGAGTTTATAAATATCCCATCTTTCAAAAGAAGAACCTTCAAGCTCTTTTTTTATAAAACCATTGAAAGTTTGAAGGAAATTAGGTTTAATAACACCATTATGAACTAAAACTATTTTTGTTGGTAGTTTTTGTAATTCAGGTACGGAAAAGTCTTTATAATCAACATATTTTGCTTCTCTCAATGATTCCAAGATGCCATCTCTTTTGTGAAAGTTATTTTCTGTAATATCTTTATCTTCATATCCTTTAAGTTCAAAATACCATTTGAACTTTTTCCCATTTTCATCTTTCCCAATAGCTATAACATCTTTCCCATATTGACTTTGACCTTTTGACTCTTTTGGTGTTCTTATAATTTTAAATCCCATACTTTTTAAAAGTAAAGGAAACAAATAATCTAACTCAGAATCCTCCTTTAGAGTAGATAGATATTCTTGGACAAAAATGCTATTATTGTTCATTATCAAGAAAGGTTTTAATATATAAAAATTCTGCATCCGTCCAAGCTTGTCTAATCAAAAAACCTTTATTCAGTTCAAATTCGTTTGGATTTACAAAGTAACCTCTTGGCATGGTAAAACTCGCCCCAAACTTTCCAAGCTGAGAAATTTCTTTATTAGCCCCAATGCGCCATCCGCCACCCTTAGATAGTTGTATTGTGTTTGCCCCTAATATTGAAAGAAGACTATTTTCTCTAGCACCTTCCCCAACTGATTTATTCATTTTTTTAGAGAACAGTTCGTTGAATTTATTAATATATTTATAATGTGTATAGTATGGACTTAGCTCCAATATTGACCTTTTTAAATTTATGTTTTTGCTAAAAAAAAACTCGATATATTTTTTTACTCTTTCAATTGTGGAAGCATAGTTCGGTATGTTTTTGTCAAGATTATTTTCCAAAACATTTGTAACGTGTCTTCCGAAGTCTTCTGATATTTCTTCTAACTTACATAAAAAACTTTCTTTCACTAATTCACTATTTGAATTTATCAATGGAAGCAATGCCGTAAGTCTTTTCTTAGGTTCGAGAAAGTCTTGTGTTAATGAAACCCACAATTTGTATTGTGATATTGGTGGGAGGTCTAAAATATTATAAGAAAAGCGATACGGTTGATTAAAAGATAATTCGTCAAAAATCTCCACCCCCGTATATCTTTTATTTGCAGAATTATCTATTAGAAGTTCTATAATAAATCTGTCTAATTCAACTGGGTCAACCAAATGTAAATAAGATTGAAAAGATTTTATGAATTTTTCAAAAGGTTTATTTTCAATTACACTTAATACAACTTTCTTGAAAGAATCAAATTCTTTTAGATACCAAAAGACTTGACAAATTTGGTTAATATATCCTTCAATTGTGAAATAATTTTGATTTATTAACTTAACTATTATGTCGGTTTTCTTCTGGGTATAATTGTCAATAAAACTCACATTATTTAAAATGTAGTAAGCTGTTTTTTCATTCTCAATAGCTGAATTCAATTCTTCGAAGCAAAAATAGTGATGTATAGTATTGGTTGATTTTAGAATTGAAAAGACAAGCGATAAAGTTGAGATTGAAAAGGTTTCATTTTTTCTATAATCGCTTATTAGCTTTACGAATAAATCACAATCAGAAATTGAAATTTCTGAAACATTTGATAATCCAAATAAAATAGAGTTGAGTTTTGTTTCTTGCTGAATTAAATTCTTTAAGATAGATTCATAAAACTCAATTCTTTTGTTCTCATAAAGCCCCGATACGATTGCGGATAATATATTTTCTTTATCGTCACTTAGTATGAGTGATTTGTTTAGCAACTTCACGCCATTTTCATAGTCAGACTTGCATTTGTTTTTAATGCCTCCTAAAACGTTGCTTAATGGTAGGTTATAAGTTGCGTCACTCTTAGCTTTTTCGGTTAAAATTATTGAATTTTCAAAAATTTCGTTTTCTGTTAAGTTAAGTTCTGGCAATACATCAGAGTAAGCTTCCATAAAAACGAATATCTCGTCAGGTCTATTTTCTTTAAGGTAATCACTAAATGAACATCTAAATTCAGAATTTGATTCTTTCACTATGTGTTTCCATAATTCTTTTTCTAGTATATGATAATAGTGAACGTAAGCAACGCTTGTAAAATCGTTTTTTATAGAAGTTAAAAAATCCGCATTTACTTTAAAATCGTCACTAAGGTTAAATGAAAATTTCTCTTTGTACTTTGATATGAAATGAGTTGATATAGTCTGAAAATCTTTGATTGAAACTTTATCCGCTTCTAGTTTTAGTATATCATTTCTAAACAACTGCTCATCAAAAGTTATATCATTTGTTGAGAATTGAAGTTTTTTTTGTTCAATTGCAATGTCAATAAATGAGCTAATTATGTCGTTCATTGGTTCGATTATCCTTTTTTAGTGTAGAGCTGTTTAACATTACCGCTAACTATAATACATCCCAAATTTAAATTACTATTCTTTACTTTGCAATATAATTATAATAATTATAACGGTTATTTATATTTAGTTCAAACAAAGCTAATTAAAATATCTTTAATTATAAGATTTTTGGCAACAAAAAAGGCGTTGTTTTTTACAACGCCTTTAAAAACAAAATGTTTTGTCATGCCGAGATTGGTTCTCGCACCTCCAAGATTAAATTCAGAAAGTAAACAATAATATTTTGCACTTTCTATATTAAGTTCATTGCCGGCTAAAATGGTATTAATTAGACATAAAAAATAAAATAAAAACACGAGTTAAATTGCTCACATAAAAGCAAATTTGAAGCTGTTTTTATGCTTCTTATTATTATTAATTGAAAGTTTAAATGAGAAATTATTAAATTTATTTAAATTTGAAAAATTAGTGAGTAATT
Organism: uncultured Bacteroidales bacterium; assembly: GCA_964546655.1. GTDB lineage: Bacteria > Bacteroidota > Bacteroidia > Bacteroidales > CAZJKL01 > CAZJKL01. The sequence goes on along the minus strand of CAZJKL010000010.1, from coordinate 56,240 downwards.
TTATTTGTAAAAGATTATCATGATAGGAGGAATTACAGGAGTTTTTCACAAAAAAGCGTTTCAGGGGGCTCATAAAATTGCTGATTCTATTGAATTATTAGGGTCGAAAGGGTGTAATTATGCTACTTGCTCTCGTTCAAATAAAGTTTATTTTGGACGAATGACCTTGCCGTTTTATTCAAATGAGAATTTATTTCCTTCTGAAATTAATAATTGTAGTATCACAGCAACTTGTATTATAAACAACAAAATCGAATTATGCAAGATACTTGGAATAAACTCTAATACTGAAGACTCTGAAATAATTCTGATTTCGTATTTAAAATGGGGAAAATCATGTGTTGATTATCTCGAAGGAAAGTATGCTTTTGCTATTTGGGATGAAAATAATCAAGAATTATTTTGTGCAAAATCGGCGACTGGCGGAATCGATTTTGTGTATTATACTGATGACGAAAAATTTGTTTTCGGAACGCAAATAAAGAGTGTTATAAAACTTTTAGGATTTCAACCACCACTTAATGAAGAATTTATTGCCGAGTTTGTTGATGATATAATTGGAGATAAATATAGTACTACTTATCAAGGCATTAAACATCTGCCTTCGGGATATATGATAACAGTTTCGGCCAATAAAATTGAAGAAAAACAATTTTGGAAACCCGAAATTAAATCGAAAATAGTTTATAAAAATAACTCCGATTATATTGAAGCTGCTTCAGAAATACTAAATACTATTCTTCAAGGATACACAGATACTGGATTAAAGATAGGCTTGCAAACTGGCGGGGGATTAAAGTCGGCATGTATAGCTTCACATCTCAACAAAAAACTTGCAACCCCTTTAACGGGCGTTTCTTACATATTATCCGAAAATTATTCGGGTGATTTAAAAGACGAAAAAGCATATACCGATTTGTTGGCAAAGCACTTGAAAATGAATTTGCATTATGTTAATGAACCAAAATTTCCTCATCCTTACGACGAAGATATTGAACTAAAAATGCTTCAACAAGATAGCCCAATTGTTAATCCAATAGGTAGCGACCACTATTATGTTTATGGAAAGATGAAAGAATTGGGCGTTCAAATTTGTTTAACACCCGAATCAAAATCTATTGATTGGTCAGGTAATGATGCCGTATCAACAATCTTTTCCGAAGGCAAATATTATGAAGCTTGGAAATTGAATAAGCAAATAAATAATGAATCCTTTTTAAGAAATGCAATTATTCCGAACCTGCCTTCAATAATTATTGATACCTATTTAAAATTCCGCAAACAAACGCCACAATTTTTATCACATCCCAATATTGTTTCAAATTATAAATTAGCAGAAAAAATTGAAATTTATAAAAATGAAATTTCAAGTAATTATTCTAAAAATAATAAACAATTAATTAATATTAATAAATCTATTTCGAGAAGCAAAAAATATATTTCGGCACAAGAATACCGATATAATTTTATAATGGTTAATCCGTTGTCAGACAGAAGATTAATAGATTTTAGTTTATCAATTCCCAAAGAACAATTTATTTATAATGGAGAAAACAGAAGTTTAATAAAACGAATGTTACAAGGTAAAGTTCCTGAACAAATTTACCTAAATCCAAGTAAAGCAAGTTATCCTGCCGACATGCGAGACCGTTGGTTAAATGCAAAACCTTTTATATTTGAGCATTTTAATAATATTTCTAAAAATTCTGAAGTATGGAATTATATTAATAAAGAAATGGCAGATAAGATTTTATTCGAAACAAATAATTCGAAACAATATAATATTTGGATTAAAAACAGACAAAAACTTAATAAGGTTATTTTATTGGATAGATTTTTAAAATTTTTGCTTTAACATTGAAATAAATGTCATTTGAAATTTTGGAACATCTTCATTATTTATCAATTGGCCAATTAATAATTTAGTCTTTTCGGTATTTCGTAAGTAATGATAAATTGTAAGCAATTCAAATTTAATCTTCCAAGAATAAATACTATAATCAAAAACATAATAATTAGGATTTACAAAAGAGAGTTCATCTGCTTTTTCTAATATTTCTAAGGCTTTTTCCATGTTAAAATTATGGCGATAAATCATACCCATATAATAAAACGCCTCTTTTCTATTTTTATCAAGCTCAATAGCTTTTTCAAAAATTTCAATAGCTTTCTCTGTTTGCTTTAACGCTTCAAAAGTAATAACTCCCAATTGAATAAGTGCTATATATTTAATATCAATATCATGAGAGTTTGAAACAATTATTTCATAATTAGCAATAGCTTTGTCAAATAATTTTGCTTCAAAACACTCATTTGCTAAAATAAAATACCGATGAATATTTTTAATATTTGGAACAGAATCATTTAATTCATCTTCAAGATATTCAATATCCTTTAAGCTTTTTTCAATTTGATTTTTGAAATTTCTCGATTTTGCTCCCTCAAAGTTATTGCATTTAATATAACATTTTGATAAAAACCCATTAGAGTAATTTTCTGATTTACTAATTAAATAATTATGGGTTACACCGTTCCATTGCCATTTTTTTTGATTAATACAAACTAAACCTAAATGCCTAAAGTAAGCCCCCTTATCTTTCTTATAAATAGAATATGATTTATCAGGGTTTAAATCAGCAATAAAATCAGGCTCTTGAACTATTAACTCTTCATCAGCATCTATTATTAATAGCCATTTACATTCATGTTTTTTTTCAGAATAGGCTTTAAATGCATTTTGCAATGCAATGTTTCTATTATGTGCAAAATTTACCCATTCATCTTGTGTAATTACTCCATCAATGTGATATTTTTCACCGAGTTCTTTAATAATGGCAATAGTATTATCAGTAGATCCAGTATCGGAAATAACGTAATAATCAACATATTTTTGTAATGAAGAAAACAAACGAGGTAAATTTTTCTCCTCATTTTTAACTATCATATTAAGGCAGATGCTCATGTTTTTTTTAATAAATTTATTACAAAGATAAAATTATTAATTTATACCTCATTTATGGTTGCAGTTTGGCATTTTAACAAGATTGTAAAATACTACCCTCTCAAACTTGCAACAAATTTAATTTAAAGTTCCCGAACTTACAAATACATACCGACACAAATAATGGTTATCTGTTGCAGTAGTCTTTTTTATAATAAACGCGAACAAAATTATAGAATAAATACATAATAATTCATACATATAACATAATCGCTTATTAGTATCAGTTTTCGGTCGGGCTTCATTCATAGAGTCTTAAATTAAGAGCAGTTAGCCATACAAGTTTGTATTTACAAAGCCTTTCAAATAAAAATTATCGGATATTTTTTACTTTGCAAATAAAAATTATCGGATATTTTTTACTTCAGAAATAAATATTATCTTTGTAAAAGTGTATATTAATATTATATTATGGTAAAACGTAAGCTTTATAGTAAATTAATAGATCATTTAAACAAAAAAGAATTTTCTATTCTTGTTGGAGCTCGTCAAACAGGGAAATCAACTATATTAAAGCAAATAAAAGATTATTTAGCAGAAAAAAACGAACTAGTATATTCGTTTTCACTTGAAGATTTTTCAATTTTAGACGAATTAAACAAGCATCCTGAAAATATATTCAAATTTATAAAGAAACCAGAGAGTCAAAAAATTATAATTCTTATAGATGAAATTCAATATTTAGATAATCCTTCAAATTTTTTAAAATTATTGTTCGATAAATATGCCCCTTTAATTAAAATTATTGCTACTGGAAGCAGTGCTTTTTATATTGATGATAAATTTAAAGATTCATTAGCAGGTAGAAAAGCCTTGTTCGAATTATATACATTAGATTTTGAAGAGTATTTGATGTTCCAAAATGCAAACGAAAAACTTATTGAGGAGTTAAAACTTATTAGAGAAAACGGCAATTATATTTCATTAATAAGAAATGAATTAACTAGTCATTTCAATAATTATTTACAATTTGGAGGTTATCCAGCTGTTGTTATTAGTAAAAACAATGAAGAAAAAATCCAAATTTTAAAAGAATTATATTCATCATATTTAAAAAAAGACACATTAGAAGCAGGTATTCAATATCAAGGTAAATTTCAAAATTTATTAATCATTCTTTCTCATCAAATAGGATCTTTGTTAAATATTAATGAATTGTCAAATACCGTAGGGCTTTCAACTACAGCAGTTAATAATTATATTAAAATATTAGAGAAAACATTTCATATTCAGTTAATAAAGCCATTTTTCAATAATATTAGAAAAGAATTAACAAAAATGCCAAAGATATATTTTAACGATTTGGGTATGAGAAATGCTGTAATGAATAGTTTTAATAATATAGATTTACGTCAGGATAGGGGATTAATAGTCGAAAATTATATTTACACTCGATTAAGAGATTTATATGGCAATGACAATATAAAATTTTGGAGAACGGCCGATGGAGATGAAACAGATTTTATTTATAATAATGAAGAAAAACAATTTGCAATAGAATCAAAGTATAATTATAAAGAATTTAGTATGTTAAAACACAAGAAATTTATAGAAATTTATAAAAATATACCAATAAACTGCCGAGCTTATATTGCAAGTGAAAACAATAATAATATTTTAGCTTTATAGTAAATACTTTATTTAAATTTGCAAAAAAACAATAGATAGTTATAACCGTATCAAGAATATATGAAAATAATATCAATAGTTGGAGCAAGACCTAATTTTATGAAAATAGCACCTTTTATTAGGGCTATTAATAATTACAATTTAACTTCTAACAATAAAATTCAACATATACTTGTTCATACAGGGCAACATTATGATGTTCGTATGTCGCAAAAGTTTTTCGATGATTTAAATATTCCACCAGCCGATATTCATCTCGAAATTGGTTCGGGTTCTCATGCCGAACAAGTTGGGAAAACAATGATTGAATTTGAAAAAGTGGTTAAGGCCGAAAAACCCGATTGGATTGTTGTTGTTGGTGATGTTAATGCTATTTGTGCGGGTGCAATTGTTGCTAAAAAAGAACATATAAAACTTGCTCATATCGAAGCAGGGTTAAGAAGTGGTGATATTACTATGCCCGAAGAAGTTAATCGTCTTGTAGCTGACCGACTTTCAGATTTATTATTAACTCCCGATAAAATTTCAAATGCAAATTTATTAAAAGAAGGTGTTCCCGAAAACAAAATTAAATTTGTAGGTAATATTATGATTGATACTCTTATTAATGAATACGATAAGTCAAAATCATTAAATTATAGCGATATTATTAAGAATAATATTTTAATTGAAGGAAGTTCTTATCCAGATATTTCTAGCAAAAATTATATTGTTGTTACGCTTCATCGCCCTTCAAATGTAGATAAGTTAGAAATAATAAAACCAATAACCGATTTTTTATGTAATGAAGTAGCAAATGATTTTAAGGTTTTATGGCCTATTCATCCGAGAACACAAAAAAATCTTATTGAGTTTAATTTGTTTGAAGAAATTAAATCAAATAAAAATATTGTATTAATGCATCCACTTGGATATCATGATATGCTTAGATTAAATATGGAAGCAAAAATGGTTTTAACCGATAGTGGTGGATTGCAAGAAGAATGCACAATTTTAGGAACACCATGCCTTACTTTAAGATGGAATACCGAAAGGCCAGTAACTTTAAAAGAACACGGAGGAGCATCGGTTTTGGTAGGTAATAATATCGAAAGAATTAAAAACGAATATCTTGCAACATTGTCAAATAATGTTGTAAAAAATACACCCGAATTATGGGACGGTAAAACTGCCGAACGAATTGTGCAAGAGATTATTAACTATATTTAGAAATTACTATTCTAAATCAGATTTTTTTTAAAAAAGTAATAAGTTAATTTTGAGAGCCTAGTATTTTTTAATACTCATGTTTATAATACTTCAAATTACTAATATAAATATTGATACCCTTTAGTAATTTGATTTCACCATATTTTGAACGATAAAGAACAGAATCTACAGAAACAACGTCACCATCATCAAGCGTATAAACATAGTCACGCATTTTAGGTGTAAACTTTGATGATTTAGCTCTTAATGTATCTAGTTTATTGGTATTAACAATAAGATTAAACGAAATAACAGGTAGAAATTCATTTTTCTTAATATTACTTTTTACCCATACTTCCCCTGTTGCTACTAGTTTATCTCTAGTAATAAACGAATCGGCAGCAACACCACAAACAGTAACAGTAGGGTCAGGGTATTTAAAAATTTTATATTTCTTCGACAACAAGATAATATTTTTATAATCTTTGCTATTGCCGTAAACTACTAAAACAGCTTCTTTTAATGAAGTGGCTTTTAAAAAGTATTTATCTCCTTTTTTTATTACTTCACCCCCTGACATTTCTACCTTTGTTATTACATAATCTCCAGTTATATTAAATTCTACTTGTTTTAAACTGCCTTTTTCAAGTAAGTTATCATTTGGAAAAACAGTAATACTATTTTTAATTTTTTTCACATTAAAACTTGTGCTATTGTCATTTTGTGAATAGCAAAATTTTATAAAAAATAATATTAATAATAAAGTTATGACTCTCATTTTATTATTATTTTAATATAACATTAATTTTTTATTTAAGTCATTTAAACTAATTGGATTTAGATTTTTTAAATCGAAAGGTTCTTTGCTTGTTTCAAATTCACTAGATAATATGAAGATAGAATCATTTTTTGTTTTTTCAATAATTAAAAGCACCTTCTTCCCAATAGGTAAACGGCCAAATGAAATCTCACCATTTAAATTATTAGCACCAATTATTATAGAATTTAATTCTTTAAAAACAATCTTTCCAGATAAATCCTTGCTAATAGTTAAAGGAACTACAAAATCTTTTGATTGCATAGGATACATATTTACGAATATGTCACAATTTATCCAACCAAATTTAATAATTGTAAATGTAAAAGATTCCTTGTCTGTTTGGCTATATTTATTAAATGCATTTGAACTAAATGAAGTTAAAAACTCATCTGTATTTTTCTGTATTTTTTTCTGTTTTTTTTCTAATTCCAATTTCATTTTTTCATTTTCTAATTCCAATTTTAAGTTTTCAATTTTGGCCTTTTCGGCTCTTATCTTATCTAGATAAGCTTCTGATAGCATAATATTAAATTGATAATGTTCTTGTGATAAAACAATTCTATTTTTAGGACAGTATTCTAAAGATGCTGGAGGCAATGATAAAATAAAATCAATTATTTTATTTGAAAATTTATTTGTTTTATTTTTTGGATGAGCGGTTACATTGATAATTTTCCCAGTTATAGTATCAACATCGAAATAGAAAGCCAAATAATATTTTAAATTATTTTTCAAAAAATCAACTAACTCTGATGGAATAACAAAATTTTCTTTAAACTTTTCAGAAATATTCAAAGATTTTTTGCCTTCTTTCCATATTAGATTATAATTTTGATTTTGAGGAATTGAAAGAGAATAATCGTAATCAAAGGATTCTCTATCAACTGTTTTTTTAGAATTTACATTATTTTTATTGTCTATTATTTTATCTTCATTTGGGTCTTGAACTTTCCAATTGATTGGTTTTTTGTTTTTTTTATTACCATAGAAAAGTTTCATGTTTTCATAGTCTCTTTTTGGGAAAGAAATAGCTGCTTTCTTGTCTTTTTTAATTGAAATTTCTTTGCCATTTTGAAAGCATTGAATATAAACCATTCCATTACTTTCAAGCAACTTATCATCAGATAATGTGCTTAGATTACCAAAATAAATATTTGACTTTGTGGTATATTCAGTAATCTCAATTTCAACAGGCTCTTTTGAATTTATATCTGTTTCAAGGCAATTTGCAGGCAAAAAAAGAATAGTTCCTTTTTTACACTCAATATAATTATCCTTATTATTGTTTACTTTAAATTTTTGAACAGTATTTAAATTTTTTCTTGCAAAATTTTGATAATCTTTTATTGATATCAAATTTAAATTAGTTGAATCATTATCTTTTTTCAACTCTAATTTTTCTTTTGTATCTCCACTTTTACAATATATTAAAAGTATTGAGAATAATATTATTATTATATATTTCATAATGGGTAGCGTTTATTTAAAATAAATAATTTAAAAAATACTTTTCATAAATGGTATTATTATATAGTCATTAATAATTTTCTAACATCATCAACTGTTTTTAATTCTTCTTTATAAATTGTCATATTAAAATTATGGTTTACTGAATTCCCTTTATATTTATCAAATTCTTCTTTTTTTGCAATTGCCAAGTAACCTTCAGGAGTTACTCCCCAAACAATATTATTTTTACCTGGATTAAACCTAAATAGTTTCCCTTTATAATAATTAAACATTGCATTCCTATCTTTTTCAGCTAAATATACATTATTAAAAACTAATTCTGAATTATTTTCTTTATCATAGTATTTAGCAAACAATTTTGCTCCTTGAGGTAATGCCATTGGGTTATCACAATTCCAAATTCCAAAACCATTTACTTGGAATGTTCTAAAAACCAAATCATTTTTTGTATATACTGTATTTTGAATAGCCATTCTCCTAGCGTTTTCTTCTTCCCATAATTTTTGGCGTAGCTTTGCTTCTTCAACAGATTTTTGATATTCTGCTTCTAGTCGTGCTTGCTCTTCAATTTCTTTTTGTCTTTTTTTAGCAAGAATTTCATTTCTTTGACGTTCTAGTTCAACTATTTTCTCTTTTTGTTCTTTAATGTTTTGCAAATATGATTTATATATGTCTAAAGCATCTTTATAATCTCCTTTTTCAAAAACAGGAGTGGTTACATATTTAACCGTTTTGTTTGCACTAAAAAAAGTAACAAGATATTTATTGTCTTCTAATCTGTTTATTTCAACATCATTCCATAAAATTTTAGAATTAAATTTTACTTCTTCTACAGAAAAATCACCAGCTATTTGAAATTTAACATTTTTATAGATTGAAATTTCAGGAAATTCTGATGAATCTACCTTAATATTAAAGCAAAAGCCATCTTCATCTTTTTTAACAGGTTTAATTATTCCATCATTATTTTGAAGTGAATCAACTTCATATGGTATTTCTTTTTTATTAGCAAAAATATTAGCACTATCATTCATTATCTTTTCACTCATTTTATAAATAGAATCTTTGCCTGCAAAAGTCCAGTTACGTTTAACAGTATCAAGTTGATATAAATTATATTTCGACTCTGGAAAAACAGACGACATTTCAATATCAACATTTTTACCTTTATTCATATATAATTGTTCTCCATCTTTTTCTGCTAATATTTCGAGCATACCTGCCGATTCAAAAGTATATTCGGAACCAGATGAATCATACTCCATAGGTATTCCTGAAACAAAAATATCCGCAATATCTTTCATTTCACGATATTTAACAGTAACATTCCCTTTTACCTCATTTCCGTTTTTATCAACAAATGCATTTGCAGGGAAAGTAATTTTTGATCCGGTTTTATGAATGAAACTACCTCCTTTTGAGGCGTCAATAGTATATAGATCATAATCAATATTAATATTTCTTAAAGGGGGACAAATAAACTTATTGTTTTTACTCGCTTCTTTTGGCGAAAATATTAATATAACAGAAACAACAGCAGCTATTGCTAATAATGATTTAAAAAAGTTCTTAGAATTTTTTATAAATTTAGGATTAGTAACTTTTTTATAATCCAATAATAGCTTATTAAAATCTTTATAACTTGCGATTTTTTCGCTCGATATATTTGGACGGTTTGTTATAATTTTCCTTTTCATGGCTTTAGATTTTCGTAGATAATTCAAATAAAAGATACAAGCATTAAGAAATACTAATCATTTTAAGTTTAACCCTTAATTTTTCTAATATTCTAAATATTTTTATTCTGGTATTATTTTCTTTTATTCCTAAAATTTCACCTATCTCATTATAATTTCTCTTTTCAAAAAATCTCATTTCTATTAACTGTAAATCCTTTTCTTCTAGTTCAGATAAAATTTCTAATAACTTAGAGTAGTTTTTATCATTTTTTTCTTCTTCTATTTCTTCAAAAATCTTATATATATCATCATTCGATTCGATGCTTATAATTCGACATTTAGAATTTTTCTTATAAGTATCATAAATTTCGTTTATTGCAATTCTATAAAGCCATGCTCCGAATGAAAAGCCTTGAAATTTATAGTTATCAATATTTAAAAGAGCTTTTAAAAAAACTTGAGAAGTTAAATCTTGAGTAATCACCTCATCATCTACTCGGAAATAAATATATCTAAATATTGCCTCGTAGTACTTATTATATAGAAATGCAAAATTCTTTTTATCAACTTTTGCAGAAATAATAAGTTCTCGTTCTTTGTCGAGAGTTTCTTTTATAATATTTGGGTCTGATGTTAACATATTTTTTTGTTTATGTTTAACTCTTTTACTATAATAACTTAATAGTTTTATTTTGTTACAGTTTTTTTTAATGAAATTTTAAATTTGTAGGGCATAAAATAAAAAAGCCCTAATTAAAGGGCTTTTTATATCGTTAAAAATAACTGGAACCATCCCAGCAATGCGTACATAGTTTTTCTTTTGGTAATCCAATAGCTGTAACTAAATCTTCTAGTTTTTGAAATTCTAAACTATCTAAATCAAGTCTTTGTCTTATTTTTTCAACCATATCTCTATATTCTTGACTATTAGAATCAGAATATTTTTTCATATCAAATTCATCTTTACCTGTCAATTCTTTAACTGCAATATAAGTTGCTAAATCAAAGTTTGAACGAGAACGGCTAAAATTTAAAAATTCGCAAGGATATGTAAGCGGAGGACAAGCTATTTTCATGTGAACTTCTTTTATTCCGCATCTTCTTAAATCTTTAATATTATCTTTAAGTTGAGTTCCTCTAACAATAGAGTCATCAAAGAAAACTCCGTTTTTATCTTTTATTATTGTTTCGTTTGGAATCAATTTCATTTTTGCAACTAACTCTCTAATTTTTTGATTTTGTGGCATAAAACTTCTTGGCCAAGTAGGAGTATATTTTGCATAAGCTCTTTTTATTGGTATTTTTCTTTCATTACTATAACCAATTGCATGACCATATCCCGAATCTGGAATACCTGCCACGAAATCAGCACTTACTGTGTCATTTTTTGCTAAAGTTGCACCACATTTATATCTGCTTTCATCAACATTAATTCCTTCGTAACATGAAGGTGGATAACCATAATAAACCCATAAGAACGAACAAACTTGCATTTTTTCATTAGGTTTTCTAAGTTGTTGGTAGCCGTCGGCATTTATTAAAACTATTTCGCCAGGTCCTAAATATTTTTCAATTTCAAAATCAAGGTTAGGAAATGCACTTGTTTCAAATGAAACCGCGTAAGAACCTTCTTTTTTACCTATTGTAATAGGCGTTCTACCTAATTTGTCTCTTGCTGCAATAATACTACATTGTTCTGTTAAAATTAAAATTGAACAAGATCCTTTTATATTTTCATAAACATTTTCAATCCCTGATACAAAATCTTTTCCTTCTGAAATAAGCATAGCAACTAATTCGGTTGGATTAATATTGCCTTCACTTGTTTCAGAAAAAGTATTTTTACTATTAATAAGTCTTTCTTGCAGTTCTTTTATGTTTGCAATTTTTGAAACAGTTGCAACTGCAAATCTACCTAAATGTGAGGTAATTAATATAGGTTGTGCCTCAGTATCACTTATTACGCCAATACCTGAATAGCCCTGAAATGTTTCAACCTCTCCTTCAAACTTACTTCTAAAATAGCCATTTTCTAAGCTATGAATTGAACGTTGAAAACCTTTTACTTTTGAAAAAAAAGCTAAACCTGCTCTTTTTGTTCCTAAATGTGAATGATAATCTGTGCCATAATAAACATCTGCGACACAACTATTTTTTGAAACGCAACCGAAGAAACCACTCATTTTTATATAAATTAGATATTATTAAATTAATTACAACAAATGTAAAAAATAATTAGTTTAAATTATAAAAATTATTGCTAATAAAAATTATAAAAATTTTATAATCATATAATCTTTAAATTATCAGTGTTAGGGTAAAAAAATAAATAATTTTAAAGAGTTAAAAATTATTTTAAAAATACATCGAATAAAATAAAAAATTATATTTTTATAAATTCTATGTAATTATTATTAAATGAATATATCAGAAGCAAAAAATAAGATTGATGAATTAAGCAAATTGTTAGAACAACATAATTATAACTATTATGTTTTATCTAAACCATTAATCTCTGATTATGAGTATGATATGTTAATGGAAGAATTAATTAAATTAGAAAAATTATTTCCCGAATTATTAGATAAAAATTCTCCTTCGCAACGTGTAGGAATAGATATTTCTAATGTATTTAAAAATGTTTATCATAAAAAATTGATGCTGTCATTGTCAAACACTTATACAAAAGAAGAGTTGCTTGATTTTGATGATAGAATTAAAAAAATATTAGGTAATGATGATTTTGAATATGTTTGTGAATTAAAATTTGATGGTGTTGCAATTAGTTTAACCTATATAAATGGCGAATTAACTACGGCTGTTACTCGTGGCGACGGAGTTAAAGGTGATGATGTTACGGCTAATATTAGAACAATTAAAGCTATACCTTTATTATTAAAAGAAGATTTTCCTAAAGAACTTGAAGTTAGAGGTGAAATAATTATTAATTATGAAGGCTTTTATAAAATGAATGAAGAGAGGATAAGAAATGGCGAGGAACCATTTGCTAATCCAAGAAATGCTGCTTCGGGGAGTATTAAACTTCAAAATTCTTCGGAAGTCGCTAAAAGGCCATTAGATAATTTTTTATATTATATTAATAGTGATGATTTACTAGCTGATAATCATTATGATAACCTTATAAAAGCTAAAAAATGGGGTTTAAAAATTTCTGATTTTTTTGCTAAATGTAAAACCATTAATAGCGTTTTCGATTTTGTTAACTTTTGGGATATTGAAAGAAGAAATTTACCTTTTGATATTGATGGGGTTGTTATAAAAGTTAATAATTATAAGCAACAAAAATTATTAGGTGAAACAGCAAAAAATCCGAGATGGGCTATAGCATATAAATTTAAGGCTGAACAAGTAATAACAAAACTTTTATCAATTTCGTATCAAGTAGGAAGAACAGGAGTTATAACACCAGTTGCTAACTTAGAGCCTGTTTTGTTGGCCGGAACAACCGTTAAACGAGCTTCATTGCATAATTATGACATTATTAAAAACTTAGATGTTAGAATTGGTGATTTTGTGAAAATTGAAAAAGGAGGTGAAGTTATTCCTAAAATTGTTGGAGTTGATTTAACTCAACGAAACTCTGATTTAATTGCAGTTGAATACATTACTTATTGCCCCGAATGCAACACAAAACTAGTTAAAAATGAAGACGAGGCTAATCACTATTGTCCTAATAATGAGGGTTGTCCTCCGCAAATAATTGGAAAAATTGAGCATTTTATTAGTAGAAATGCAATGAATATAGATGGTCTTGGAGCCGAAACTATACAGCTATTTTATGAAAAAGGACTGGTTAAAAATATTGCCGATTTATATGATTTAAAAGAAGAACAAATTTCGATACTTGACAGATTAGGCGAAAAATCGGCAAAAAATATTATAAATGGCCTTGAGCAATCTAAAAAAATTCAATTCGAGAAAGTTTTATTTGCTATTGGAATTAGGCATGTAGGAAAAACGACAGCAAGCAAAATAGCTTCTCATTTTCAAAATATTGATAATATAATTAATGCATCATATATTGAATTAACCGAAACCGAAGAGGTGGGTGAAATTATTGCCAAAAGTATTTCTAATCACTTTTCAAACATTGAAAACATAAACATTATAAATAGGTTAAAACAAGCCGGACTAAGATTTGAATTAGAGAAGAAAGAAATGCTGTCTGATAAATTGTTGGGTAAATCGTTTGTTATTTCTGGCGTATTCGAAGCTTTTTCTCGTGAAGAATTAAAAGAAATAATTGAAAAAAATGGAGGCAAAAACATTTCTGCCTTATCTCAAAAAACAAATTTTTTACTTGCCGGAGAAAATATGGGGCCTAGTAAAAAAAATAAAGCACTAAAATTAGGAATCACAATAATTTCAGAAGATGAGTTTTTAAATATGATAAATTAAAAAACATTATTATTTAAAATCTTTATTAAAATAAATTTTTATATTTTAGCATTAAATATAAAATATAACTATAGTGAAAAAATATAGCATTGTAATAATTCTATTCTTTATAAGTAATTTTATTTACTCTCAATACGATTTAAATTACGATATTTTTAGAAAATACGAAGACACAATTTCTCAAATTGCCCCTAAAGTATATAAAGGAGCAACCGACGAAGAAAAAAATGAAGCAAACAATAAGCTTTTAAAAATATTTGAAAAAGTGTTGCGAATTCAAAACGCCTACACTTATCCGTTTGTTACCTTAAAATCTATTGGTAGGCTCGAATCGCCCGATAAAAAGTTTGTAATATTTAACTGGAACTTACCATTAAATAACGGAACACATAAATATTATGCATATATTTTGCTAGCTCCAACAAAACAAGATTCGGCTAAGCTTATACCTTTATGCGATAAATCAATAGAATTAGAAAATATTTTAACCGAAGAGTTTACCGAACGTAATTGGTTTGGGGCATTGTATTATAAAATTATTTTAACTAAAGTAAGTGGCAAAAAATATTATACATTATTAGGTTGGGACGGAAATGATAATTTATCTACCAAAAAAATTATTGATGTTTTGTCGTTTACCATTTATGATGAACCACGTTTTGGAGCAACAATTTTTAATTTAAGTGCTTTAAATCAGAATATTAAGTATAAACCAATGCGAATGATATTCGAATATTCATCAGATGTTACAATGTCTTTAAAATACGAAAAACAGTTTTTAAACAATAAATTTTTAAAGAAGTCGATGATTATTTTTGACCACCTTGCTCCAAAAAATCCATCTTTAGTTGGGCAATACCAGTTTTATGGCCCTGATATGAGCTACGATGCTTTAGTTTTTAAGAAAGGAAAATGGAATTATAAAAACGATGTTGATGCTCGTAATGTAAAAGAAGCTAAAAAAGATATCCGCGAACCACAAATGAACTTAACGCAGTAAATTTTATTTTTCTCCCTTTCGCCTTGATAATCATTTAAAAATTAGTCAATCAAACAGTATTTAACTTTTTAATAAAAAATAATTATGAACAATAAATATTTGTTTCTGATAATTATAACATGCGGATTTATGCTAAATGCATGTAACAAAAAAAATAATGTAGAAAATACCGAAAAACCAATTTTTGTTGAAACACAAACTATTTCAAAAACATTAATTAATAAAAAAATATCGGTAAGTGGAAATATTGAAGGCAATAAAACTGTGCGATTAGGGTTTTTGGTTGCCGGAAAAATAAATTCAATTTCAATTGACGAAGGCGAATCAATTTCTGCGGGTAAAGTTCTGGCAAGCCTTGATCCCGAAAGTTATATTATAGCAAAAGATATTGCTGATGCTACTGCCGAACAAGTGCAAGACGAATATAATCGTTTAAATGAAATGTATAAAACAAAAAGTATTTCAGAAAGCGATTTTATAAAAATTTCGAGTGGATTAAAACAAGCAAAAGCTCAACAAAGACTTCACACAAAAAACTTTAAAGACACAAAACTAATTTCACCAATTAATGGAATATTATTAAAAAAATTAACAGAAGTAGGAGAAATTATTGGAACAGGAATGCCATTATTTGTAGTTTCAGATATTTCAACTATTAAAGTAAATGCCTCAGTTCCAGAGTCTGACCTTAATAAAATTCGTATTGGTAGCGAAGCAAGCATATATATTTCGGCACTTGATTCTACCTTTACAGGAAAAATTAAAGAAATAGGTTCACTTGCCGAAGCAACTACTAGGGCTTTTACCGTTAAAATAGAATTAAAAAACAATAAACTCCTTATTCGTCCAGGAATGACAGCTGAGGTAAATATTAATTCTAATGAAAAAACAGATATAATTGTTGTTCCGGCAAACTCAATTCTTCATGATATTGATAACTCATCTTATGTTTATGTTGTTGACGAAACAGGAAAGAAAGCTATTAAAAAAGAAATAACAGTGCGACATATTTTGGGAGATAAAATCGAAATTCTTTCAGGAATTGAAGTGGGCGAAAAACTGATTATCGGTGGTCAAAATAAAGTTAACAATGGGTCATTAATCAGTTTAAAATAAGAATGTTATGAATTTCGTAAAAACATCATTAAAATATAAGCAAGTTACAATTACCGTATTGCTAATGGTTTTTACAGTAGGAGTTTATTCACTTCTTACTATGCCACGAAGAGAAGACCCGAAAATTACAGTTCCTCAGGGTTTGGTTATTGCTTTTTATCCAGGAGCTACATCTGCTAAAGTAGAAGAGCAAGTAACAAAAAAAATTGAACAATATTTATTTCAGTTCGAAGAAGTAATGAAATCAAAAACATATTCAACTACCCGTGACGGAATGGTGGTTGTGAGTGTTTGGTTAAACGATAATGTTAAAAAACCCGATATTTTTTGGAACAAGTTAAGGCATCAAATGTTGGTTACAAAAGCAATTGATTTGCCCGAAGGAGTGAGAGGGCCAATTGTAAACTCTGATTTTGGTGATACCGAAGCAATGCTTATAAGTATAGAAAGTGATAAGGCAAGTTATTCACAACTAAACAATTATGCAAAAAAACTCGAAGATAGACTAAGAACAATAAAGGCAACTTCGAAAATTAAACGTATAGGGGAGCAGAAAGAACAAATATCAATTTACTTTAATTCAGATAAATTGTCGCAATATGGTATAAGTTTACAGCAAGTTGTTAAAGTGTTGCAATCACAAAATTCGGTTAATCCAACAGGCGAAATTAAAACAGGCGAAAATGATGTAACTTTATATACTTCAGGCTATTACAATAATGAATCTGAAATAAAAAATCAAATTGTTGGGATGTCAAAAAGTGGCTATGTAGTTCGTTTGGGAGATATTTCAGAAATTAAAAGAGAATATGCCGAACCAACAACCTATTTAAATGTTAATGGACAGAAAGCAATGCTGGTGTCAATACAAATGAACGAAGGAAACAATATTGTTTGGTTTGGTAAAGATGTAAATAAAGTAATCGACAATTTTTCAAAAGAATTACCCTCTGATGTGAAATTAACAACCATTGTTAATCAACCCGAATTAGTTAATACTAATATTTCTCATTTTATGAGAGAATTTTTAATCGCAATAATTTCGGTTATAATAGTTATAATTTTAATGTTGCCATTTAGAGTGGCTACAGTTGCCGCAACAGCTATTCCAATGACCGTAGCTATAACTTTTGCTCTACTTAATATTTTTAATATTGAACTACATCAAGTGTCACTTGCAGCATTAATTGTTGTTTTAGGAATGGTAGTAGATGATGCAATTGTTGTTGCCGATAATTATGTTGAATTATTAGATAAAGGAGAAGAACGTTGGACTGCTGCATGGCGAAGTGCCTATGATTTAGTTATACCAATTTTTGCCGCTACCGTAACAATTATAGCTTCGTTTATACCTATGGTTATTCTTACCGGTGCTATCGGAGAATTTATTCGCGATTTACCTATTACAGTTACAATAGCATTAACTTCATCTTTTATTGTTGCTATGGTATTAACTCCAATTTTATGCTTACTCTTTATTAAAAAAGGATTATATAACAATGAAATTGAAGAAAAAAAGAAAAAATGGTCTATTCTGGATTATATGCAAAAAGCTTATAATAAAACAATAGAATGGAGCGTAAAGCATACTTATTTAACAATAAGTGCAAGTGTTCTTACAGTAATTATAGCATTATTACTATTAAAATATGGTGTAAGAGAAAGGTTTATGCCTTATGCAGAACGAAATCAGTTTGTTGTTGAACTTTGGATGCCAACAGGCACCAAGTTAGAAAACACAAAACAAGCAATTTTGCGAGTTGAAAACATAATTAAGAAAGATAAAAGAGTTGTTTCTTACGCTACCTTTGCAGGAATGAGTGCACCTCGTGTATATTACAATTTTTCACCCGAAATGCCAACAAGTAATTATGCTCAAATTTTAATAAATACCAAAAGTAATCAGTCAACCGAACAATATGCAGAAGAGCTTTCTACTGTTGTTGATAGCATAGTTCCCGAAGGTATGATTCAGGTTAAACTTATGCAACAAGGAGCTCCAATGATAGCACCTATTGAAGTGCGTATATTTGGAGATGAAATAGATAAACTAAAAGAAATAGGTCAGCAAGTAAAAGAAATAATTAAAAAAACAAAAGGAAACGATCTTGTTTACCTTAATTTTAGAGAAGATTTTTATGGTATAGACATTCAGTTAAAAGAAGAGGCAAGTAGGTTAGGTTATACTACCCAAAGCACCTCACAATATATTTATACTGGATTTAAAGGCTATCCTGTTTCTACTATGTACGAAGGCGATAATGCAGTTGATATTGTTTTACGTCTTAGCGATAAATACCGTGAGAATGCACAAGATATTGAAAATATGTATATTGAATCACCTGTTACAGGTGCAAGTATCCCATTGCGTCAAATTGCCGAAATAAAGCCTATTTGGCAAAACGGTCAAATTATACATCGAAACGGAATGCGTTGTTTAACTGTTTGTAGCGAAACAACAGATGGTGTTTTACCAAAAGAATTACTTAGTGCAATACAACCAAAAATTTCTGAATTACAATTACCTGAAGGTTACCGAATAGAATATGGAGGCGAACAGGCTAATAAACAAGATGTTATGAGTCCGCTAATTGTAGCCCTTTTTATTAGTTTAATATTAATTTTCTTAATACTGCTTTTCCAATTTCGCAATCTTAAAGAGGTTATAATAGTTATGGTAACAATTCCTCTAAGCTTATTTGGAGCTATTTTCGGATTATGGGTAACTGGTAATAATTTTGGGTTTACTGCTTTTATGGGTCTAATTAGTCTGTCGGGTATTGTAGTTCGCAATGCAATAATTCTTATTGACTATATTAATGAATTAGTTGATAGCGGTATGGATATTAAATCTGCTGCAGTAGAATCTGGTAAACGAAGAATGCGTCCAATTTTCTTAACTGCTATGGCAGCTGCAATTGGCGTATTACCAATGATAGTTTCAGGCTCTTCTTTATGGAGTCCTTTAGCTAGTGTTATTGCTTTTGGTGTAACTTGGAGCATGATAATGGCTTTAGTTACCGTTCCTTCATTATACATAATTATTATTAAACAAAAAGATTTGGATATGAAGAGAAAAGAAGAACATAATGATGAAAATGTAGATAGAAGTAATTTTGCAAGAACTTTAGTTGTTTTAGTTGTGTTGTTTTTAATTGTTCCTAATATTAATGCCCAACAAGTAACCGAAAAAATAAATTTGCAGAAAGCAACAGAGATGGCTTTTCAAAACAACCATTTATTAAAGGCAAAACAACTGCAGGTTCAAGAAAAACAACAAAAGATAAACGAAGATAAAGTAAAATATTTTCCAATTGTAAATATCGGAAGTAGCTATCAATACAATAATAATGTATCAGAACTTACAATTACGCAAGGTTCATTTGGGGTTTTACCTATGGGTGGAAATATAATGATTCCACTACCCGATAAAGATAAATTATTCGAAATGAGCAGTCACAATACATACAATGCTGGAGCAACATTTTATCAGCCAATTTCGCAAATTCCTGAAATTATAAAAGGAGTACAAATTTCTAAGACAGATCTTAAAATTGTACAAACTGAACAAGAAAAGGCAGTTATGCAATTGAAACAAGGTGTTGAAAAACTGTATTATGGAATTTTAATTTTGCAAAAACAAAAAGAAGAAGCCGAAATAAAATTAACATTGGCACAAACAAAGATGAAAGATGTTGAAAGTGCTATAAATGCCGGAAAAGCAACCGAATCTAATAAAATAGGATTAAATGCAAATATTGCCGACGAGGAACAAAACTTATTAAAAATAAATATTCAAATAGATGATTATACTAGCGAATTAAAACAGTTAATAGGAATTTTACCAGAAAAAGCAATAGTTCTTGAATATATTCCATTAGAAAATCCAAGTTTAGATATTTCTCTTTCGATAGACACTTTAGTTAATGAGTCTCAAACAAATAACAATGAAATAAAAACAGCAACTTTTTTAAAAGAAAAAGTAAACTATGCACTTGGTGCAGGAAGATACGGCTATATACCTGATATTGGCATAATGGGCGGATACACATATCAGCAAGGCAACAACTTATTTCCCGAAAACAATTCGTTTATAGGAGTAACTTTGCAATGGAATATTCATGATGTTTTTTCAAACAAATTTATTTGCAATCAGCGAAAAATACTTATAAATCAGGCAGATGAGAATATCTTAAACACAAAAGAACAAATTAGTAACGATGTATTAAAAACATACAGAAAAATAGGTCAAACTATAAAATTAGTTAATGTAGCCGAAAAAGTTGTTGGGTATAGAAAAGAAGATTTTAAAATTCAAAGTGATAAATTCCGTTTAGGTTTAAACATCGAATCAGATTTACTCTTGGCAAAGGCAAACCTTGCAAAATCAGAAGCCGATTTATATGCAGCATTTTTAAGTTATCGAATGGCATACACCGAACTTCAAATATTAATAGGAAAATTTTAATATTAGGGTTCAATTAAATTGAATAAAAATGATGCTAAAGCAAAATAAGGAGAAAATAGTTTTTTTACAGTTGGCTAAAGCCAAACTGTAATTTTTTTTAAAAATTGCAGTTGCTATCAAGTAAAAGAAATAAAATAGTGAAATAATAATTTTAATTGCAGTTGCTTTTAAGCAAAAGAAATAGAATAGTGAAATAGTAATTTTAATTGCAGTTGCTTTTAAGCAACTGACAAAAAAAATAAAAAATAATAAATAAAAAAATAAAAATGGCTTTAGCCACAAAAAACAAAGATTATGAGCTGGGTTGGAGTTTATATTCATATGGTATTTTCTACAAAAAACAGAGAGCCTTTTCTAGACACAAAAGAATTAAGAAGACAAGTTTTTCAACATATCAAAAAAAATGCTCCTGAAAAAGAAATTTGGATTGATTGTGTAAATGGCTGGCAAGAACATGCACATTGTTTAATTTCTCTTGGAAAAGAACAAAGTATCAGTAAAGTAGCACAACTAATAAAAGGAGAATCTTCTTTTTGGATAAACAAAAATAAACTCACCAAAAATAAATTTGTATGGCAAGATGATTATTGGGCTGTTGGAGTGAGTAAAAGTCATCTTAAATTAGTTAGAGAATATATTCTTAATCAAGAAGAACATCATTCAAAAAAAACTTTTACCTATGAAGTGAATAAGTTTATGAAAAAATATGAATGGAACTTAATAAAAGAAAAATTAATTTAACAAATATTTATATAGTAAAAAGTAGCTTATTTAAAGAAAAACACATTAATTTTTGATAAAAAAGAATGATTAAACTACATTTACAGCCTTTTAGTGAATTGTAAATATTTTAGTATTAATAATTAAAAATTTAATAAATGATTACTGTTTCGAATCTGGGTATTCAGTTTGGAAAACGAATATTATTTCAGGATGTAAATATGAAGTTTACTCCAGGCAATTGCTATGGAATTATCGGTGCCAATGGTGCAGGTAAATCTACTTTCTTAAAAATGCTTTATGGAGAAGTTGAATACACTAAAGGAACAGTAACTTTTGGGCCAGGAGAACGGCTATCTGTACTAAAACAGAACCACTCCGAGTTTAATAAATACACTGTAATATCAACTGTTTTAATGGGCCATTCAAATCTTTGGTCGGTAATGCAAGAAAAAGAAATTTTATACTCTAAAACTGAATTCACAGAAGAAGACGGAAATAGGGCTTCTGAGCTAGAAGATCAATTTGCCGAAATGGATGGTTGGAATGCTGAAAGTAATGCCGCAAGCTTATTAAGTGGATTGGGAATTAAAGAAGAATCTCATCAGAAATTAATGGAAGATTTAGTTGGTAAAGATAAAGTTAAAGTATTGTTAGCACAAGCTCTCTTTGGAAAACCCGACAATTTACTATTAGATGAACCTACCAATGATTTAGATTTGGAAACAGTAAACTGGCTCGAAAATTATTTAGCTAATTTTGATAATACAGTGCTTGTTGTTTCTCACGATAGGCATTTTCTTGATACAATTTGTACTCATATTGTAGATATTGACTTTAATCGTGTTCAACAATTCCCTGGAAATTACACGTTTTGGTACGAATCAAGTCAATTAGCATTAAGACAACAACAAGCTCAAAACAAAAAAGAAGAAGAACGTAAAAAAGAATTGCAGGATTTTATTGCTAGGTTTAGTGCAAATGCTTCTAAATCAAAACAAACTACCAGTCGTAAGAAGATGATTGAAAAATTAAACATCGAAGAAATTCAACCTTCAACACGAAAGTATCCTGGAATTATTTTTACTCCCGAACGAGAACCAGGAAATAATATATTAGAAGTAAAAGATTTGAGTAAAAGTATTGATGGTAAAATGCTTTTTAAAGATGTAAATTTTACTGTTCATAAAGATGATAAAATTGTATTTTTATCGAGAGATACACGTGCAATGACAGCCCTTTTCGAAATTATTAAAGGACACGAACAACCAAACAGCGGAAGTTTTGCTTGGGGACAAACCATACTTAAAGCATATTTGCCATTAGAATACGAACATTTATTTAAAACTGATATCAGCTTGGTTGATTGGTTAGGCCAATATACACAAGATACTTCAGAACCTTATCTTAGAGGATTTTTAGGTAAGATGCTTTTTTCGGGTGAAGAAATTTATAAAAAAACAAGTGTACTTTCAGGTGGAGAAAAAGTACGTTGCATGATAGCTCGTATGATGATTAGAAATGCTAATGTGATGCTATTAGATACTCCAACAAATCATTTAGATTTAGAGTCAATACAAGCATTTAATAACACTTTAATAAAATTTAAAGGCAATATTTTAATGTCGTCGCATGACCATAACTTTATTCAAACAGTTTGTAATCGTATTATTGAAATTGGTCCAAATGGAATGATTGATAAGCTAATGGAGTATGACGATTATATTGATGATGATAAACTTAAAGAACAAAGAAATAAATTGTATAATTAAAAATTTAGACGACAAATATTTCATTTGTCGTCTAAATCAGAATCACGTAAAATAACTCTTATAAGTTTAGATTTTTTTAGCTTTTTTTTCTCTTTTCTCTGCTTTTTTTTCTTTTTGAGATTTTAGAGGCTCTTTTTTTACGTTTTTCTTTGCATCTAGAGTCTTTGCCATAATATTATGTTTTTAAAGTTTGGTTTTTTATGATATACGAAGATAAATAAAAGTTTTTGTAATACAAAAAATAGAACTTCTGAAAATGTAATTTTTCATAATTTGCACAGGATTCATTTAAAAATATAATTGAAGAAAAGCAAATAATTATTAATATTTTCAATTATAAATGAAACTATTTATTATATTTGTAGAAATATAAACTATAATTGAAGTATGATTGAATATATTAATAGGTCATTATATATTGACAAAGTAAAACCATATATTGGAAAAACGTTAATAAAAGTATTAACTGGACAAAGGCGTGTAGGTAAGAGTTTTCTTTTAATGCAAATCCGAGATATTATAAAAGAAAAAGAGCCAAATACTCAAATAATTTATATAAATAAAGAGCAAAATGAATTTTCATCAATTACTGATTCAATCAGTTTTTTTGCATATTTAAAAGAAAAAGTTATTGAAAATAATAAAGTTGCTCTTTTTATAGATGAAATTCAAGATATTGAAAATTTTGAAATAACATTGAGAGATTTAGCAACTAGAGGTAATTACGATATTTATTGTACTGGTAGCAATGCAAATTTATTATCGGGTGAATTAGCAACCTATTTAAGTGGTCGATATATTGAAATTAGAGTTTTTGGGTTAAGTTATTCAGAATTTTTATTGTTTCATAATTTAACTGATTCCGTTGCAAATTTTAATGATTATATTAAATTTGGTGGGCTTCCATATCTTATAAATTTGAATCATGAAGTTCAAGTTGCGTACGAGTATTTAACAAGCATTTATAGTACAATTTTACTTAAAGATGTTGTTTCGAGGTTTAATATAAGAAATGTAAAGTTTTTAGAAAATTTAATCTCGTTTCTAGCAAATAACATTGGAAATATTGTATCATCAAAAAAAATCAGTGACTATCTGAAATCTCAAAAAATAAATATTTCTACTCAAGTTGTAATTGATTATTTAGGCAATCTTGAAGCATCGTTTTTAATTAATAAAGTAAAACGAACAGGTATTGAAGGAAAAAAAATATTTGAAATAGGAGAAAAATATTTTTTTGAAGATATTGGAATTCGTAATGCAATAGCAGGATACAATGTTAATGATATACACAAAATACTAGAAAACATTGTTTATTTACATTTAAGAATGGCAGGCTATACTGTGAGTGTTGGAGTAGAAGGCAATAACGAAATCGATTTTATTGCTCAAAAAGCAGGAGAAAGAATATATGTTCAAGTTGCATACATGTTAATAAACGAAACAACTGTAAAAAGGGAATTTGGAAATTTACTGAAAATACAAGATAATTTCCCTAAATATGTAATAACTATGGATGAGATTACCGAAACAACAAGTTATAAAGGTGTTAATAGAATGCATATCAAAGATTTTTGTATTAAAATACTGGGTCAAGTATAAAAGTTGAGGCTTATAAAAACAAAAAGCAGTTATTGCTATTGTGCATATAACTGCTTTTTTTAATTTAAGTCGGGGTGGCAAGATTCGAACTTGCGACCTCCTGCTCCCAAAGCAGGCGCGATGACCGGACTACGCTACACCCCGTTTTGTAAGAGGTTGCAAATTTATAAAAATTTTATAGAGTTACAAATTTATTATAAATATATTTTCATAATTTTTATATAGTGCTGTTTTCCAGATACTTAATATTTATTTTATTTATATTTCTTAAAATTGTTTTTTATTGATTAATTTTAGCCTCTAATTTTACTTTTTAAATGAATTTTTTTAAAACCCTATCTCTAAAAACTAAAATTATAGTTTTCTCCTTATTGGTTACTTTCATTACCATATTTGTTGGTATTATAATAAATTTTGTTGCAGATATAGGTCATCTCAAAAGCAATCTTAAAAACAATAATAGTGATAAAATACAGCTTGTTAGCGAATATTTTATTTTACCAATACAGTATAATTATAAAGATAAGGCTGTAGATAATTTAAAAATGCTAACGTCTATCGAATCAATTAAAAGTGCTTATATTTTTGATGTTCAAGGAAACATTTTTGCATCTCATTCGGTAGATTCGCTAAATAATAAAATACCTGATTTTGTTTCTTACTCTTATTCATATTTTGACAATAACACCCTTTTCATGTATGAACCTATAATTTATAAAGGGATAAAATATGGAACCATTTTTATTGAAGTAAATACTAATTTATATGATGAAGTAGTCATTCTTATAATTAAAAACTTGATTATACTCGTTTTAATGGCTTTATTATCGTTGTTTTTAGCCAATAAATTCGAAAAATATATTTCAAAACCAATTATTCATCTTGCCGAAACCACTCGTCTTATTTCAGAAAATAGCAATTTTAATATTAAAATTGAAAAACAAAGCAATGATGAAATAGGGCTATTATACGATGAATTTAATAATCTTCTAGAAATAATTAAATCAAAAAATAATCAAAGAGATAAAACCGAACTTGCCCTTAAAGAAAGTGAATCACAATCTCGTTTTGTTTTTCAAAATATTCCGATTGGACTTGTTATTTGCTCTTTTAATGACGATATTATTATTGACGCAAATCCGTTTTGCTGCAAAATTTATGGATATTCATACCATGAATTTATAAAGTTATCACTTAATGATATTCTTGGCGAAAAATCTAATGAATTGTTCTCTGTTGCCAAACAAATGCTCAGAACAGGGGAGCATTTCACAGGAATTAGCAATATTAAAAATAACAAAAACGAAAATATTTTTATAGAATTTAATTGTTCGTCTTTCTTTTATAAAGGAACTGAAAATGTGCTTATTATGGTTGAAGATATTACTAATAAGAAAAAAATTAATGACGAACTTATCGAAGCAAAATATAAAGCCGAAGAATCAGATAAACTTAAAACTGCGTTTTTAGCTAATATGAGCCATGAAATAAGAACGCCTATTAATGGAATTTTAGGTTATTCTGAACTTTTAAAACAGCAAAATCTCGACAATATCAAAAAAGATAATTACTTAAACATTATCTCGAATAGCATAAAACAATTATTAGTTATTATCGACGATATTATCGATATTTCAAAAATTGAATCTAATCAAATTAAACTTGTTAACGATAAATGTAATTTAAGAAGTTTATTAAACTATGTCTTTAATATTATTTCTACCGAAATTAATAATAAAAACAAGTCCGAAATAATTATTAAACTTAACCCGATTGACCCTGAAATTGCCGAATTTATAATTATTGATGAGGTGCGACTTAAACAGGTTTTGGTTAATTTGCTTAATAATGCTTTGAAATTTACAGATAAAGGTATTATCGAATTTGGTTGCGACAAATTAAAAAATAGCAACTATTTAAAGTTTTATGTTAAAGATAATGGTATTGGTATCTCCGAAGAAAATATTAAAATTATTTTCGACCGATTTAGACAGGCTGATGAAGACTTAACCAGAAATTATGGTGGAACAGGATTAGGGTTATCTATTTCAAAAAATATAGTTAATTTATTAAATGGCGAAATGTGGGTTGATTCAAAACTAGGTGAAGGTTCTACTTTTTATTTTACTTTGCCTTACAATGTTTCTCATAATACCGAAAAAACCGAAGAAAAACCAGAAGAAAATATTGATAATGAGACTAAAGACTGGGGAAACAAATCAATATTGATTACCGAAGATGATGACACAAATTTCTCACTTATTTACGAAATTTTATACGATTCAAAAATTAATATTATTAGAGCTAAAAATGGTAAAGAAGCATTAGAAATATTTAATGAAAACAAATTTAATTTAGTTTTAATGGATGTTCAAATACCATTAATTAATGGGTTAGATGTTATAAAAGAAATAAGAAAAACCGATAAAATTACTCCTATAATTGCTTTGTCGGCTCATGCCCTAGTTGAAGATGCCCAAAAAGCTAAAAATGCAGGTGCAAATGACTATATTACTAAACCTGTTTTTATTAATACTTTTATCAATACAATTTCTAAATTTTTATACTAAATTGTTTTTTACTTCGTATTTTCGTTTTTAAAATAATTATAATATTTTTTTTAAAGTTATTATTGTATTAAAAATGATTGTTTTAAACACCTAAAAAAATGAAGTTAATTTTTTTATTTTTAATAATTGTATTTTACATTTCATCGGCTTTTGCTCAAAACAATTATCCCATTCAATATTTAAAAAATAGTAGCAGCAACGCTAAATTTGTTTTAAAAAACAACAATAAAATATCTGCTAACTCGAGTTTTTTAATAGCCGATTTATACAAAAAAAATAAACTAAAAGATAAATCTGTAACCGACAGCTCTTTAATTAAGAAATACCGACTTACTAATATTGATAGTGTTTTATATATAAGTTGTTTTATTGAAGTTAAAGATATTAATGCGTTAAATACTTTAACCGAAAAAGGAATTAAGGTAAAAAGTGCTTCAAAAAATATAATAACTGCTCTTGTTCCTATTAGTATTTTTAATGATATTTCGAATATCGAGAATATTAATTATGTTGAAATTAGTGAGTCCGTTAAAATTAAAATGGATAAGGTTAGAACCGAAACAGGTGTTAATAATGTTTATAATGCGGTTAATTTACCTAAGTCATATACCGGAAAAGATGTTATTATTGGAGTTATCGATAATGGGATAGATCTTACTCACCCAAATTTTTATGATACAAATTATTATTACACCCGAATTAAAAGAGCTTGGGATCAGGATGGCACAGGCGGAAAGCCACCAAAAGGATATAATTATGGTGTTGAATTGTCGTCACAAAACGAGATGTTAAATTATAAATCTGATGATACTACCACTTCCCACGCTAGTCATGTTATTGGTATTGCTAGTGGCTCAGGCTATGGTTCAAATAATAAATATAGAGGTATTGCACCATGTAGCGATTTGGTATTTGTTTCGTTTGTTGATAATAGTGGAATTGCCGATGGAATAGATTATATAATTAATTATGCAAAACTTTACGATTTGCCTTGTGTTATTAATATGAGTTTAGGGATGCACTATGGCCCACATGACGGAACTTCGATGTTCGACCAATTCTGCGACGGAAAAGTTGGCGAAGGTCTTATTTTAGTTGGCTCGGCAGGGAACGAAGGTGCTGATAAAATTTTTATTGATAAAACTTTTAATAGTACCGATACTGTTGTATCTACTTTTGTGAGATTTCCTTATTCTACCGTGAAATCTTCGGGGCAAACAAGTTTAGATATTTGGGGAGAGCAGGGTGGAAGCTTTAAAGTTTCTGTGAAAATTTATAATACAAATACTAATCAAGTTGAAGATTATACTCCTTCAATAACCCCTAATTCACAAAGTTCTTTTAATAATTTTGATTTATACGATAGTGACACTTACTCAGATATTTGTTCAGTTGATATTTCAACAGAAATTAACTCTCAAAACAACAAACCACATGCTTATATTGAATTAAATAATTTAGGACAAAGTGATAATTACCAATGGGTTATGATTGAAATAATTGGGAAAAATACAAATGTTAAAATGTGGGAAGTAGATAATGCTGCAGAATTTTCTAATAATAGTAAACCATTACCATGGGTTAGCGGAACATCTAATTCAACTGTTACCGAAATTGGGGGAACAGGTAAAAATATTATTACCGTTGGGGCATACACAACAAAAACTAATTGGATTGATATATTTGGAAATACTCAGTTTGCAGATTATCCTGGTGTTGTTGGCCAAATAGCTTCTTTTTCAAGCAAAGGACCTACAGCCGATAATAGAGTTAAACCTGATATTACTGCTCCCGGAAATGTAATTGCTTCATCATTTAACAGTTATTGCTGGGAAGATGCAACGTATGTTGTTGATCAAGTTGAAATGGGTGGTAAAACTTGGTATTATGGAGTTATGCAAGGCACATCAATGGCGGCTCCTGTGGTTACAGGTGTCATAGCTTTATGGCTACAAGCAAATCCTTTTTTAACTCCCGACGAAGTTAAAGGACTTTTAAAGTCAGGTGCAATAAAAGACACTTATACCGGTACAATAGGAGATGAAGGAAGTAATACTTGGGGTTATGGTAAAATAAATGCAAATGTTTTTGATCAAATTACTTTTGTACAAAGTGATATAAGAATTTATCCCCGATATTTCAGAGGAATTGTAAATGTTAGATTTGATAAAGCATATTCAAATGCCGAATTTAATGTTTATGACTTATATGGAAGAAAAGTTTATAATGGTAAAGTATCAGACATTCAATCAGGTCAAATAGAACATCTTTATATGACAAACCTTTCAATGGGTTATTATACATTAAGGTTGAATATTGACGGCAATATTTCAAACACAAAACTTATAATGCTTAAATAAATTTATCAATTGCAAAAATTATTTTTAATAATATGTTTGTTTTTTACTGTTGTTAATGTTTTTAGTCAAAATCTATCTTCGATTAGAACCAAAAAAATAACAGTTAAAAATGATACAATTATTCTTGATACTTTAAGCATTGTTCCAAATTCATTAATTATTACCGATTCATTAGGTAATGTTATTGATACAAACGCTTTTATAATCGATGTTTTTAAATCAGAGATATACTTAAATTCTCAACTATTCAATAATATAAAAGAGTCTAAAATAATAATAAGATACAGAATTTTTAATTACAATTTTTCTAAAAAATATTTCAACAAAGATTATAGCTTGTTGACTCCCAACGAATTAGGTTATTCAAACCCTTTTAGTTTTTCATATAAAGATAATGAAGAAGAAATTTTTGATTTTGGAAATATTACAAAAAGCGGTAGTATTTCACGCGGAATATCATTCGGTAATGGGCAAGATGTTATAGTTAATTCAAACCTTGACTTACAATTATCGGGTAAATTAAATGAGAACTATAGAATTTTAGCTTCAATAACCGATGAAAATATTCCTATTCAACCCGAAGGAAATACGCAAACATTACAAGAATTTGATAAGGTATTTATTCAGGTTTATAACGAAAACACAAAAATTATAGCTGGTGATTATGAGCAAAAGCCTAATAATAGTTATTTTATGCAGTTTAATAAAAAACTTCAAGGAGCTTTGGTCTCAACTAAAATACCCCTAAAAAACAGTAAAAATGAATTTAATATAACTACAAGCGGGGCTGTTTCTAAAGGTAAATTTGCTCGAAATCAACTAAAACAACTCGAAGGCAATCAAGGGCCTTATAAATTGGTGGGTGCTGATAATGAGCGTTTTTTAATAGTATTGGCAGGTTCCGAAAAAGTTTATATCGATGGTAAAATGCTAAAAAGAGGACAAGATAATGATTATGTTATTGACTATAATTCGGCCGAAATTACCTTTACACCAAAACAAATTATTACTAAAGATAAACGAATAATAGTTGAATTTGAATACTCTGATAAAAATTATTCGAGGTCGCTTTTTTATGTTAATAGCGAATATAAAACCGAAAAACTTAAAATTAATTTAAACTTATTTTCTGAACAAGATGGTAAAAACAAGCCTATAAATCAACAATTAAGTTCAGAAGATAAAAAGTTATTGAGCAATATAGGGGATAGTATTCAATTGGCTTTTATTAAAAATATTGATAGTGTCGAATTTTCTTCCGAAGATGTTTTATATAAAATGACCGATACAATTGTCTATACTAATATTACTTATGATTCGGTTTTTGTTTATTCTAATAACCCCGACATTGCTTACTATAAATTAGGATTTTCTTTTGTTGGTGACAATAAAGGTAATTACAATTTAATTCAAACAGCTACAAATGGTAGGGTTTATAAATGGATTGCTCCCGACTCACTTACAGGAATGCCTCAGGGAAATTATGAGCCAGTTATGCTTATTGTTACACCCAAAAAACAACAAATGGCTACTTTAACATTAGATTATCAAATCTCAAAAAGTTCTAAATTAATGATTGAAGGTGCAATTAGCACAAATGATATTAATACTTTTTCAAGTAAAGGTGCAAATGATAACAATGGCTATGCTTTTAAAACTAATTACATTTTTGAAAAAGCTTTAAGTAAAGCAAAAAAAGATAGCTGGAAAATTAATTCTAATCTTAATTATGAATATGTAAATGTAAATTTTAAAGAATTAGATAAATTTAGAAATATTGAATTTGAAAGAGATTGGAATTTAACCAATGTAAACGAAAATAATGATGAAAATTTAGTTGGAGCCGAAATAGTTTTAAAACACGATAAAACCGGATTTTTAGGGTATAATGCCGATATGTTTTTTATTGGGAATAACTATAATGCTATTAAAAATGAAATTAAAACAAACCTAAATAAAGGAATTATAAATTTTACATTTAATGGAAGTTTAATGAATTCGGAACATATTGATAATACTACCGAATTTTTAAGACATAATGCAAAAATATCGGCTAATATTAAACAAGTTACGGTTGGGGTTTCTGAATTGTCAGAAAATAACATGTTCTATAATTTAAATACATTGCAAAATGGAAGCTATAAGTTTAATGAACTAGAATATTTTGTTAAAAATAAAGATACAGCAACACATAACTATTATATAAGCTATAAAAACAGAGAGGATTACACCAAAATTATTAATGATATAAAAAAGGTTTCTAAGTCAGAAGATATAAGCTTTTCATACTTGTATATTAAGAAATCTGTAAATGTATTTAAATCAAGTATAATATACCGAAATTTAAACGTAGTTGATTCAACTTTTGCTATACAAAACAATATTAAATCCGATAATTCATTAATTGGCCGATTAGATTTTCAGAACAAAATTTTAAAAGGATTTATTGCCTTTAATTCATTTTATGAAATTGGATCAGGAATGGAAGCAAAAAAAGAGTTTAGGTATATAAAAGTTGCCGATGGGCAAGGAACATATATATGGAAAGATTATAATGGCAATGGAGTTGAAGAAATTTATGAGTTTGAGCCTTTTAAGCATCAAGATGAGGCAAACTATATTAGAGTTTATTATCAAACAAATGAATATATAAGAG
This sequence comes from uncultured Bacteroidales bacterium, assembly GCA_964546655.1. Lineage (GTDB taxonomy): Bacteria > Bacteroidota > Bacteroidia > Bacteroidales > CAZJKL01 > CAZJKL01. The sequence goes on along the minus strand of CAZJKL010000010.1, from coordinate 23,770 downwards.
TATATACAAATTCTTATAATCAGTTAGTTTCAATAAATCCGGCATTATTATTTAAAAATCCTAAAGGAGCAAAAAAATTCATTAGTCGTTTTTCAGATAATATTGCATATCAAACCGAAAGAAAAATAACCTTAAGCGAATTTAACGAAAAGGTTTATAACCCATTTTACGATAATAAAACCCAAGACACAGGCTTAGTTTCAATAAATCAGAACTTTAAAAACATATTTTATTTTAATAAAACAAGTTCAAAGTTTGGAATGGAATATAACATAAAGCAAAATAAAAATAAAGTTCTTATGGTTAATGGTTATGACTCTAAAAATTTATTCGAAACCGAATATATTGCAAGGGTTACATTACATAAAAAGTTTACAATAAAAGGCAAATATGGACTAGGAACAAAAACAAACAATACAGATTATTCGGAGGATAAAAATTATGAAATAGGTTATTATGAATATAAACCAGAATTTATATTTCAGCCGAATACAAATTTTAGAATATCAGCTTTTTATAAATATATTGAAAAAAACAATAGATTGGGATCAAAAGAAAAAGCTATAAATCAGCATCTTACAACCGAAATAAAATTAAGTAAAGCCGAAAAAGGAGCATTATTATTAAATATAAGTTATATCGAAAATAAATTTAATGGCAATTCAAGTAATTCTATAGCTTATGAAATGCTCGAAGGTCTTCAACCCGGCAATAATTACACGTGGGGAGTTTCATATCAAAAAACTCTTGCGAAAAGTATGCAACTAAGCTTAATGTATAATGGCCGAAAAGCAAATAAATTATCGGTTATACACACAGGTAGTGTTCAGGTAAGAGCATTCTTTTAATTAGTATTCGTGAATATAAATATTTGTTCAAGCAAAAAGTATAAGAAGAATTTTTTACAGTTCTTATGTAAAAATATTACATGTGTTTTTTCTATGGCTGATTTTCTAATTAAGAACACCGTAGGTGTGATATTATGGTAAAAAAGAATCAAAGGGAACAGATTAAAGCTCCGTAGGAGCGACACATTATAATGTCGCCACTCTGTGGCTATATTGGTATAGGATATCCAAGTTATTACCATAATGTCGTCGCTACGCGACTTTTTATTTGTAAATTCTTTATTATGCTTTAAAAAATAAAGTTAATTATTAAATATTTTATATGATTGTTTTTTCTATTGCGTGATTTGGGTTAAAGTATTCTAAAAATTTTATTAGCTTTGTTACGCAAATTTTTAATAGTAAAAAAATGGAAACAAAAGTATTAGAGAAATTTTTAAGATATGTTAAAATTGATACTCAATCTGCCGATGAAAGTAAAACTTTTCCGAGTACCGAGAAACAATTTGACTTAGCAAAAATTTTAGAAAAAGAACTGTTAGCTTTAAAATTAAAAGATGTTAAACTTGATAAAAATTGTTACTTAACAGCTACGTTACCTTCTAATACTGATAAAAAAATTCCTACAATAGGATTTATTTCACATCTTGACACTGCATTGGATATGCCGGGTAAAAATGTAAATCCTCAAATAATTGAAGAATATGATGGGAAAGATATTATATTAAATCCTGATACAATTTTATCTACAAAAGATTTCCCTGAACTAAAAAATTATATAGGTCAAAAACTAATAACAACCGATGGTACAACATTATTAGGTGCTGACGATAAAGCTGGTATTGCAGAAATAATGACTGCAATAGAATATTTAGTAGAAAATTCTGATATTAAGCATGGCGAAATAAAAATTGCCTTTACTCCCGACGAAGAAATTGGACATGGAACAGACCACTTTGATGTTAAAGCTTTTGGAGCGGATTATGCATATACTATTGATGGAGGCGAAATAGGTGAATTAGAATTTGAAAATTTTAATGCAGCAATGGCTCGTATTAAAATTAAAGGAAGAAATGTTCATCCGGGAACAGCTAAAAACAAAATGATTAATTCTACGCTAATTGCTTTTGAACTTAATCAAATGTTGCCTGTAAATCAAAGACCCGAATATACCGAAAACTACGAAGGTTTCTTTTTGCTAATTAAATTAGATGGTTCAGTTGAAGAAACATCGTTAATTTATATTATTAGAGACCATGATATGAATAAGTTTCTCGCAAAAAAAGAACTTATCACAAATTGTGTAGAGGTTCTTAATAAAAAATACGGAGAAGGTACAGTTCTTATGGATTTGAACGATCAATATTTTAATATGCGAGAAAAAATTGAGCCGGTATTTCATATTATTGATATTGCAAAACAAGCAATGATAGAAGTTGGGGTAACACCTATAATTAAACCTATTAGAGGAGGAACCGACGGCTCAAAACTTTCTTTTATGGGATTGCCAACACCAAATATTTTCACAGGTGGTCATAATTTTCATGGTAAATATGAGTTTATTCCGGTTAATTCTATGAAGAAAGCGGTAGAAGTGATATTGAAAATTATCGTATTATATACAAAAAAATAAAATACCAATTTTGAATAAAATTAAATCATTAGCAGGACAAACAGCTGTTTACGGTATATCTAGTATTTTAGGTAGATTGATAAATTATGCACTTGTTCCTATTCATACAAGAATTTTTACTAATCCTGCTCAATTCGGAGTTGTTACAGAAATGTATACTTATGTTTCTTTCCTTATAATTGTTTTAATGTATGGAATGGAAACAGCTTTTTTTAGATATAATGAATTAGAAAAGGATAAAAATAATGTTTTTAATACGGTTATAGTTTCTATTACTTCAACATCAATATTATTTATTGCTTTAACTTCAATATTTTCTCAGAGTATCGCCGAGTTAATCCAATACCCTAATAATAATGAATATGTCATTTTCTTTGCTATTATTGTCGGGTTAGATGCTATAACATCAATAGCTTTTGCAAGATTAAGAGCTAATAATAAACCTAAAAAATTCGCATTAATTAAAATCTTCAATATCATTATTTTCGTTGCTCTAAACGTGCTTTTCTATTACGATTTTAGTGATGTTTTTGCATTTAAATGGATTTATAATAAAAGTGTAGGATACGTTTTTATAGCAAATATGATATCAAGTATATTTACTCTTATTGTATTATTGCCTGAATACAAATCGGTTAAGTTTAATATAGACTGGCCATTATTAAAAAAAATGCTTATTTATGCTTTACCTCTTTTGATATTTGGTTTAGCTGGCAGTGTTAATGAAACCTTAGACAGATTATTATTAAAATATATATTGCCCGAAGATATTTCGATGAGAGAACTTGGTATTTATGGTGCGTGCTATAAAATTTCAATATTTATGACAATTTTCATACAAGCCTTTAGATATGCCGCCGAACCATTTTTCTTCTCTCAGGCAAAAGAAAAAAATTCTAGTCAAATTTATGCCGATGTAATGAAGTATTTTATAATTATATGCACTTTAATATTTTTAAGTATAATGATGTATATTGATATTGTAATGAAATTTGTTGGCGAAAATTACAGAATAGGGAAAGAGGTTGTTCCAATTTTATTAATAGCAAACATGTTCTTGGGAGTTATTTATAATTTGTCAATATGGTATAAACTAACAAATAAAACCATGTATGGAGCGTATATTGCTATTTTAGGAGCATTAATAACAATAGTTCTAAATATTTTGTGGATTCCTATTTATGGTTATGTTGGATCTGCTTGGGCAACACTATTTTGTTATGCTTCTATGATGATAATATCTTACATAATAGGGCAAAAATATTATCCCGTAAACTATAATCTTAAATCAATATTATTTTATATTATAACATCGTTCGCAATTTATTTGTTAAGTACTTATTTAAACTTCGGAAATGATGCTATTAAATATTCTATAAACACATCTTTAATAATTTTATTCTTATTTTTGATTATTAAAATTGAAAAAATTAATGTTAAACAATATTTAAAAAGGATATAATAAAATGCAAGTTGAAATTATAAATAAATCAAAACACGATTTGCCGGAATATGCAACATCATTATCTGCCGGAATGGATTTAAGAGCTAATATAGAAGAATCTATAATGCTTAAACCACTAGAAAGAGCAATGGTTCCAACAGGATTATTTATTGCATTACCTGAAGGATACGAAGCTCAAGTTAGACCAAGAAGCGGACTTGCAGCCAAGAAAGGAATTACAGTATTAAATACTCCAGGAACTATTGACGCTGATTATAGAGGCGAAATAAAAGTTATTCTTGTAAATTTATCTAATGAAAATTTTGAAATTACTGACGGAGAACGTATTGCTCAAATGGTAATAGCAAAACATTCTACAATAGAATGGGTTAAAGTTGAAACATTAACCGAAACCGAAAGAGGTGCAGGAGGATTTGGTCATACAGGCGTAAAATAAAAAGTATTAAAATGATTTATAGAATATTGTTATTATTGGCAATTACAGTTTTCTTAACTAATTGTAATTTTAATGTTAAAACAGTTAAAGGAAAAGGAAATGTAATTGAAAAAACATTTGATTTTCAGGAGTTTAATGAAGTTTCAATTAATATTGATGCTAAAATTCAATATATTCAAAGCGATGAATATAAGGTTATTGCCAAATCAAATTCTAATATTATCGAAATTCTTAAATTTAAATTAAATGGAAATACGATTAATTTAGATTTTAAGAAAGGTTATGGTATTTGTTGCGACACAAAAATTGAAGTGTTTGTTTATGCTCCTGATATCGAGAAAATTGAAATTAATAGTTCGGCCGATTTAATTTGTGAAAACAATATAAAATCTAAACAATTAGAATTGATTATAAATGGAAATGGAGACATTGATATAAAAAGTGCATTAATTAATAATGTTTATGCAGAAATTAATGGAAATGGAGATATTTATATAAAAGGAATAGGGACAAATGTTGAAATAGAAATTGATGGAGTTGGAGATGCCGATTTTTCTAACTATAGAGTTAAAAAGGCATATGTAGAAATTAATGGAACAGGTGATTGCAAAGTATTGGCAGATAAAAGTTTAGATATAAAAATTGACGGCGTAGGTAATGTTTTTTGGCGTGGAAAAGCTTCAGTTTCTTCAAAAATCAAAGGTAAAGGGTCTATTCTTGATGAAAATTAATTTAATTTTCATATTTAAGCAAAGTGAAAAATAGATAACCCAATAAAGATTGCTATTGAAACTACCATTACCGCAAAAATTATAAATTCCCATATGAAATTATTTGTTGTCATTGTTTTAAATTTTTAGTTTCACTTGTAAGACCTAAAAATTTAAAATATGTTGCACTAAATAAAAATAAAATAGAGTAAGATTAATTTAGTTCTCTTTTAGAAAATATTCATCATACTCTATTTCAAATTTTAATTTATGCTTTGCTTCTTCTTGAGCTAATCCTCTAAATAATTGCTTTATTGATTCATCTGCCGCAAGATAAGCTAAATTAGTGTAAAGTTTAAATGCCGATTTTTCTCTTTTCATCGCAAGAATTAAACTTTCTTGATATTTCATGTTCTCAAATTCAATATCATTTTCAACTATATAATCCGATATTTTCAAAGTTTCTATTTTCTCATTCGACAAATCAAATGATTTTCCTTTAAGAATATTAACTAATTTTTCTTTATGTCTTTCTTCTTCTTCTGCAAATTCTAAAAAAACCTTCTTCATTGCTGGTTGATTAGAAATATTAGATAATTTTGAGTAAAAATCAATAGCTCTTTCTTCTCCAGCTATTGCAAAATTAAGAACATCGGTTATATTCTTGAAATTATTCATGTTTTTTGAAATTATATTTTTTCGTATAAACTTGATTTAATGCTTTCTAAATAATCTTCGGTAGGTACAAATTTATTTTTTAAAATATCAACTATCTCAAATTTCGAATCAATTAAATAACCTTCAAGTTGTTTAACATTTATTGCTGCCCAACCATAAGAGCCAAAAGCAATAGCTTTTCTTCCTTTAGGAGCTAATCCTTTAAGATATGTTAAAAAGGCTGCAACTGAAGGCATAATATTGCTATTTAAGGTTGGAGAGCCAACACAAATATATTCTGCAGTTAAAATTTCTGTAATAATATCAGATATATGATTGCTTTGAAGGCTAAATAACGGACATTTATATCCTTTATCTTCAAAAGCAGATTGAATAGCTATTGCCATTTTTTCTGTTGAACCCCACATTGTATCATAAACAATTACAGCTTTTTTAATTGTTTCGTTTCCAGCCCATCTATTATAATTACTAATAATTTCACCTAAGTTCTTTCTCCATATTAATCCATGACTTGGTGCAATCATCTGAATGTCTAAATTAGAAGCATCTCCTAAAGCTTTGTTTACGGGTTTGTCATAAGGTAAAACAATATTTGCATAGTATTTACGAGCTTCAAACAAAATAATATCTAAAGGATATTCATCATCAAAACGTGCACTTGACGCTAAATGCTGACCAAAAGCATCATTAGAAAATAATATCTTTTCTTCGGGCATATATGTTACCATATTGTCTGGCCAATGAACCATAGGAGTAGCAACAAAAGCTAAACTTCTTTTCCCTAAACTAACAGAATCACCTGTATTAACAACTTTAAAATTCCAATTTTCTCCGCCAAAATGTTCTTTTAACCCAGTTTCTCCTGCCTTAGTTGTAACAATAGTTGCATTGGGTGCAAGTTTCATAACTTCTGGCAAAGCTCCAGAATGATCCATTTCAACGTGATTCGATATTATATAGTCTATTTTTGAAGGGTCAATAATTTTTGAAATGCGTTCAAACATTTCTTTTTCAAAACCAGGCTTAACAGTATCAATAAGCGTAATCTTCTCATCAATTACCAAATATGCATTATATGTTGTTCCTCTTTGTGTTAAATATCCATGAAAGTTTCTAACATTCCAATCAATTGCACCTACCCAATATATTCCTTCTTTAATTGTTTCAAATTTCATTTCATTAAATTTTATTAGTTGTTACAATTGGTATAAATACTCTTTGTTTTAATTCTCTGTCTAACATAAATAGTCCTGAACCTTTGCCTTCTATCATTTTTAATTGATTTAATACGTCATTTACAGAAGCTTCTTCTTCAACTTGTTCATTAATAAACCATTGTAGTTTTGAATTTGTAGCATGATCTTTTTCAGAAATGGCAACAGAAGCAAGGTTATTAATTAATGAAGTTACTTTTTCTTCGTGTTTCAGTACTTCATTAAAAATATCAATAATGTTTTTCCATTTGGTTTGTGGTTTTTCAATTTGTTCTAATACAATATTTCCACCTCTTTCTATTAAATAATCGTATAATAAAAGAGCATGAGCTTGTTCTTCTTGGAACTGAATTCTAAGCCAATTTGCAAACCCGTTTAAATTTAAACTTGAAGCATAAGCCGACATTGATAAATAAAGATAAGCTGAATACAATTCAGCATTAATTTGCTTATTTAATTCTTTTTCAACTTTTTTTGAAATCATAATAAATCCTCCTATTAATTACTAATTAAATTTAATTTTTTTAAAAGCCTTATTGATATTTTATATGTTAAAAATATTAAAATCGGCCAAGATATAAACCATAAAATTGATGCAAAGTAACTCATAATTATTAATATTTATGTTCAGTATTTGTAATTTCTTTTTCAGTAATTTTTTCTTTATTTATAGAAGACCATGCATACCAAATATATGCAATAACAAAAGGTACTAACAAAGAAACATAACTCATGGCCGTTAAAGTGTAATGACTAGACGAGCTGTTCTCAATTGTTAATGAACTTTGTAAATCATAAACAGATGGATAATAAGCAGTATTATTAAATCCTGCAATAAGAAATAATGAAAATACTACTAAAATAGTTCCTATTCCGCTAAACCAAATTCCTTTATCACTTTTTTTAAAAAGATTTATAAAAATTCCAGATAAAACACTAATTACACCTAAAAGAAATAAAACCAAAACTAAAGGCATTTCAATTAAATTTAATAAATATTTATATGGTTTAAGTTCTATAACATTTGTTTCGTTAATCGAGAATCCATCTTTAGTTAGCAATAACCCTAAAAAGGTTAAAAAGAATAATAAGAAAATAACAGTATTTATTTTTAAATGTTTTTTGCAATTATTAATAATTTCGGTATGCTCAATATTATTCATAAAATAAAGTAATCCTAATATTCTTGAAAGAAATAATACCGAAAGGCCTAGTAAAACATTAAAGATATTTAGTGCGGCTTCTAAGCCATATAAGTTATTTTGCCATCTAGAGATAACGGGACTAGAAATATCAGTTAGATTCATTTTTTCAACTGAAAACATTGAACCACTAAAAAATGTTCCAACTGCAGCTCCAATTAAAACAGTGCCTAATATCCCGTTAATTAAAAGAAATATGTCAAAAGTTTTTGTGCCAAGAAGATTATTTGGTTTTGTACGGAACTCGTATGAAACGGCTTGTAAAACAAAACTAAAAAGAATAATCATCCAAACCCAATAAGCTCCGCCAAAACTTGTTGAATAAAATAATGGAAAGGAAGCAAAAAATGCCCCTCCAAATGTTACTAAAGTAGTAAAAGTCAAATCCCATTTACGACCTATAGAATTAATCAATATAGATCTTTGATTTTCGGTTTTACCAACCTGAGTTATTAAGGTTTGTCCGCCTTGAACAAACATTAAGAAAACTAAAATTGCTCCTAATAATGAAACAATTATCCACCAATATTGCTGTAAAGCTAAATGAGATAAACATTCGAACATAATAACCTCCTTAGTCTTTTGGACCTATTTTTATTTGTTTAACTAATATTTTTATTTCAACTATAAGTAAAACAGTAAATAAAACGGCAAATATACAGAAAGTAGTTTGAACCGAGCCAACAGAAATATGAGAAGTTGAAGCCATGGTTGGTAAAATATCTTGAATAGTCCAAGGCTGACGACCAACTTCAGCAACAATCCATCCTAATTGCGATGCAATATATCCTAATGGAATAGACCACAATGCTATTTTTAAAATTAATTTCTGATTTTCAAGTTTTTCCTTAATTGATAAATATAGAATTAAAGCAAAAAACGCAATAAAATAAAATCCAAGCATTACCATTAAATGAAAACTGTAAAAAGTAAGAGGAACATTTGGTACTGAATCTTCTGCATCAGGTAAATATCCATAACCCATATATTTATAATTATTCTCAAATGAAGCAAGTGCATTTTTATTAATAACTTTATTTTCATTTTTGTCAATAGAATATTGTTTAAGAGAATTTAATGCTATTTGGCCTTTATTAATTTTTTCATTAGTTGGAATAATTCCAAATTTATCATTCCCATAAACTAAATCATTAATGCCTGGAACAAAAGCATTAGCGTCTCTAAAAGCTAATAAAGATAAAGCATAAGGAATTTTAACAGCAAACACAAAGGCATTTTCATTGTCTCCAATTTTTTTACTATGATTTAAAATACCAAAAGCAACTAAACTTGCCCCAGATTCACCTTCATATAAACCTTCCATAGCAGCAAATTTCATAGGTTGTATTTTTGCAATATCAGAAGCGGAACTATCTCCGTTAATTGCAATAAAAACTGAAGCAATTAATCCAAAAACTGAAGCAATAACAATACTTTTTTTAGCAAATAAAATATGCCTATTTTTTAAAAGATACCAAGAGCTAACTCCAATAACAAAAAGAGCTGAAACAACATAAGCACTACTTATAGTGTGTAAAAATTTATTTATAGCTGTAGGAGACAATAAAACGTCCCAAAAACTTATCATTTCATTCCTTGCTGTATCGGGATTAAATTTCATGCCTACAGGATTCTGCATCCATGCATTAGCAACTAAAATCCATAAAGCAGAAATATTAGAACCAAATGCTACAAGCCAAGAAGAAAGCATGTGGAATTTTTTACTAACTTTTTCCCAACCAAAAAACATAACAGCAATAAAAGTAGATTCAATAAAAAAAGCCATAATCCCTTCAACAGCAAGGGGAGCTCCAAAAATATCTCCAACAATCCATGAATAATTTGACCAGTTTGTGCCGAATTCAAATTCTAATATTATACCTGTTGCAACACCTATGGCGAAATTTATCCCAAATAATTTCATCCAAAATTTTGTAATATTCTTCCACTTTTCATCATTAGTTTTATAATAGATAGAATGAAAAATAGCGACCATAAATGATAGCCCTAATGTTAGTGGTACAAATATCCAATGATACATAGCAGTAAGTGCAAATTGTGCTCTCGACCAATCAACTAGAGTTAGATCAATATTATTCATATTAAATATCAGTTATTTTATTAATAATATATTGAGATTTTTCTTCTTCAGTTTTAGCTTTAGAATTAAGAAAATCTTTAAAGAAGAAAATTTTTAAAATAGCAAACATAATAATCAATTTAACTATAATAATTAACCACAATCTTTTTGAAGTTTTAGATTGTGATTTAAATCCATCACGGTAAAATACAAATACTTTTTTAAACATATAAAAATAAAATAAAATAAAGAGATTTAAAAACCTCTTTATTTATAATTTAAAATTATCCAACTTTTTCAAAACTATCTTTGTCAAGGCCACAAATAGGACAAGCCCACTCTTCTGGCAAGTTCTCAAAAGTGGTGCCAGGTGCAATGTTCCCATCTGAATCACCAACTACAGGGTCATAAATATAACCACAAGGCACACATTCGTATTTTTCCATTTCATTCGTTTTTATAATTAATAAATCACATTATTTAACTGAATAATAGCATCTTTTTGGAGAAATAATTTTTCCTTCTTTTAAAAGAGACTTGATAGTTTTGTCAACCTCTTTTTTGTCTAGTTTCAATTTGTCTGCTATTTCTCCTGATTTAAGAGCTTCTTTTTTTAATAATAAAATAATTTTTTCTTCCATAAAATTTAAATTATACTGTTATAATGTTTCATAAACTGAGATCTTTCAAAAACAGAAGAAGAAGCTTCTTTTGAATAATTTAATTTGCCTCTAAATTTTTCAATAGAATCATAATTGTTTTTATCCATCCATTCATTTAATCCATCAATAATCTTTGTAATTTGCTCAGGACCATTTTTATAAATAGTAGAGACTACTTGAACGGCTTTTGCTCCTACTAATAATTGTTTAATTAACCCTTTAGAGTCGTGAACACCAGTTGAAGACGCTAAATCCATTTTTATTTTGCCTGACATTAAAGCAATCCATCTTAAAGAATCCGAAATATCGGCAGGATTACTAAAAGCATTAGAAGAAATATATTTTAAACTAGTTATATCTATATCTGGGCTGTAATATCTATTAAAAAGCACTAATGAATCAATATATTTTGAATAGGATAATTTTGTAATAAGATTAGCTAACCCTGCAGAATAGTAACTTATTTTAAGAGCAACAGGTATCTTAATTTGATTTTTAACTGTTTCAGCTATTTTCAAATAAATTTCTTCGTTTTCTTGGCTCGAAAGCTTAGGATTAGAAGGCATTAAAGAAATATTTAATTCTAAAGCATCGGCTCCAGCTTCTTCGATTTTTGATGCAAAACCAATCCATTCAGAATTTGTAAAACAGTTAATGCTAGCAATAACAGGGAAGCTAACATTGTTTTTTGCCTCTTTAATTAATTTTAGATACGAATTAACTTGGTCATTTTTGGTATATTGAATAATATAATCTTCAATATCTGGGTAGTCTATTTCGTTTTTTTCCAAAATATTGTAAGCTTCTACCATTATTTGTTCTTCGAACAAGCTTTTTAAAACTATAGCTCCAGGATTGTATTTGCTTATTTTTTTAATATTTTCAATACTTCCAGTTAATCCGCTACTGCCGATAATTAATGGGTTTTTTAAATTTAATCCTAAATAATTGGTTTCTAAATTTGCCATAAGTAAATAGTTTATGTTTAAATATTATTTTAAAACGATAAAAATAATGATTAGGTTTAAAAAAAACCTAATCATTAGTAAAAAAAATTATTCAACAGTAATAAATATTTCTTCGCTTTCCCATAAACCATGTTTTGTGCAGTATGAATGAGCCATTAATTTTAGATTCTTTTGTGGAACAATATAGAAATCAACTTCAAGGTTAGAAGGCTGGTTGCCTTGTGAGCCTGGAAGCATATTAGTTTGAGCTAACATTTGTTCTCCGTCCCATAATTGAATCCAAGAAATATAATGATCAAAATCATCAGGATGTTTATATGCATCTCCAACAACAACTTTAACTTTTAATTTTTCTCCTTTTTTAGCATTTTTCTCACATTTTACAAAGCATGAATGACGGTCAACGTAGTCTTTTCTAGCTTCATTTTCAATCAAATTAATGTCAATATATCTACTTGTTTTCATGTTTATATTTTTTAAAGATTAATATTAATTTATTATAAAGAACCTAAATAATTTGATACTCCTTCTTGTGTTGCTTTTAAAGCTTTGTCGCCTTTCTTCCAATTAGCCGGACAAACTTCGCCGTATTCTTCAAGATGTTGTAAGGCATCAACCATTCTTAATGTTTCATCAACATTTCTTCCTAAGCCTAAGTCATTTATTACAATGTGTTTAACAATGCCTTCTTTGTCAATTAAAAAAAGACCTCTATAAGCAACAGGAGCCCCTTTATAAGATGCACGACCATCATCTTCAATATCATATTCCCCTGCTAAAACTCCATAATTTTCTGAAATAGTTTTAGATAAATCTGAAACTAAAGGGTATTTAACTCCTTTTATTCCGCCTTTATTTAGTTCAGTTTGTAACCATGCCCAATGTGAATATTCTGAGTCAACAGATACTCCAATAACTTGAGTGTTTCTACTTTCAAAATCAGATAATTTTTCTTGAAATGCAATTAATTCTGTTGGACAAACAAAAGTAAAATCTAAAGGATAAAAGAATAATACAACATATTTCCCTTTATACTGACTTAATGAAAAGTCTTTTACAATTTCTGATCCGTTAATTACTGCAGATGCTTTAAAATCTGGTGCTTTTTTTCCAACCAATGTTTCCATAATTTTTTGTTTAAATTAATAATTTTTATTTACAATTACAATATCCTTTGAAATAAATATGATGTTCTTTAATTTCTATATCAGATAATAAATCAATATCTAATTTAGAGATATCAATGTTTAAATCTAAAATATTTCCACAGTTTATGCATTTAAAATGACCATGAACTCGAGTATCTGCATCATACCTTAATTCATTGTCTTCAATGTTTAAAACATTAACAACTTTATTTTCTACCAATAATTTTAATGTATTATATACTGTAGTTTTTGATAAAGTTGAAATAGTTCCCTTTAATTCTTGATATATCATATCAACAGTAGGATGATTATTATTATCTATTAAATATTTCATAATCATAATCCTTTGAAATGAAGGGTTAACCTTATTGTTTCTTAAATGCTCTTCTATGTTATCAATTTTTAACATATAATTATTTCAAGTTTGTAATCATTACAAATATATAATTATTTCAAATACAAAGTCAAATTTTTAATCACTTTTTTTTAATTTATTGTGAATATTCTTAAAAGTAATACAAAATAGCCTATAAATATTTTTTAAAAGAATCAAATATAATTATATTTGCCTAATTATTAACTTAAAATTCTAAAATATGAAAAAAAAGAGAGTGTATTTGTTTTTGCTATGTTTTTTGGTGTCAAAAGTAATATTATCACAAAACAATTTAGTAATAACAGAAATTATGTATAATGATCCTTCATCTGGCACGGATACATTAGAATTTATTGAAATAACAAATAATAGTGATTCAGATATTAATTTGGAAAACTATTCAATGTATGGAGTTACATGTAATTTTCCTGAAATAATATTATCACCCAATAATAAGATAGTAATTTGTTACGATTCATTAAAATTTTTGAATTTCTATAATTATAATGCTTATGAATGGCAATCGGGAAGTTTAAGTAATTCGGGTGAAATAATTAAACTAATTGATAGTGAGGGCAAAACAATAGATTCGGTTAACTACAAACCAAATTCTGGGTGGCCTTCAAATGCGAATGGAAACGGAAACTCTTTAGTTTTATGTGATATTAATAGTGATAATTCATTGCCATCAAATTGGACATTATCTGAGAATCAAATTAATTTAATAAATTCAATAATGGTGTATGCATCTCCTGGTTTTGTTGACAATGGTTGCAATAAATTACTAATTAATGAATATTACAATTTATCCGAAAATGTTTTTCCAAATCCAACAAATGGTATTTTAAATATAAATTCAGAGAAACCAATAAAACAAATATATGTATATAATCAATGTGGTCAAATATTAAAAATGATAGAAAATATTGATAAAAATGATTATAAAATTATCTTAGACTATAAAATTAAAGGGTTAATTTATTTAAAGATAATTTATGAAAATAATTTTAGTGTGTATAAAATATCAGTATTTTAGGTGTTAAAAGAGACAATGTCATTTATTAACATATTTAACATTGATATATATCAATACTATATAGTTTATTTTTGAATATTATTAATTTTTTAGATAAAAATATTCGGATTTACTTTGTGTTCAAATTATTAATTTTTTAATATAATTACAATATGAATATAGAAAAAATAATGAGTGACTTGGAGAAAAAAAATCCAGGTGAAAAGGAATTCTTACAAGCAGTTAGAGAAGTTCTTGAATCAGTAGAAGAAGTTTATAACGCAAATCCAAAATTTGCAGCAGCAAGTATCATTGAAAGAATGATAGAACCTGACAGAATATTCGTTTTTAGAGTATCTTGGGTTGGTGATGATGGAAAAGTTAATGTAAACAAAGGCTACAGAGTTCAGTTTAACGGAGCTATTGGACCATACAAAGGTGGTTTAAGATTCCATCCAAGTGTTAACTTAAGTATTTTAAAATTCTTAGGATTTGAACAAATATTTAAAAATTCATTAACAACACTTCCTATGGGCGGTGGTAAAGGTGGATCTGACTTTGATGCAAAAGGAAAATCAGACGGTGAAATTATGCGTTTCTGCCAAGCTTTCATGTTGGAATTATGGAAACATATTGGACCAGAAACTGATGTTCCTGCTGGTGACATAGGCGTTGGTGGAAAAGAAATAGGTTTCATGTACGGTATGTACAAAAAACTTGCTTCTGAACATACAGGCGTATTAACTGGAAAAGGTTTAAATTGGGGTGGTAGCTTAGTTAGACCAGAAGCAACTGGTTTTGGTAATGTTTACTTTGCTAAAAATATGTTAGCGACAAGAAATCAAACTTTTGCTGGTAAAACTGTTACAGTTTCTGGTTTTGGTAATGTTTCTTGGGGATCTATTTTAAAAGTTAATGAATTAGGTGGAAAAGTTGTTACTATTTCTGGTCCTGATGGATACATCTACGATGCTGATGGTATTACTGGAGCAAAAGTTGATTATTTATTAGACTTAAGAGCAACTAACTTAGATGTTGTTAAACCTTATGCTGACAAATATCCAAATGCTAAATTCTTCGCAGGAAAACGTCCTTGGGAAGTTAAATGTGATGTAGCTCTTCCTTGTGCTACTCAAAATGAATTAGGAAAAGAAGATGCATTAAACTTAGTTAAAAACGGATGTATTTGTGTAAGTGAAGGTGCTAATATGCCATCTACTCCAGAAGCTATTGAAATTTTCAAAGAAAATAAAATATTATTTGCTCCTGGAAAAGCTTCTAATGCTGGTGGTGTTGCTACTTCAGGCTTAGAAATGTCACAAAATACATTAAAATATAGTTGGTCTGCTGAAGAAGTTGACAAAAAATTATATGATATTATGAAAAATATCCACGAATCTTGCGTTAAATACGGAAAAGATTCTTCAGGATATGTTGACTATGTAAAAGGTGCAAACATTGCTGGTTTCTTAAAAGTTGCTAATGCTATGTTAGACCAAGGAGTTATCTAATAAAATTAATTAGTCATTTTATAAAAAGGGCTGTCTTTTAAAAGACAGCCCTTTTTTGTTTTAAGTGTGGGTTATGTAAGTTTTTTTATTTTTATAAATTAATGTGTAATTAAAACAACTATGAATATGTTGGTAGTCCTAAAAAAGTTAAACAACCAAAATATTTAAAAAAATGGAAAAAGGAATAGCTAAATTTATTAAGATTTATAGATAGAATAAAATAATTTCATTCTATATTTTAAAATCTTTAATATTTAATTGAATTTCACTTTTATTTAGCCAAATATTTTCTTCGATATTGTAGCAAACAGAAAAAGGAACCTTATTTTTAATTTTTTCAAGAAACTCGCCTTGATTAAATGCAATAGCATTAAAGCTAATTCCGTTTTGAGTTAAAGTTAATTTAATATGATTTTCTCCAACTATTTTAGCATTCTCTTTTGCAATAACATTGTTTGATGAAAAAACAGGACTCATATTGTCGGGACCAAATGGCTCAAATTGGCTTATTACCGACAACATTTTTTTATTTATATCACAAAAATTTATTTCTAAATCAATTTCTATTTTAGGTAATAACATATCTGATGTTATTATTTCTTGAGCTATTTTTTCAAATTCATCTGCAAACAATTCAATATTTTCTTTCTTAATGGTCATTCCCGCTGCAAATTCATGTCCACCAAATTTTTCTAGATATTTACTGCATTTTTCTAAAGCACTATTTATATTAAAACCTTCTATAGAACGAGCAGATCCAGTATAAACACCATCTACTTTTGTTAAAACAATAGTTGGTTTATAAAATTTTTCGACCAGCCTTGATGCAACAATGCCAATAACTCCCTTATGCCAATTATCACTATAAACTATAATGCTTTTTTTATTAAAAAACTTTATATCATTATTAACAATTTCTATAGCTTCTTCAGATATTTCTCTGTCTAAACCTTTCCTTTTGGTATTATCTTCATTAATTTCATTAGCAATTTCGTCAGCAATTTCAATATTTTGAGTAATTAATAAATTAACAGCTTTTTTCCCGTGATCAACTCTGCCAGCAGCATTAATTCTAGGGCCAATCATAAAAACAATATCAGAAATATTAATCTTCTTATTTAGCTTTGAAACTCTTGAAATTGCTTGAATAGAAGTTCTTGGTTTTTCATTTAATAACTTTAATCCTAAGAAAGCCAAAATTCTGTTTTCATCAACTATTGGAACAATATCAGAAGCAATACTTATTGCAACCAAATCAACATAATTAAATATATCATCAATATTAGATGGAAGATATTTTTTCGAGAAAGCCTCAATCAATTTAAATCCAATACCACAGCCAGAAAGTTCTTTAAAAGGATAAATACAATCACTTTGTTTAGGGTCAAGAATTGCCTTAGCATTAGGTAAAATACTTCCTGGTAAATGATGATCACATATAATAATATCAATAAATAAACTATTAGCATAATCAACTTTTTCGTTAGCTCTTATTCCGCAATCTAAAGCAATAATTAAATCGCAATCGTTATTTTTTGCATAGTCAATCCCTTTAAAAGATAAACCATAACCTTCATCATATCTATCAGGGATGTAAAACAAAACTTTGCTTGGAATAATCTTATTAAAAAAATCGTAAACTAAAGCAACAGAAGTTATTCCATCAACATCATAATCACCATATATTAATATTTTTTTATTAGATTTTATAATTTCATTTATAGTCTCAATAGCAATCACCATATTCTTCATCAAAAACGGATCATTCAAATATTCTTTAGATGGTCTCAAAAATATTTTAGCTTTATCATAAGTATCAATATTTTTTTGAACCAATAAACCAGCGATTATATCACTTACATTAATTGATTTTTTTAAAAGCTCAATTGTAAAAGTATCGCCCCTATCCTTATACTTCCAATTTTTTTGTTTAATTTTATTTACCATATAACAAATATAAAACTTTATTTTTCTTTATTAGAATAAATTATTCTTTTTTTGGAGAACAAAATTGGTTTTATTTTGTGTTTATACAAACAATAAAAACAGTCAAATATTAAGAAATTATTGACAAATAAATAAAAAATTAGATGGACAACATAGTATATCTTGATTATAAAGCAAAAGAGTTAGAAAACTTAAAAAGCGGAATAAAAACAATGATAATTCGCGGAGCAATGGGAAGAAAACTTCCTTATGGGAAAGTGAATATTGGCGATATTTTATATTTTATTGAAAACAAAGGCGATGGTTTAGTAAAGGCAAAAGCTGTTGTTTCAGATGTTTTTAATTCAGAACAATTAACAAAAGAAGAGTCTATAAATTTGATTGAAAAAAATAAAGCAAAATTATTATTAGATAGCGGATTACTAAAAAGATTTGGAGGCAAAAGATATTTAGTTTTAATTTCTATTGAAAAGTTTAGTGAAATAGAAAGGTTTAAGATTGATAGAAGTGAATTTAGTAATATGGATGATTGGTTGCCCGTTGAAAATATTGAAAAGGTAAGAATAAAATAAAAGTATTAAAACAACCGACAGTTTTTAATTAACAATAAAAAGTAAACATAAATTATATTATATTTGTATAAAAAAGCTATGAGTAAATACAATCTTATAATTTTTCTTTTTTTCTTTATATCATGTTCAAATAATAGTATTAAAAAAGAGGAAGAAATAAAAATAATAAAGAAAGAAGAAATAAAAACTCCTTTTGAAAAATCAATGATTGAAGGAGAGAAAATATATACTAATGTTTGTAAAATATGTCATCAACAAAATGGGCAAGGAGTTAAAGGTATTTATCCGCCATTTGCACAAGCTGACTATTTAATGGAAGATGTAAATAGAGGGATAAGGCAAGCTTTATTTGGATCGAACGGCAACTTAGAAATGACGGTAAACGGCATAAAATATAATGGAATAATGTTAGCCTATGGAGAAACAATGAATGATTCGTCTATGTCATTTGTTTTAACTTACATAACAAATAGTTGGGGGAATAATCACGGGATAATAAAACCTGAAGAAATTTTAAAAATTAGAAAAGAGGGAAGAAAAGAAAAAGATAATTTTTAATATTAAGATATAAGCAAAATTGTTATTTTTGTATAAATATAACCTAATAATGCAATGATTATTAAAGACAAGCAATTTGAATTATTAATAAAAGAAGAAGATATTATCAAGGTAATTGATAGTATTGCATTAAAAATTAATGAAGATTATAAAGAAAAAGAAGTAACTTTTATTATAATTCTAGATGGAGCATATATGTTTGCATCTGATTTATTAAAGAAAATTGATTTAAAATGCAATATTTCTTTTGCTAAATATTCTTCGTATAAAGGGACAAAATCAACTGGGCTTTTTAAAGAAAAGTTAGGCATTCCAGAAGATATTAGAAATAAAAACATTATTGTTATTGAAGATATTGTTGATACAGGGTTTACAATAAAAAACATAATCGAAAAAATAAAAATATTTAAACCATTAAGCTTAGAAGTTGCAGCATTATTTTATAAGCCTGATGTTTGTTCAAAAGTATTTATTCCAAAATATAATGGGATAGGTATTCCAAATGATTTTATTGTTGGATATGGATTAGATTACGAAAATTATGGGAGAAACCTTAAAGACGTCTATTCATTAATTTAAAAAAAACTTTGTATGCTAAATATAGTATTATTTGGTTCGCCAGGAGCTGGGAAAGGAACTCAGGCAGAAAAAATAGTTGCAAAATATAATTTACATCATCTCTCAACGGGAGACATGTTAAGGCATCAAATAGCAACTAAAACAAAATTAGGGATAATGGCAAAACATATTATTAATCGTGGAGATTTAGTCCCTGATGAGATAGTAATTAATATGATTAAAAGCGAACTTGAGCTTAGACCAGATGTTGAAGGATTTATCTTTGATGGGTTTCCTAGATCAGTAGGTCAGGCACAAACATTAGATAAATTATTACAAGAAATAGATGATGAAATAACTTTAATGATAGATTTACGAGTAGAAGAAAATGAGGTTATTACTAGATTAAATGAGAGAGCAAAAGTTTCGGGCAGAGAAGATGACAAAGATATTGAGATTATAAAAAATAGAATAGAAACATATAAAATGTATACAAAACCATTGCAAGAATATTATTCAAAACAAAATAAGTACATTAAAGTAAATGGCAGTGGAGAAATAAAAGAGGTTACAAATAAGTTATTTGAATCAATTAATAAATATAAAAAATAAATGAGCAATACAAATTTTGTTGATTATGTAAGGGTTTTTTTTAGGTCGGGTAAAGGAGGAGCGGGGAGTTCTCATTTTCATAGAGATAAACTTACTCCCAGAGGTGGTCCTGATGGAGGAGATGGAGGAAGAGGAGGTCATATAATTTTGAAAGGGAATAGAAATATATGGACACTTTTACACATGAGATATAGAAAGCATGTTTATGCAGGGGATGGAGAAACAGGAGGCAAATCAACTTCTTTTGGTGCAGATGGAGAAGATATTTTTATAGAGGTGCCTCTTGGGACAATTGTAAGAGACGGAGAAACTGGTGATTTTGATTTAGAAGTAACTGAACATGACGAAGAAAAAATATTATTAAATGGAGGAAGAGGAGGATTAGGGAATGCTCATTTTAAAACAGCTACAAATCAAGCTCCAAGATATTCACAATCCGGAGAACCCTCAATTGAAGGATGGAAAGTTTTAGAACTTAAATTATTAGCTGATATAGGATTAGTAGGATTTCCAAATGCCGGAAAATCTACTCTATTATCTGTTGTTTCTGCAGCAAAACCTAAAATTGCAGATTATGCATTTACTACATTAACGCCTAATTTAGGGATAGTAGCTTATAGAGATCATAAGTCATTTGTTATGGCTGATATTCCGGGAATAATTGAAGATGCTCATTTAGGTAAAGGTCTTGGAATGAGGTTTTTAAGGCATATAGAAAGAAATTCAGCATTGCTTTTTTTAATTCCAGCTGATAGCAAGGACATTAAAAAAGAATATGAAATTTTGCTTAATGAATTACAGATGTATAATCCAGAATTATTAGATAAAAAGAGATTATTAGCTATTTCTAAATGTGATTTATTAGATGAAGAGTTAATTAAAGAAATGGATAAATTAATACCTAAAAATATTCCGTATTGCTTTATATCTTCTCACACAAATGAAGGTATAACAAAATTAAAAGATTTAATTTGGGATATCTTAAACTAATTATAATTGGAAACATTTTTTGATAGAATTATTTTATTAGATAAAGAATTATTTATTTGGTTAAATAGTTTTAATAATGAATTCTTTGATTATGTAATGTTTGCTATAAGTGGCAAATTAATATGGATCCCATTATACATTTTACTACTATATTTTATTTTTAGAACATATAAAATACAAACAATTTTGGTTTTAGTAATGGTTGTTTTATTAGTAACTCTTACAGATCAAATATCAGTTCTTATAAAATTTTATTTTCACCGATTAAGACCATCGCATAATCCAGAATTTATAGATATAGTTCATGTTGTTAATGACTACAGAGGTGGGGCTTTCGGATTTATCTCATCACATGCAGCTAATACTTTTGGTTTCGCAACTTTAATTTCCTTAATACTTAAAAATAATTTTAAATATATTTCAATAATATTTTTGTGGGCATTAATAGTCTCTTATAGCCGAATTTACTTAGGAGTTCACTATCCTTTAGATATTATTGGAGGAATTATTTTAGGAATTATTTCGGGGTATTTTATCTATATAATTTTTTTAATTTTTCAGAGCAAGTTTTTTATAAAAATTAAACAAAAATTATTTTAAAAATAAGTTATTAACAATTTAAGTTAATATATTATTATTTTTATATATATTCGTAGATTGTATTGCGGAAAATTTAAACAATATGAATTTAAATACGTAAAAATTATATCAATTTTTGTTTTATAAGAATGTATAATATTATACGAATATACTTAATAATAGTAATTACAATTGTCTTTGGAAATACAGTGTTTTCCCAAGCTTTAAATTGTAATATAAAGACTCCAGTTAATACGGATGATATAATCTATGTATGTAAGGATGCATCTAGAACTCTTGATGGAAATCCTTCTGGAGGAACACCACCATACACACATCAATGGTCTGGAGTAGGTGCTGCTACGGTTTTGTCTGATTTAAATGCAAGAATGACGGTTTTTCAAAGTAGTAGTTTGGGTACTTTTACACTTACATATACAGTTACAGATGCATTTGGGGCAACTAAATCTGATGTTATTGTTGTCGAAATAAAAGAATTACCAACAATAGATGTTTCGCCATCTGATACTATTGTTTGCGATGGAGAATCTGCTCAGATTTGTGCATCAGGTGGAATAGGATATTATTGGAGTTATAAACAAAAGGGAGAAAGTGACTTTACTCTTTTTATCCCTGCTGTTACCGATCAATGTCCTTCTTTTTCACCTACAGATACTACAGAATATCAAGTTGAAGGAAGAGGTGCGAATGGATGTTTAAATTATGAAATAGGAATAATTAAGGTATTATTTGACCCTGATCCGGATGCCGGTTCAGATGCAACTATTTGTCAAGGAGACGATTATACTATTACAGATTCTGAAATTAGATATTACCCTTCTTGGCACTGGGAAACAACAGGAGATGGAACTTTTGATGATAATACACTGAAAAAACCTACTTATACACCAGGAGCGACTGATGAAGCAAATGGGTATGTGAATTTAGTATTTGTTGGTGATGTTCTTTCAAATCCCTGCTCTGATAGTACTGATACTATGAGAATTACAATTATGCCTCCTCCAATCGCAGATGCTGGAGCTGATGAAACAATTTGTGATTTTGAAACATTTACTATAACAACTGCTTCAGTACAAAATACAACTAGTTTAACTTGGACAACAAGTGGAGATGGATCTTTTAATGGAACCGAAAATGTTATTGGGGCAACTTATACACCTGGAATTACGGATATGTCTAATGGAACAGTAACTTTAACAATTACTGCCTCTGGAGCTGCACAATGTACTGACGATATTGAAACAATGACTTTAAGTATAGATCCTTCGCCTGTTCTATCATCTGTTGTTACTGATGTTTCATGTTTTGGTGGAAGCAATGGTGCTGTAAATATTAGTATAATTTCTGGAAACCCTAGCTCATATTTATGGGATTCAGGTCAAACCACTCAAGATATTTCAGGCGTTATAGCCGGAAGTTATTGTGTAACTGTAACTGATGTAAATGGTTGTACTAAAGAAGAATGTGTTGTTGTTAATGAACCTGCTCTAATGGTTGCTACAACTAGCCCAACACAACCTTCATGTAATTCTGATTGTAATGGATCAATAGATTTAACTATAACTGGTGGGAACGGAGGAAATTCATTTTTATGGGATTTTGGAGGGTTAATTTCAGAAGATATAAATAATCTGTGTGAAAATACTTATTGTGTAACTGCTACAGATAGTAAAGGGTGCACAGCTACAGCATGCGAAGATATTATTAGTCCAGTTGTTTTAAGTGTTACAATTAATAAAACAGATTTATTATGTAATGGAGTTTGTGTTGGAACTACAACCGCGGTTCCTAGTGGAGGAACCCCAAATTATTCTTATTTATGGAGTGATGGACTTGCTCAAACAGATATTACAGCAACTGGGCTATGTGCCGGAGATTTTACAGTTACTGTTACTGACAATAATGGTTGTACAATTTCAGAAAATACCACATTAACAGAACCTCCATTATTAGTAGCCAGCATTTCTGGAAGTGTTAATCCACTATG
>CAZJKL010000009.1:35056-66189 GCA_964546655.1 uncultured Bacteroidales bacterium | reverse complement strand
ATTATCAGCGATTTAATAATTTGAAAATTGTGTGCCGGACAAGTCAGGAAAAAAAACCTAATCAAAAAGAATTTATTTTTGATATAGAAAAACAGAAAAAAATATTTATTAATTATGTAGTTCCAGAAGTAAAAACAAACGACACCATAAGACGTGGTTGCATGGTATTTTCAATGGGATTTTTAATGAATTAACTAATTACACACTAAAAAAATCATACAATTTAATATAATGGAACATTTCTTATAAAAGATTGTTCTAATGCAATTATTGTTTCGGTACTTGCAATTCCAGGAATACCTTGTACTTTATTATTTAATACTTCTTTAAGATGTGTATTATTAAATGCATATATTTTAAAGAAAATAGCATAATTACCAGTTGTATATGAACATTCAACTATTTCAGGAACTTTTCTTAATTCATCTACTACTTTTTCGTATAAATTCCCTTTTTCTAAAAAAACACCAACATAAGCACATGTTTGATATCCTATTTTTTCAACATTAATACTTAAGCTTGCTCCTTTTATTAAATCCATTTCTTCGAGTCTTTGAACTCTTTGATGAATTGCAGCACCAGAAACACCACAAGCTCTAGCTATTTCTAAAAAAGGCATTCTTGCATTTTCTATTAAAAGTGTAAGAATTTTTTTATCTAAGTTATCTATATTTTCTTTTAATGCCATCTTATTATATTTTTTTCAAATTTAATGTTTTTTTTGTTTTTCATAATTTAAATTTATTAAAAATATTTTCCACAACAACTACAAACTACTTACAACCCCACAAATGGACTTATATTCACAATATTCACAGTTTTTTGATTCTTCTGTTTGAGTAAAATCAACATCATGATTAAATATGTCAGAAATTACAGTTTTTAAATTATCAATTAATTTTTCTTCATATAATTGAATATTATTAACCTTATTTTTTTCGAGAATAATATCCATTTCATCATTTGATGTTATTTTCTTTACATAAAACAATGTAGGAGTTATATTTTCTTTAATTTCTTTATTATTGCCGTAATACATCAATGAATACAACATAATTTGAAGCGAATTCTTAAACTTTATATTTTTATCAAATAATGCCGAAATATATGGTATTTTATCCTCTGGATTGCCTGTTTTGTAGTCTATTATTCTAATAGTATTATCTTTAATATCGATTCTATCTATTGATCCGCTTAGTTTTATTGTATATTTACTATTGTTTGTTTCAAATGGAATTTCTATTCCTTTTTGCTTTGACTCTAATCCAATAATCTTAAAAGGTGCATATTCCTTATCTAACTTTAAAACTTTCTTTATGTAATTTTCTATAACATTTAATAAAAGCAAATTATTTCCTATTAATTCATTTTCTTCTGAAATATTAATATTTAATAACTCTTGAAATACTTTTTTAAGAACCGACTTAACATTTTTTTCAATTAATTTAATATCATCTTTAGTAATTACTTTATTATTTACAAAAGAGTCATTATAAAGTAGCTCTAGTGATTTATGAAAAATATTTCCAATTTCTCTTGAATCAATAGTTTCAATAACTTCATCTTGCTGAGATATTCTTGCTATATAACTAAAATAAAACTTTAATTTACAACTTAAATATTTATTAATAGCTGTTGGAGAAAAACCTTTCTCTTCTTTTGTAAATTCAAATAATTTATCGTTTATATACCTATCTTTCTTAATTCTAATTTCATTTTTACTCGATATAACAATATTATTTTTAACTGTAAATTCATTAATTTTAATATTATCATCATATTTTAACTGATAAATAAATCTGCTCATTTCAGATTTTCCAGAAGAATCATCTTGAGTATTATATATTAAATAAATATTTTTTGCTCTTTGTATTAATCGATAAAAATGGTATGCAAAAATAGCATCATGATGCTCAAAAACAGGCAAATAAAAAGCTTTTCTTAAATTATAAGGTATAAAAGAACTTCCAATATTTGAATTAGGAAAAACGCCTTCGTTCATCGATAAAATATATAAATTTTCAAAATCTAAACATCTTGTTTCTAAAACACCCATAACCTGGAGGCCTTCTAATGGCTCCCCTGAAAATGGTATTTTTGATGTTGAAGTTAAATTTTTATATAGTTTTAAAAACAAATTTATATCTATCTCAATTTTTTTGTCGTCAATTATTGCCTTAAAATTTTTTATTAATTTATATAAATGATAAATATGTTCTTTTTCAGGAATAGACTGCTTTTTTAATTTATCATTGTTAATTATATTATTATATACAAAATGAAGAATATTTAAAATGTATTCGGGCAAAGTGTTTATATCTTCTACTTTTTTAAAAACTATATTAAACAAATTATTTTCACTATTAATTTTATTTTGTGATACTCTAATAATATTGTTTTTTTTAATTTCTCTTGTAATTTGCTGACAATCTGAGATATTATTAAAATAAACAAATTCATTTTGAATTATTTTTAAAACATCTTTATAATAAAAGCAAACTTCTTTACTGTCTTTTGATATTCGTTGTTGTAGTTGAATTACATTTTCAATTAACATATAAATTGAGGTATTTTTTATTGGATACCCCATTGTAATATTAATTTTCTCGATAGTATTTGGCAGTGAATTTAAAGTAGGGAGAAGTAAATGTTCATCGGGTAAAACAATAGCTGTATCAATTTCGTTTTCAGAAATATTAGTTTTTAATAAATTTCCTAAAACCTTAACCATACCATAATTTTGTGGTATAGCATAAACATTAATATTTTTATTTGCAACCGAATTATTAATTATCTCATTTTTTGATTTGTATTTATTAATATAATTTCTCAAGAAAAAACCAGCTTCATTTTCGTCGTTTTTTATATAATAATCATCGGTATCCCAATAAAATTCGGCTAAATTATTTTTATTGTAATAATCAAAAACAAATTCTTCGCATTTATTTAAGGCATTAAAACCCACAAAAATTATTTTATCAAAAGTTACATTAAGCTTACTATTGGTTTTTAGTTTATTTACAACATCTTTATATATAACTCCCTCATAACCAACATCATGCTCAATTAAATATTTATTAAATTTTTGATATACATTATTTAAAATATGCCATATTTCGATAAATAGTTTTTCGTGTTTTGTTTTATTTTTGAAAGTTCCCCAAAACTTTTGAATTGTATTAATTTGTTCTTCAGTTAAATATTCAAAATAAGATTCAATTTCTTTTTCATCAGAAATAATTTTATATAGTTTAGAAGCATCGATTAAATATTTATCTATTTCATCAAAATCTCTTAATAATAACTGCCCCCAAGGATAAAATTTATTAATATCTTCAGCTTTGTTATCAGTTGATGGTGTTTCTTGTATTTCGGTTTCAAGGCCAGATTCATTAGTGAAAATTTTATATAAATCAATAATTAAAGACAATTCATCGCTGATTTGAATAGAGCTATTTAATTTAAAAAAATCGCTAATTGTTGTAATATTAGGCAACCAAGAAGTTTCATTTAATTCTAAGGCAAGATATTGTTGAAAAAACAAACCAGCTCTTCTGTTCGGAAAAACAATACATAAATTATCTAAATTGTTTTTATGGTCTTTTACGATATTGTATGCTATTTGTTTTAAGAAATTATCCATTATTAGAATTTTACATTTATCTAAAATAAGAGGCTGTCCGAAAAAACGAAAATATGTCTTTCTGAACTAAGCGAAGAATCTAACAATCAATACGTTAAGATTTTTCACTTCGTTCAAAATGACAAAAATCTGTCCTTTTTAGACAGCCCCTTATAAAAAATTAATATTTTATTATTTATGCTTGAGCTTTTAATAGTTCAACTATTTTCTTTTCTAATTCTTCGTAAAGTTCAACATTATCAATTAAAATCTGCTTAACCGCATCACGACCTTGACCTAATTTTGTATCACCATAACTAAACCATGAGCCACTTTTTTTAATAATCTCTTTTTCTACTCCAATATCTATAACTTCACCTATTTTAGAAATACCTTCACCAAACATTAAATCAAATTCAGCTTTTCTGAAAGGAGGTGCAACTTTATTTTTAACAACTTTAACTTTAACTCTATTTCCTATTGGATCTTCACCAACTTTAATTTGAGAAACTCTTCTAATATCTAATCTAACAGAAGAATAAAATTTAAGAGCATTACCACCAGTAGTAGTTTCTGGGTTACCGAACATAACTCCAATTTTATCTCTTAATTGATTAATAAAAATGCAGCAACAGTTTGTTTTACTAATAGTTGCTGTAAGTTTTCTAAGAGCTTGCGACATTAATCTAGCTTGTAATCCCATTTTAGAATCACCCATCTCTCCTTCTATTTCACTTTTAGGAGTTAATGCAGCAACAGAATCAATTACAATAACATCAATAGCACCTGAACGAATTAAACTTTCAGCTATTTCAAGAGCTTGTTCGCCATGATCTGGTTGTGAAACTAGTAAATTATCAACATCAACACCTAATTTTCTTGCATAACTAGGATCAAAAGCATGTTCAGCATCAACCATAGCAGCAATACCACCTCTTTTTTGACTTTCAGCAATAGCATGAATAGCCAAAGTAGTTTTACCAGATGATTCTGGTCCATAAATTTCAATTATTCTTCCCTTAGGGTAACCACCTATTCCTAATGCAACGTCAAGACCTATTGAACCTGAAGGTATAAATTCAATATCAGCAAATGGTTTATCTCCAAGTCTCATTACAGAGCCTTTACCATAAGATTTATCTAATTTATCAATTGTTAATTGTAGGGCTTTTAATTTTTCTAAATTTTCTGATTGTGTTTTTTCTTTACTCATAATATATTTTAAATTTAAGTTTTAAAAATTATCTCTAATTATCATTAATATAGCACTTTGAGGAACTATAATATATTTTTCATTATTGAATTCAATTTCATATCCACTCTTTTGAATATAAACAGCTAAATCGCCCTCTTGAGCTTGAAGAGGAATATATTTAACATCATTATTTTTTTCTTTCCATGGCTCATTTTCTTCAGCTATTGATGGTATTGGGTAACCAGGTCCAGCTTTTATAATGTATCCACTATGTATTAATTCTTTCTCTTGAACGCTCGGCGGCAAATAAAGCCCACTTTTTGTTTTTGATTGAGAGTTCTTTGGTTTTATTAATAATCTATCTCCTATAACTATAAATTTGTTTATATCTACGTTTTCCATTTAACCACTTATTAATAATAACAAAAATAAAAATTCTTTTTATATTTTCGGTAATTACATTTACTTTTTTTCAAAAAAACTTACCGACAAAATAGAATATTTTATACCATTATTGAATTCAAATTTCCTGTTTAATAATAATTAATAATATATTTTACAAAAATCAATTTATTCACATATTTATAAAAACAAAAAAACCGACAGAAGATAATCCATCGGTTTTTTTATATTTAATCTAAATTAAAACTAATCTATTTTTGAGAATTTTTTAACATAGCTAAAATTATCTGCATTAATTTTAATAAAATAAACACCATCATTTAAGTTTGAAATATTTAATGTTTTATTTTTTTCATTATAATTTATTTCAGAATTATAAACAATATTTCCAACTATATCATAAATATTAATTTTTGCATTTTTTGTTAAAGGAATATTGTTAATATTTAAAACATCATTTGCTGGTGTTGGGTATAATTTAATATCAGGATTGCTTGAATATTTATCTACTTTAACATCATCAACAACTACAACTGTTATTGTTGTATCATCAGATCCAAAACTATTAGTAGCTGTTAAAGTAACACTAAATGTACCAGTAGTTGAATATGTAACTTTAGGATGTTTTATATCTGTTGCATCAGCTACTCCATTTTGAAATACCCAATTCCATTGAGTTGGTGCATATTGAGATATATCATTAAATTGTTTTATCCCTATATTTCCATTTGCAGTTATTAAAACTACAGTATCATTTTTTGCAGGTTTAATAGCTGCTATAGGTTTTTTAGTAACTAAATCTGCGGCACATTGACATGCTCCTTTTGCATTAACAATTCCTGCTCCAATTTCAGAAGAGCTAATATCAGGTGTTACAGTTGTTAGTAAGCAATTTTTAACTTCCGCTGGGGTTAAATCAGGATTACAAGAAAGCATTAAACCAACAACACTAGCAACAACAGGACAAGCCATTGATGTTCCTTCTAATGTTTCGTAGTAACTGCTTGTAAATTGATTCGCTGTATATATAGGATGTGTCCAAGATGTACTTAAAACTCCAATACTTGTTGATATATTACCAAAAGCATCAGCCATAAAGCCTCCTGGAGCAGAGATATTAATATATGAACCATAGTTTGAAAAGCTAGACTTATTTAGATTACCATCAACAGAAGCAACCGATATTACAGATGAATAACCGGCAGGATAATTAATAGTTGAAACATTATCATTTCCTGATGCTGCAACTACTACAACAC
Organism: uncultured Bacteroidales bacterium; assembly: GCA_964546655.1. GTDB lineage: Bacteria > Bacteroidota > Bacteroidia > Bacteroidales > CAZJKL01 > CAZJKL01. The sequence continues at coordinate 59,711 of CAZJKL010000009.1, read as the reverse complement.
CATTATCATATAAATTTTGATATAAATTTTCTTCAGTTGAACTATAACCACCAGGTGATTTAAGGGACATACTTAGAACATCAATTTTTTTATTAGCAAGCCAATTAATAGCTAATGTTGGCCCCTGAAGAGAAACATTCTTACTATCAGTACCTATTCTAACACCTATTAAACTTATACCACCTGCAACAGAAGCTACACCTGTTTCATTGTCATTTCTCGCAGCAACAAGGCCGGCTGTATGAGTTCCATGATTCCAAAACCTATCTCCTACTTGACTTTGAGGAGGACTGCAATTTGAAGTACCATCAATCGTGTTATAAGAGTCAATAATGGCATCTTTTAAATCTTCATGCTCTTTCCAAATACCATTATCAATAACACAAGCTACTATATTAGGATTGCCCATTGCTATATTCCAAGCTGAATCTGCTTTTATCATATCTAAATGCCAATTCCAATTACGATTACCATTTGCTGCATTATACAAAGGATCGTTTGGTTTATATGCCAATTCATACAATGGAACTTTTTCGACATAATCAATAAAAGGTAATTTATTTAATTCGTTAACAAGTTTATCTGTTATTAAATAATCTGGAAATTCAACAACATAAACATTATTTAAATTTTCATTTATTTTCTTAAAATTAAATGCTTTAAATATTTTTGAAATATCATATTTTTCTGAAACAACTTTTAATAAAGGAATAGCTGAAAGATTTATATTGCCTTTTTCATTGGTGTTTAACTGAATTTTAAATTCGTTTTTAAATTTTAGATATAGCTTCCCGTCTATATAATTTTTATCATAAGTTTGTGCCATTAACGAGCTAACAAACACTATAAATGATAAAATTATTGAGTAGAATGTTTTCATAATTATGTGTGTTTTTAGGTTAATAAATAATTATTTTCAAATATACAAAATCAAATTATTAATATATATATTTTCTAATTTTATATATATGACCTAATATTTATTAAAAAGTTGCATTTGAAAAAAAATAAAAACAGATTATTTTAAACTAATCTATTTTTGAGAATTTTTTAACATAGCTAAAATTATCTGCATTTATTTTAATAAAATAAACTCCTTCATTTAAATTTGAAATATTTAATGTTTTATTTTTTTCATTATAGTTTATTTCAGAATTATAAACAATATTTCCAACTATATCATAAATATTAATTTTTGCATTTTTTGTTAAAGGAATGTTATTAATATTTAAAACATCATTTGCTGGTGTTGGATATATTTTAATATCAGGATTGCTATTATATTTATCAACTTTAACATCATCAATAACCACAAATGTTATCGTTGTATCATCAGAACCAAAACTATTAGTTGCTGTTAATGTAACACTAAATGTACCTGCAGTTGAATATGTTACTTTTGGATGCTTAATATCTGTTGCATCAGCTACTCCGCTTTGAAATACCCAATCCCATTGAGTTGGCGCATATTGAGATAAATCATTAAATTGTTTTACTGCGGTACCTCCTACTAAAACAATTGTATCATTGTTTTTTGGCGAAATAACTGCTATTGGTTTTTTAGTAACTAATTCGGCGGCACATTGACATGCTCCTTTAGCATTAACAATACCTGCACCAATTTCATAAGAGCTAGTGTCGGGTGTTACAGTAGTTAACAAACAATTTTTAACTTCGGCTGGTGTTAAATCTGGGTTACAAGAAAGCATTAATCCAACTACACTTGCAACAATAGGGCAAGCCATTGAAGTTCCTTTTAAAGTTTCATAATAACTGCTAGTAAACTGATTTGCAGTATTAATTGGATATGTCCAAGAAGTGCTTAACACACTAATAGATGTAGAAAGATTACCAAAAGCATCTGCCATAAAACCACCGGGAGCTGAAATATCGACAGTTGACCCGTAGTTTGAGAAGGCAGATTTATTTAAATTACCATCAACAGATGCTACTGAAATAACAGATGAATAACCAGCAGGGTAATTAATCTCTGAAATAGAATCATTACCTGCTGCTGCAACTAAAACAACACCATTATCATATAAATTTTGGAATAATGTTTCTTCAGTGGAACTATAACTTGTAGTTTTTATTGACATACTTATAACATCAATATTATCTTTATTTGCAACCCAATTATATGCTGCTGTTGGCAATGTTAAATTACCATTATCCATAGCAAATCTAACTGCAATTAAACTTATACCACCTGCTACAGAAGCTACCCCAATTCCATTATCATTTCTTGCAGCAAGAAGTCCTGCGGTATGAGTTCCGTGATTCCAAACCCTATTTTCATGCAGATTTTCTGGCGGATTACAATTTGAAGTACCATCAATAGTGTTATATGATTCAATAATAGCATCTTTTAAATCTTCATGCTCTTTCCATATTGCATTGTCAATTACACAAGCTACAATATTAGGATTACCCATTGCTATATTCCAAGCTGAATCTGCTTTTATCATATCTAAATGCCAATTCCAATTACGATTACCATTTGCTGCATTATACAAAGGATCGTTTGGTTTATATGCCAATTCATACAATGGAACTTTTTCGACATAATCAATAAAAGGTAATTTATTTAATTCGTTAACAAGTTTATCTGTTATTAAATAATCTGGAAATTCAACAACATAAACATTATTTAAATTTTCATTTATTTTCTTAAAATTAAATGCTTTAAATATTTTTGAAATATCATATTTTTCTGAAACAACTTTTAATAAAGGAATAGCTGAAAGATTTATATTACCTTTTTCATTAGTGTTTAACTGAATTTTAAATTCGTTTTTAAATTTTAAATATAGCTTTCCATCTATATAATTTTTATTATATGTTTGAGCCATTAACGAGCTAACAAACACTGTAAATGATAAAATTATTGAGTAAAAAGTTTTCATAATTATATGTGTGTTATAGAATAATTAATCTAATATTAATATATATTTTTTCTAATTTCATATAAAAAGACCTTATGTTTATTAAAAAGTTGCATATGAAAAAAAATTAAATTTATATATTTGGTTTTTTAAATTTATATGAAAAAAATAAGACAAATATATAACACAATTAATAATTATTCTCAAATGGTAAAAATAGGGCATACTTTATTTGCTATGCCTTTTGCTTTTATAGGTTTTTTTTTAGCGATTAAGCAAGGTTATGAGATTAACTTATTTCTATTATTTTTAGTGGTATTATGTATGTTCTTCGCCAGAAATTCGGCGATGTCTTTTAATAGATACATAGATCGTTATATAGATAAAGAAAATATTAGAACACAAAACCGACACATTCCGGCAGGATTAATTTCTGAAAAAAAAGCTATTTTTTTTATTTTTGCTAATTGTTTCCTTTTTATAGTAACTACATATTTCATTAATAAACTTACCTTTTTTCTGTCACCAATTGCCTTAATCGTAATTTTAGGTTATTCTTATACTAAAAGAATAACATTTTTATCTCATTATATTTTAGGTTTAGGTTTATCATTAGCTCCTATTGGTGCTTATATTTCATTAACAAATAAGTTTGATTTACTTCCAATATTTTTTAGTATTATTGTTTTATTATGGGTTGCAGGATTTGATATTATTTATTCATTGCAAGATGAGGAATATGATAAAGGAAAAGAATTATTGTCGATTCCTTCAAAATTTGGAAGAAAAAAAGCTTTAATTATTTCAGCCTTAACGCATTTTATAGTTTCTGTTTTAATTATTTTTATTGGATTATATATTAATTTTTCTTTTTATTACTGGATAGGTTCAGTAATATTTATAATTTTGTTAACGTATCAACATTTAATAATTAAACCAAATGATATTAGTAAAGTTAATTTAGCTTTTTTTACTTTAAATGGCTTAGCTAGTATTTTATATGCAATTTTTATTATTTTAGATATTTATTTTATATAAAACAATATTTAAATGAGACTTATAATTTACGCTTTAATATTTTTATTCTGTCAAATTGCTATTTCACAAGAAAAATCTAATATAAATTCTTATGAAAAAGGAGTTAAAGAATTTAATGATAATAATTATGCTGTTGCAATGATTTTATTTTCAAACGAGATAAAAAATTCGCCTTTAAATAGTGATGCTTATTATTACTTAGGTTTATGTAAATACCATCTTCAAAATATTACTGGTGCTATTAGTGATTTTAATAAATGTATTGCTTTAAATCCTAGATATAAAGATGCTTATTTTTACAGAGGTTTATGTCAAATATCTAATAATGAAAAAAAAGCAGCTTTTGATAGTTATACTAAAATTATAAATTTAGACTCTTCTTATCACGAAGCTTATTATTATAGAGGCGGTTTAAAATTTGAATTTGGACTTTATTCTGAAGCTATTAGTGATTATGATATGGTTATTAAATATAATTATAAAAACGCTATGGCTTATAACGATAGAGCTAGTGCAAAAAGGTTAATTAATGATTTAGACGGAGCAATTAGCGATTATCTTAACTCAATAAGATTTGATTCAACAAAAGCTTTTATTTATAATAATATTGCTAGTATTTATAAAATAAAAAAAGATTACACTAAAGCTATTTTTTATTGCAATAAAGCTATTTCTCTCGATACAAATGATTATATCACAATAAATAACCGAGGAGCAATTTATTTTCAAATGGGAAATTACGAAAAGGCTATTAATGACTATAATAAAGTTATTGAAATGAATCCAAGTTATTCTTTTGCATACAACAACAGAGGTTCTGCAAAATATAAGATAGGTAATTATACGGGTGCTATTTTAGATTATAGCATGGCTATTGAAATTGACAATAATTATGGATATGCTTATTTGAACAGAGGTATTTCATATAAAATGAAAAATGATTTTCAAAATGCTTGTGTTGATTGGATTAAAGCCAAGAATTTAGGAGTTAATCAAAGTACAGAATTAATTAATGATAATTGTAAATAAAATGAATAAGTTAATAATATTTATATCGTTAATTGTTTTTTCTTTAAATTTTAATGGACAAGAAAATGTTGATTTTAATATTGATAATTTCCCTGGTCAAGAAAAAGAATTTAAAGAAATTACAAAAAAAATGACCCTTGCTGATGAGTATTTTAAACAAAAAAAGTTTATGCAAGCTCTTGAATTATATTTAATTGCAGATAATTTTAATTCATACAATTCATTATTAAATTTAAAAATAGCAAAATGTTATATTGAAACTACTAGACCAAAAGGTTTTGACTCTTATGCTAGAAAAGCTATAACTTTAGACCCCAATGTTAATCCTTATGCTTATTTTATTTTAGGTGAATCTTTTCAGTTAAAAATGAATTTTGAAGAAGCTATAAAAGAATATAAAAAATATGACTCTTTACTCCCATTAGACAAACGAGAGAAAAACAAAAGTACTATTGATAAAAAAATTGAAGAATGTAAAACAGGTTTATTATTGATTGAAAACCCGATAAATGTTAATATTGAAAATTTAGGGAGTAATATAAATTCAAAGTACGAAGACTACAGTCCTATTATTAGTTCTGACGAAACAGAACTTTATTATACAACCAGAAGAAATACAACAACAGGTGGTGCAATTTGCATTAAAGATAATGATTATTACGAAGATATAAATAAATCTACTAGAGAGACTAAAGGAGAAAAATGGATTATTTCTAATAATGTTGGTTTTCCTTTAAATACAAAAACTAATGATGCTACTATTGCTTTATCAACCGATGCTCAAAAAATGATAATTTATAAAGATGTTAATGGTGGCGACATTTTTGAATCTAAGTTAATTGGTGATCAATGGCAAATGCCAAAACCTTTTCCTAGTACTATAAACACTAAATATCATGAATCTTTTGCTTGTTTTTCTCATAATGGAACAAGATTGTATTTTGTAAGCGATAAACCAGATGGCAGTTACGGTGGTAAAGATATTTATTATTGCGTAAAAAATGACCGTGGAGAATGGGGAGAGCCGGTTAATTTAGGACCAATTGTTAATACAAAACACGATGAGGCTGGTGTATTTATGCACCCTGATGAAAAAACTCTGTTTTTTAGTTCTAAAGGCCATAATACAATAGGTGGTTTTGATATTTTCAAAACTCAATATGACGAAGAAACAGGTTTATGGTCAAAACCAGAAAATTTAGGATACCCTATAAACACACCTGATGATGATGTTTTTGTTGTTGTTTCTCCTGATGGAAAAAGATTGTATTATTCTTCGGCTAACCTAGAAGGTTTTGGAGGAAAAGATATTTACGTTATTACTCTTTTAGATTATGAAGATGTAATAATTAACACCGAAGATAATTTAATTTCAAGCTCTGGAGAAACATTTAGATCAAACCAATTAAAGTCTATTATTAACGAGGCCGAAGTTACTATTTTTACAGGAAGATTATTAGACCCAATAACTAAACTGCCTATTAATAAAGTTGGAACTATTCAGGTTGCTGACAATGAAATGCAAAAAATTATTGCTATTCTTGAAACTAATATTGTTTCGGGTAAATTCACTGTTGCTTTGCCTTCAGGTAAAAATTATGGGATAACAATTAAGGTAGATGATTATTTATTTCATTCCGAAAATTTCGATATTCCTAAAGGAACAAAATATAAAAAGATAACAAAAGATATAGTTGTTCAACCAATTGAAAAAGGTTCGAAAATAGTTTTAAATAATATATTCTTTGACTTTGATAAATATTCGTTAAGATCTGAATCTTATTTAGAAATAGAAAATGTGGTTGAATTATTAAAAAAATATCCAAATATGGTAGTTGAATTATCTGGTTATACCGATAATTTAGGAAGTGACGAGTATAATCAAAAGCTATCAGAAAACCGAGCTAAAGCTGTTTTTGATGTTTTAGTTTACAAAAAAGGGATTTCAGCTAAGAGATTAAATTATGTTGGTTACGGAGAATCTAATCCTATTGCTCCTAATGAAAATGCTGATGGTTCAGATAATCCTGAAAATCGTCAATTAAACAGAAGAACCGAATTTAAAATTGTTTCGATGTAAGTATTTAAATATATAAACTAATAAAAGTTTTTAAAGTTTCAATTATAAACTAATACTAATTGCGATAAAAAAATCACGTATTAAAAATACATCAACAAAAAACACAAACTTAAAATTATTTAAATTATTAATCCAAAATAAAGTTTATATATCCCTCACAAGGATTTTCTTTTTTAACAACTTTACAAGGATTTCCGAGAACCAATGAATTATCTTCAACATCTACATTTACAAATGAATTTGGTGCAATTAAAACATTTGAGCCAATATTAATATTGCCAACAATTACCGAACCTGTTCCCATCCAAACATTATCACCAATGGTCGGAAAACCTTTTAACTTTCCTCTATTTGCTTGTCCGATAGTTACATTATGAGCAATATTACAATTTTTTCCAATTTTTGCATTTCCGTTTATTACAATTGTTCCAAAATGTCCAATATAAAACCCCTCTCCTATTTGTATTGTCGAAGGTATCTGAAAGCCGTATTTATATGAATATTTTTTTTTAAGAAAAGAGAAAAACAACCAAGAAGGAGAATATTTTTTACTTTGTGAGATTTTTCTCATTAAATACATATATCTAAATCCTGGTATTTTAAGTCCATTAAAGAAGCCTTTTACTCCTGACAAACCACCGTAACGGTATAAATCAGCTTTAATTACTCTATTCATCTTTTCATTTATATTTCAAATTTACTTTGTTTTAATAAATCTGCAATGATTTTTATCTCAACTATATTTTTATAAATAACTTTATTTTAAAAAGCTATATCTATTCCAACTGGACAGTGGTCTGAACCCATTACATCATTTAAAATATATGCGTTTTTAATATTTTCGAGCATATTGTTTGAAACAAAAAAGTAATCAATTCTCCAGCCTATATTTCTTTCTCGAGCTCTTGTTTTGTAGTCCCACCATGTATATTTTTCTGGTGACTTATCAAAGTATCTAAATGTGTCTGTGTAGCCATAAGAAACGAGCTTGTCCATCCACTCTCTTTCAATCGGTAAAAACCCAGATGTATTACTATTTTCTTTTGGTCTTGAAAGGTCTATTTCTTTATGTGCTGTATTAATATCTCCACAAATAGCTATTTTTTTGTTTTCGGCTTTATATTTTTCGCAATGATTTAGAAATATGTCATAAAATTTCATTTTATAAACTAACCTTTCTTTCGAAGAAGCCCCATTAGGATAATATATTGTGTATAAAACAAAATCATTATATTCTGCAATAAGCACCCTTCCTTCTTTATCAAAATCTTCGATACCAAAACCTTTTTGAACTTTGTTTGGTTTAATTTTCGAATAAATAGCTACTCCGCTATATCCTTTTTTTTCTGCTGAATTAAAATAAGAGTAATAACCATTAATATTTCTGGCCTCATCTGGTATTTGTTCTTCATCAACTTTTGTTTCTTGCAAACATAATATATCAGGATTTTCGGTTAAAACCCATTCAACAAAGCCTTTTTTCAAAATGGCTCTAAGTCCATTAACATTCCAAGATAAAACTTTCATATAATACTATTTTAATTTTGTAAAATCTCCTCCCGAAGGATTTTGGAAAATAGCTAATTCAAACTCGGTTATAGCAGCAAAAATATGATCAAATATATCAGACTGAATTGCCTCATATTCTGCAATACTTTGAATTTTACTAAACACATATATTTCAAGTGGAAGACCATTTTCGGTTGGTTGAAGTTGTCTAACAAGCAGAATCATATCTTGATGAATATTCTGATTATTTTTCAGATATAATTCTACATATTTCCTAAAAACTCCAATATTAGTTAATCTTCTTCCGTTTACTATATTTGAACCTTCAAAATTATTTTCAAAATTATATTTTTTAATTTCTTCTGTTTTATCAACTATATAATCTTTTAAAATATTAATTTTTTTAAATTTCCCTAGGGTATCATCTGTGCAAAATTTAATACTATTAACATCAATATTAATAAAACGTTTAATTCTACGAGCTCCAGACTCTTCCATTCCACGCCAATTTTGAAATGCATCATTAACAAAAGCATATGTAGGAATACTGGTTATGGTTTTATCTCCATTAATAATTTTAATCGTACTAAGGTTCATTTCAGAAACATTACCGTCTGCTCCATATTTAGTCATAGTAATCCAGTCGCCAATCCTTATCATATCATTTGTTGATATCTGAATACTTGCAACAAGATTCATTAAAGTGTCTTTAAATACTAACATTAAAACAGCACCTAATGCTCCAATACCAGCTAAAAGTGTAACTGGAGATTTATTCATAAGAATTGAAATTATTATTATAGATCCGAGTAAGAAAAAGATAATTTTTATTACCTGAATATATCCTTTAATTGGTTTTGTTTTAGAAACTTCATAGGTATTGTATATATCATTAAGTGCACTTAAAAGAGATTCTATTACCAAAAGTATAACCAATACAATATATGCTTTAGTTAATGTTTGAACTAATGCCACAACAAAATCAAATGTTTTGTCTGTTAAAGCTAATGAAATTGTAAAATAAATAACTAAAGCAGGAGCAATATACGATAGTCTGTCAAAAACATGACGCTCAAATAAAATATCATCCCAGTCTGTTGTGGTTTTATCAGCTATTTTTTTTAAGATATTAAGAATAATCTTTCTTGCTATAAAATTTGAAATAATACAAAGTAAAACAATACTTACTATAACAATTACATTCCTTATCCAAAAAGCAATATCTGGACTTAATCCCTCGTGCTCTAATAAAATTCTTAAATTTTCTACCATAATTTTATTTTTTATTTTTGCAAAAATAATAATATTGAATTAGAGTATTCAAATAATTCGAATTATTTATAAATAAAAAAAGACCGACTAAAATTAATTAATCGGTCTAAAATAAATATTAAATAACTTATTTACAATAATTTGATATTTCCTTTTAAGCATTTTTCTTTCATATCTTCTGGCCAAATACTTGATTGAATTTCGCCAATATGAGCTTTTCTTAAAAAGTACATACACAATCTTGATTGTCCAATACCACCACCAATACATAATGGTAAAGAGCCGTCTAATAATCTTTTATGGAAATAAAGTTCTTTTCTATCTTGAGCATTTGCAATTTCTAATTGTTTTAACAAAGCATCAACATCAACTCTAATTCCCATTGAAGAAAGTTCATAAGAACATTCTAAAATAGGGTTCCATAATAAAATATCACCGTTTAAGCCATAGTAACCATCTTCATTTTTTGTTGACCAATCATCATAGTCAGGAGCTCTACCATCATGTTTTTCTCCATTCGATAATTTATGTCCTATTCCAATTATAAAAACAGCTCCATATTGTTTTGTAATTAAATTTTCTCTTTCACCAGATTCCATATCAGGATACATTTGAAGTAATTCTTCTGAATGTATAAATTTAATTTTGTTAGGTAAAATTGGAGTAATTATAGGATATTCTTCATAAATTAAGTATTCTAATCTTTTAAGAATATTGTATATATTATTTACTGTTTGTTTTAAATATTCAATTGTTCTTTCTTCTTTACATATAACTTTTTCCCAATCCCATTGATCTACATATAATGAATGTAAGTTATCTAACTCTTCGTCAGGTCTAATTGCATTCATATCAGTATAAATACCATAATCGTAGTTTATATCATAATCAGCAAGCATTAATCTTTTCCATTTTGCTAATGAGTGAACTATTTCTGCTGTAACACCATTCATATTGCTAATAGGAAAGCTCACTGGTCTTTCGATGCCATTTAAATCATCATTTATTCCGGTTCCTTTCAACACAAACAAAGGAGCAGTAACTCTTCTTAATTGTAATTCTGTTGATAAATTTAACTGAAAAAAATCTTTAATTTGTTTTATAGCCTTCTCTGTTTGTTTTAAGCCAATATAAGGCCTGTAGTTGGTTGGTACTTTTAATCCGTTAAACATTTCTTTGATTTTTTAATTGTTATTAAATAATATGATTAAGCAAAAGTAATAATATAAAATCAAATACACAAATAAAAAATCAATTATTTACATATATTTAATTTAAACTTACAGATTAACACGAAAACAGCTTTTTTGATATTGATTTGATATTTAAATTTATAATTTCAGGTATTCTTCTTGCAAAATTTGCATAAAAGCATTACCCCAAATTGTATCGTTTTCAATTTTAATTTCTGTTTGATCTATAGGATTCAAATATTTTTTTTCTTCAGACTTATAAATATAGTTTTGATTAGGCGATATCCAGGCATAATCAGATAATAAAGTAAAAACTGCAAAATCTTTTGTTTTGGTGTTTAATAAGTTTTTACTCCACTTAAATTCTTTAGAATTAATATCAAGTTGCCCTAAAAGTGTGGTAGGCAAATCATGACTATTCCCAATTTTATCTATAACCATTCCTTTGCAAGAATCTATTAAAGCTTCTCCATAAAAAAACATTGGAATTTTTCGAGATTTAGCATCATAACTTGAATAATTATTATAAGAATTATGGCTATGGTCTGCAACAAAAACAAATAATGTATTATTATACCAATTTTGTTTCTTAGCTTTCTTCATAAAAACCTCAATACATTTATCGGTATAAGATACAGCACTAAGATATTTATTTACTTCCTCATCAAAATTATAGTTTTTCTCGTATTTCTCAGGAATATCATAAGGTGAATGCGTACTAAGAGTAAATAATGCCGTAAAAAATGGCTCTTTAAATTTATTAATACCTTCTAAAAATTTATCAAAAGCATATTCATCATGATAACCCATTTTTCCTTTAGGAAGAGTTTCATCAAAATTATCTTGCTCAATTAAATTAGAAAAACCATTATAAATTAAATATCCTTTAATGTTTCCATAAATTAACTGCCCACCATAATAGAACGACAAATTATATTGTTTTTCAGAAAATGCATTTGATATACAAGGGATTTTAACGTATTTTTCGGGCTGATTTATTATAGTTGTTCTTGGCTGTGTAGGATAACCACTAAAAAGCGAAGCTATTCCTTGATCCGACAATGTTCCTCCTGAATAAACATTTGAAAACATAACTCCTTTTTTTATTAATGTATCAGTATAAGGAGTTACACCATTTATTCCACCATAAGAATTTAATACATCGGCAGTCCAACCTTCTAAAATAATAAAAACTATATTTGGTTTTCTAACTCCTACAACCTGAATAATGCTATCGTTTTTGGTTGAATATAGAGCGTTTACATATTTTTGAGCTATTTCGTTATCATAAAATTTTAAAGGATTTTCTTTTTGGTATAATAAATATTCACTGATACTATGCATAGCATTCCAACCCGAATTAACAGTTGCATTATTTAAAGTATAATTATTTGAAAAATGCACCTGACTTTGATTTATAGGCATTTCATTAATTCCTCCTCTTGCTCCTATAATTAAAATTGGTAAAAACATAACAACAACTATAATTGAAAATATATAATTTCTTTTGTTTTCATTTTCAACTCTTGAATAAACAAAATTTGCATAAGCACTATAACCAATCATTGATAAAAACATTGTTATAACACCAACTACAATTATTTGTGAAGATGAAGTAATTGTAAAGATTTCAGAAGGATGAGCTAAACGTGATATTGCGTTAAAATTTAATTTTGTTTTCCATTCAAGATATAACTCTAATTCACTCGATACTATTAAAGAAAATACAATTATAACTAATATTATGTATATCTTATTAATTACGTTAAGCCATCTTAAATTAAAAAACGACAATAAAACAATAATTAAAAATGATGGCAAAATTAAATAGCTTGCTGTTGAAATATCTAAAGGCAAGGCTTTCCAAAATGAACTATATAATATTTGTGAATCAATATCTCCAATTTGTTTTTTGAAAAACATTATAAAAAGACCTCTTGTTATTGCAAAATATATTAACCAAAATATATATAATCCTAATAATTGTTTTAATATTTTCCAATAAATAGTTTCCCTAAAATTCATAATTATTTCGATTTTTTATTAATTTTTACAAATTAAATAATTAATCGATGAATTTTCTGTTTTTTTTAATTACTATTTATTCAACAATTCTTAATATTTTTCAACAATTTTATTAAATGTTTTGTTCATACAGAATTATTTTTTTGAAAATCACCAATCTGATAAAACATTTTTCTTAATTTTATCGATTAAAATTATATTTAATAATCATATATGAGTGAAGAGATTTTAAAAGCTCTAATGCAGCTTTTTGCTATTATAGCAAAATTAGGCGAAGCTGTATCTAAAGAAGACAGAAATTATGTTGTTAAATTTTTAACTCAACAATTGGGTGAAAGTAATATTTCTGAATATTTAACTAAATTTGATGATTATGCCGAAATTACTATCGATGAATATGGTGAAATAAAATCTAAAGCTGATGCCGAAAGCAGAATATCGGTTCGTGACTCGGTTAGAACTTTAATGATTTGCCGAAAAATAAACAAACAATTATCTCAAAAACAAAAGGTTGTAGTGCTTGTTCGATTGTACGAGATGATTGACTCTCGTGATAAATTTACCGAAAGCAGAAAAGAAATTTTAAATTCTGTTTCAAATGTTTTTAATATTTCTTTTGAAGAAAATAAGGCTATAGAAGATTTTATTTTAGAAGAAAATGTTTCAGTTATTAACGATTCAAATATTATTATTTCTAATAATGAGATAAACTCTTGTGGTAATAATTGCAAGCATATTTTGCAAGAAAAACTCGACGGTAGCATTTTAATTATTAGAATAAACAGCGTTGATTTATATTTTATAAAATATCGTGGAAACGATACATTGTATTTAAATGGCTTGGTTTTAAAACCTTGTATAACTTACCTCTTTGCTCAAGGAAGTGTTATTAAAGTTCCTAAAGGAAATCCGATTTTTTACTCGGATATAGTTGATAAATTTATTAAAGAAAATGCTCATGAAAACTTCGTTTTTGAAGTTAATAATGTTTGTTATAAATTTTCTAATGGCTCTATTGGTCTTGATAATATAAGTATTATTGAAAACTCTGGAAGATTGGTTGGAATAATGGGTGTTAGCGGTGCTGGGAAAACAACTTTACTTAATGTTTTAGCTGGTATCGAAAAACCTAGTTGTGGTAATGTGTTGTTTAATGGAACTGATATCCATAAAGAGAACAAACTTCTTAAAGGTGTTTTGGGTTATATTCCTCAAGATGACTTACTTATAGAAGACCTTACTGTTTATCAAAATTTATTTTATACAGCTAAATTATGCTTAAACAATATTTCGGAACAAGAGATTAATGAGAAAGTTATTGAAACTTTAAAAGACCTTAATTTATTGCATATTCAACATTTAAAAGTTGGTAATGTAATGAATAAAAAAATAAGTGGTGGTCAAAGAAAAAGATTAAATATTGCATTAGAATTAATTAGAGAACCTTCGGTTTTGTTTGTTGATGAGCCTACTTCAGGGCTTTCGTCTCGTGATTCGGAAAATGTTATGCAACTTTTAAGAGAACTTGCTCTTAAAGGAAAATTAATTTTTGTAGTAATTCATCAACCGGCTTCTGTTATTTATAAAATGTTCGACAGCATGATGTTTTTAGATGTTGGAGGTTGTTTAATTTATTATGGAAATCCGATTGAAGCTATTATGTATTTTAAGCAAAAAGACAAACAAATAAATAGCGATGTTGGTGAATGTTTTAATTGTGGTAATGTTGATTCTGAAAGTATATTTAATATAATTGAAGCTGAAATAATTGATGAATACGGACTTTCGGTTGGAATAAGAAAAACTAAACCAAAAGAATGGAATGAATGGTTCTTGCAAAACTACAAATTACCTAAAATTGAGTCTTCTATTAATAAAATTTCAAAAACTTATACTCTTCCTTCAAAGTTAACTCAATTTAAAAACTTTTTCAGAAGAGATGTTATTTCTAAACTAAATAATCTTCAATATATTCTTATTAATATTTTAGAAGCTCCTGTTTTAGCTACTATATTGGCTGTTATTATTAAATATATTAGCGACCCTTCTTCTAATGTTTATATTTATAGAGAGAACGAAAACATTGCTCCTTATATGTTTATGAGTATTGTTGTTGCTTTATTTATTGGACTTACAGTTAGTTCCGAAGAAATTTTTAAAGATAGGCTTATTCTTAAAAGAGAAGCTCTTTTAAATTTAAGTCGTGGTAGTTATTTGTTTTCAAAAGTTTCGATTTTAGTTATGCTTTCGGCCTTACAAACAATAACTTTTGTTTTATTGGGTAATTCAATATTAGGAATAAAAGGCATGTATCTCGATTATTGGCTTTTATTGTTTACTGTTTCGGTTTGTGCAAATATGATAGGTCTAAATATTTCATCGGCATTAAACTCGGCTGTAGCTATTTATATTTTAATTCCTTTATTAATTATACCTCAAATGATTTTGGGTGGTGCTATGTTTAGCTACGATAAACTTAATTCGTTAATTGGCGGTGGCAAACAAAAAACACCTATTATTGCTAACTTTATGCCTTCAAGATGGGCTTATGAGGCAATAATTGTTAAGCAGTTTATTTATAATGATTATGAAAAGAATTTTTATAATGTTGACAAAAAAAGAAGCATGTCGAATTATAAAACTGTTTATTTTATACCTGAACTTACAAAAATTGTTGATGGTTATACAGAAAGAGTTGCTTTTGAAAAATATGTTTCTAATATCAATACTATTAATATTTCGATTAAAGACGATATAGAATTATTGAAAAATGAAATTAATAATGAATTAGTTCTAACTTCAGAAAAAGTTAATTTTAGTTTTATAGATAGTATCAACGTTAAATCGTTTAACCCTCGCATTGCTAAAATAACAAAAAAATATTTAGAAAATCTTAATAATTTTTACCGAGAAGAATACAGCAATTCTACTAGTAACAGAGATAATATTATTCAATCATTAATAGAAAACAAAGAAATAAGTTATAAAAATTTATTTGATATTTACTATAATGAAAACGTATCTCGTCTTGTAAAAAACACACTTGATAATAAAAAGATGTATCGTTCTGGCAATAAACTAGTAAGAAAAACCGAACCTATTTATTATATTGATAATGACACTTATTTAGGTTTAGATACACATTTTTATTCTCCTTTTAAAAAGGTTTTTAATTTCGAGATGCAAACCTATTTTTATAATATCGCTGTGCTTTGGCTAATCTCAATATTTTTATATATAGCACTGTATTTTAAATGGTTAAAGAAATTGGTGGAGATTGATTTTGGTAAAAAATTATTTAGAAATTATTTTAAATTTTCGGCTTAAAGAATTACCAAAATTATCTATTACAAACAACGTATGAACTCCAATATCTGGGGAAACTTCAATTTTATGAATTCCAACTGTTTTAGCCAAAAATTCATCATCAATATGCCAATATAAAACAGCATTAGATTTTCGATGTACAGCTTCAAAAATTATAAGACCTTCTGTCTCATCAATCCCTTTTGGGATACTTAAAACACTATTATTTTCAGGAATTAAAATATCAAAAACATTCTCATTTTCAAACTCACAACCATCTTTAATATTTGGTAAATTTAAATATTCAGGATGGTTTTTTTTGTAATACCATTCTTGAGCAGGAGGTAGTATAAACCATGGTACAACATTAATATTACTTACTGGATAGCAATCTCCTGAAACTCGATATTGAGAAGTAGAATCAAGAAAAATTTGTTTATGATATTGACACATAGGTGATTTATTACTTTTTGATGGAACCATTAATGAAATTTTATCACATATTTGAGAAGCTTTATAACCACTTTTTACACAAACATCAACCAGAATCATATCATTAACAGGATTTGAAAACCATTTTTTAGGTTTTAAATATTTAAATATCTCAAACATTACAGGAGAAGCATGAGATAATCCAGTTAATCCTGGTCTTCCTTCTCCATCAGAATTTCCAACCCAAACACCAACGGTATATTCTGGTGTTACACCAATAGCCCATGCATCCCTATTGCCAAAACTAGTTCCAGTTTTCCATGCAATTTTTTGTTGTGAAGAAAATAAATCCCAACCTATTTCACTCCAAGGTCTATTTGCCATAGATAAAGACTGCATAGTATAAAATAAAGACCCTGCACTAATAAAAGAGGTTGAAGAATAGCTTGTTTTTTTATTTTTTTTGATTAAATATGAAGGTTTTCGATAATTATTTATTTCATATTTATTAAAGAAATAATAATTATTTAAATCACGAGCCATACTTGCATAAACACCTGCGGCTTCCCATAATGTAACCTCTGCCCCTCCAAGAATCAGAGATAATCCGTAATATTCAGATGATTTTTGAATTGTAGTAAATCCAAGATTTTTAAGAATAAATAAAAATTTAGAAATTCCAAATTCTCTTAATAATCTTACAAAAGGTATATTAAGTGAATGTGCTAATGCCTCCCCTGCAGGTACTGCACCTTCATAATTATCTTCATAATTTTTTGGAGCATAGCCTCCAATTCTTGTCGGTATATCAGACAGAAGTGAATTTGGTAAAATCAATCCATTGTCAATTGAAGCAGCATACAACATAGGTTTTAATATGCTTCCAGAACTTCTTTTTGATTGAATATTATCAACAAAAAAATGATTGTTTTTCAAATTAACATTACCTACATATGATAATACATTGCCTGTTTTTGTATCTAATACAATAATGGCAATATTTTTTATATAATTATAAGAAAAATAATTTGCATATTTTTTTGCAACAGTATTTGAAAAATTTTGAATATTATAAGATAAAGTAGTTTTAACTCTAGTTCCTTTATATCCATCTTTTTGAACTTTTTGCAACAAATGCATAGCTTTTTGAGGAATATTACCTGCTAATTTTGGTAAAGGTTCACTTTTAGCGAGATAACAAGTTATTGAATCAATAATTCCTGATTTATACATTTTTTGCAATAAATAATTTCTTTTTCTTAATAAAATTTTCTGATTTTTACCAGGGAAAACCAATGATGGAGCATTTGGGAGCACTGCCAATGTTGCTGTTTCACTCCATGATAGTAGATATGTAGGCCTATTGAAATATCGCCAAGATGCAGCTTCTACGCCAACAATATTACCACCAAAAGGTGCATGTGAAGCATACATTTTTAATATATTCTTTTTTGAATATTTCAACTCTAATCTTATTGCCAATATTGTTTCTATAAATTTATTTAATATGCTCCTTTTCTGATTATTTTTAGATAATCTTATAGTCTGCATACTTATAGTGCTACCACCTCTTGTTGTTTTACCTTTAGAAATATTAAGGACTAAAGCTTTAAACATTGATATAGGATTAACACCTAAATGATAATAAAAATATTCATCCTCAAAACATATTATTGCTTGACTAAACTTATACGGTATTGTATCTGATTCAGGAAATCTCCATTGATAATCATCAGCGATTTGAGCTGATAAAAAATTTCCATTACAATCTTCCAAAACTGTAGAATATGGTTTAGAAAAAATTGGATCAGGTAAACAAAAATAAAACCATATTGAAAATATTAAGAATATTGAAATAAGCCAAAACTTATAACTTTTAAATGAAATTTTTATTTCTTTAATTCTTCTAATTATAAGTTTTAGCATCTTAAATTTATTTAATAACTTCCACCCATTCACCTGCACTTGAAGCATGTATTGTATTATCGTACATAGCACTACAATATACTGATGGTAAATAAAATTTACCTAAATATGATGCATGAAGCAGTATTTTAAAAACCTTAGTATTTGATTTTTTTAAATCAAAATATGAATAAACTCTATCATCTCTAATATCCTGATAACGAATATCATTATTAACTGTTGTTAGCCCGCTTTCAGATTCAATATCATCAAGGCGACTATTTATTATTTCCCATCCAGAAGGGAATAATTGCTCAACAGTTAAATCTTTATAATCTGTTTTTAAGCCTGGGTGTTTAATCATAACTTCAACATAAAAATCTGTTCCTTGTTTTATTTTTTTCGGCGATATTTTATTTCCTTTCATATCAAAATAAGAAACATTTAATTTTAAATTTTCTTCAGTAGCTTGTGTATTTTTCATTAAAGGAACACCATTTAATTGTATTCTTAAATATTCTACAGATTTTGAAGTATTAACAACCTCTACTATATTTTCTTTCACTTTATTATTAAAGAATAATTTATTTTGCCATATTGGTTTTCCTGAATTACATTTATTTTTAATATTATCTATACTAAACTCAAAAGCTAATGGACCGCCCTCTCCAATAAATTTAGCTAAAGATAATAAAGCGTATGAAGTTGTTTGAGTCGACATCCATTGTTCTGACCCCAAATATTTTGCGATTTCATCTGCTAAAACTTTAGCTTTACTATTTTCGCCAAGTAAAATTAATGTTTCTAATTTCATCGCTATGTCTCGTTCTACACTTCCATAATTATCAGAATAATTTTTATTTGCTTTTTTTTCATTAATATTAATAATTAATTTTTCTGATATATCTTTTTCTCCAATTAATGCATAAGCTGCAGCTAACCTCCATTTTGCAGAAATAGAAAGATTATTTATTTCCCTTAATCTATTCATTGCCCCTAAGTTTGGTTTTTTTGCTAAAGCTAAAGTGTATAACCTATATGATTGAGTGAAATCATCACTATTTCTATCACTACTTCTCCAGTTATTAGCTTCATTTGTTTGATATTTTAACCATGATTCTAATAATCCATTCGGCAAAGTATAACCTAATGATTTAGCTTCAATCATAAAGTGTCCGGCATAGTTTGTTCCCCAATCATTAATATATTCCTTTTCTCCAGGCCAATATGAAAATCCTCCATTTGAATTAATATATAATGGTAACTTTTGCAAGCATACTTTTATATTATTTTCAATTTCTTTTTTTCTAGATGCAGTTAAATCAACAAATTTTTGAATATAAAGCTGAGGAAACACGGCTGAAGTTATTTGCTCAATACATCCATGAGGATACGTCACAAGATATTGCAATCTTTTTTCAAGATTTATAGGAAGCATATTTGATACTTCAATTACGCCATAATTGGTTCCACTTATTCCAAAAGGAGAAATTTTTCCTTTCCATTTTTCTCCAGGTTTTAATACTACCGATGTAATATTTATTATTGGTGGACTTGGCATCCGTACCTGAAGCATCGTTTCTGAAGTAGCTTTATTATTACCTGATACGGCAGACAATACAATTTTACCTTGCCCTATTTGTGATTTAACTTTAATATTAAATTCAATATTTGCTTCACCTGGTGAGTTAAAAGTAATAGTTCTGTTTGCTTCATCAATTACCTCAAAAAGAGAATTCGAAGTAATATTTACATTGACTTTTTTAATATTTGGGTCCATCGAAAATACAGTTACAGGAACTTTAATAATTTCTGTTGGGCTAACCATTCTAGGCAAAGTGGCTAAAATCATCAATGGTTGCTTAACACTTACTGTTTTTTCGGCATTACCATATGCACATTTATTATTGTCACCTGAAATCACCATAACTCTCACAGAACCAACATAATTAGGCATAATAAAACTATGGGTTCTACTATTACCTTCTTTCAATGTAAAAGGTCCTTTAAATAATACAACGGGTTTAAATCTATTTGTATTTTCTTTGCCTTTAGAATTTAAATATTCGTCTCCACCAATTGCTAATAAACCAGCTAATTTACCAGTATATGAACCAGCAACATACTTATACATATCCCAGGTTTTAACACCCAATGCTTCATGAGAATAAAAATACTGCCATGGCTCAGGGGTTTTAAAACGAGTTAAATCTAATAATCCCTCATCAACAATTGCAATAGTATATGTCATTCTGTTTTTATTTTTTTCTCTTACATTAACAGTAAACCTTTCTAATGGTTTAAGTGAATTTTTCATAGTAATTATAGGATATATATGTGTGTTAGGATTCTCGACCTTAACTGATTGAACACCATACATTCTAATTGGATAACTATTAAGTCCTTTATTGCTTGATTGTATAAAAGTTACATGAATATATATATTAGGGGTCATTTCATTTGTACATTTAAAAGAAAACTTAGATTTGTTTACGTCTGTGTCAACCCAAAATCCATTAACAATTTTACTTCCTGTTTCAATACTTACATATGCTTTTCCTTTAATTGCAACTGGAAGTTCAACATTTATATTTTCCCCAACGGAATATACTTTTTTATTTGTTTGGAAAATTAACATTTCCGCACCTCCTGGATTATCTTCACCGGCATTGCTCCACCAACCTTTATATGTGGTATAAAATATAGCTCCAGTACTATGTCCACTTAATTCATCGGTAACTTTTATAAATTTTCTTCCCCAACTTTCAGAGTTTAAATTCATTTCATATATTGCTCTACCACTTTTAGTATTAATGTATGCTTTTGAAATTAGCTTTGAATTCTGATTTGATACATAATCGGCAAAATATTCATCATCTGAACTATCCCACCACCAACGCCAATATATACTATAAACTTCAACTTTAAGTTTTCTATTTAACATATTACCATTTTCATCTACTAATACTATTGGAAATAAGTTTTTTTCATTTGAATATAATGCGTTATTCCAACCTTTACCTTCAGGAATTTTGATTCCAACATAAGATTTATAAGGAGAATATTTTATATTAAACCTATCAATACTAAAATCTCCACCTGTTTCAAAAGCTCTTGTTTTAAGATGTACATTTATCATCCCAGGACCTGTATTCTCAACATCAAATTTTGTTAATACACTTGCTTTACCTTCATTGTTAAGGGTACCTTGAAAAACTGTAAAAGTTTTAGAAATAAAAGTTTTAGAAGGATCATCAAATACATAATCTTTAAACTCATTAAATTCAGTTTTTGTTGATGACAATTCAGCTTCAATCAAAACTTTTAAATTTTTAGCAGGAGTTCCATGCAACCAATTAACTTGTAAATTTCCTACTTCTGTTTTGCCTTGACTTATAATTTGTTTATTATATTTTAAATAAATCTTCATTCTGTTTGGTTTTACTGTCTCAATTCTAATTGATTTTGAAAAAACAGAAGCACCAACCTTAACCTTTGCCACCCAATTTCCAGTTGGAGAATCACCAGAAGTTTTTATTTTGAAATTGTAAAAACCATTTACATTACTAGTTCTTACTATTCTTTTTATTAGTTGATTTTCTGGTGTAAATAGCTCAAATACAACAGGATGATCGCTTGTTAATGATTTATTGTTATCCTGTAAAATAAACATTATATATAATGAATCTCCTGGTCTCCAAACTCCTCTGTCACCATATAAAAAACCTTTTACTCCTTTTTTCAATTCTTCACCTTTAATATCAAACATACTAAGAGAGAGAGATGAGGCATCATCAATTCTAAGATATCCTCTTTGTTTGTCTTTTTTTGCAATAATTAAAAAAGGTTTATTCTTCAATCTTATTTTACAAATACCATCAGAGTTTGTATTGCCTTTAGCTATTACTTGATTTTGAAAATTTCTAAATTCTATTTCAACATTAGAAATTGGATCTGTTGTCCTTAAATCAGAAATTATTACATTATATTCTGAGTTTGTTCCTGCTTTAGCAATTATACCCATATTTGAGGCTAGAACATTTCTTACAACCTTCCTGTCATTCATATAATATGAATTTTTACAAGGATTATCCCTATCGTACCAATCATATGAATCATCATAATAATATTCATCTTCATAGTAATACCAATAATCTTCTGGAGAATCATATTCTTTATTGATGTCTTTTTCTATTTCATATTCTTCTGTTTCATCTTCTGAGTCTTGTTTTGAACAAGGATATAATGAATGTTTTTTCTTAAAGCTTATTTCAACTCTATATATAGCTCCTGGCTCTGGTTCAATAAAATTTGCTAAATCAAGTGAAAATGTATTCCATTTTCCGTAATCAATAGGTTCTTCTGAAATTAATGGAATTTCTTGATTAAATACAATTCTACCAACTCTCTTTATTTCATAATCTCCATCAAATTGATTAACCTGAAAAAATTGCGTTATATTATTTTCAAATATTTTAATTATAGTTACATCAACCGCAGTTAAACTAACTGCTCTAAACGGGAGTAAAACACCATCTGTATTCGGAATTATAATTCCATCACCTATCAACTCTACTTGAGGTTTCATGCTAACAAACTTAATCTTGAAAACTTGTTCTCTGTTTAACTTTTCATCAAATACATTTTTGATTGAGGACTGAATTTTTAACAAAACATCACCAGAAATTGATTTACCAATAAATATATTTGCGATATTACCTTCTTTAATTATTGATTCATCGGCATTAGGTTCTAAATACATTAATCCATTAAAATCTTGGGTTTTATTTAATGGATCAGAAAAAAACACCTTTATTTGTGTTATTGGATTTGTTATTAATTTAACATTTAATATTTTAAATTCATTTATAGATGGAATTTCAATATATTCAATTTGTTTATTATTTGCCCCTATATTTTCTCCTTCCCATTGCAATTTTACATTATATGAATTTTCGTTTCTTAGAACACTGTCTATTACGAAATCATGTGTTCTTCCATCACTGCTATGTTTCCATAACAACTTAAAATTTTCACCATCATAAGATGCTTTAACCGATTCTTCTATTTCAGTTGGACTTAAATAATCAGCGGTAAAGAAAATACCCTGAACTTTTTGCCACTTTTTATCGTTTTCATCATAAGGTTCTATTCCATTAAATTCGTATTGAATAGCTTGTTTAATTACTTGAAATCTGAATTTTAAATTACGTAAATTTTCTGGTACATTAATAAATTTATACAATTGAAATTCTACTGTATAAACTTCTCCTGATTCTAATAATTTTTCAGGTATAAATTCTATTGTTTGACTATCTAACCATATTGCTTTCCCTTTAATGTCAGGACTTATAGAAAATGGATTAAATTCTAATTCTTTCCCTGGTATTGCGTTTTGAACTTCTTGAACTAAACGAACACGAATCTTTGTAGTATTAGAAACCACACCTGAAGTAAATGATATAACATAATTTGCAAAAGCAGGATCAATTCTAAGAGGTTCTAATTTTTTTTCACCACATGAATTTAATATTAATATTATCAACAAAAAAAATATTTTTAAGATTCTATTAGTAATTCTTATATTGTGCTTATTCATAGATTTTATTTTTATTTTTAAACAAGAAATAAAAATAATAATTATCTGTATCAAATATTTGTTTTTAATAGTAAATTATTAATAATTTTATTTACCCTATAAGAAATATGAGCTATTTAAAATGCTTTGGATTTATATAGACTAATGGTTAAAGAAATTGGTGGAGATTGATTGGTGGAAGAAATTTATTTAGAAATTATTTAACACCATTAACTCATTCAACTTATACAACTTATACTAATTTTCTCTTGATTTGCTTCGCAAATACGGTTTTTTAAATTAAAGACCGAACAAAAACAAGTTTTCCGGATTACTTGCGTGATCCGTGGTCGTTTTCTGGTCGTACAACAAAACCTTGATTTGCTTCGCAAATACGGTTTTT
>CAZJKL010000009.1:0-34956 GCA_964546655.1 uncultured Bacteroidales bacterium | reverse complement strand
CTGATTTCATCAGAGGTTTTGTTGAGGTCTCTTCCGGATTCGAACCGGAGTAGACGGTTTTGCAGACCGGTGCCTAGCCACTCGGCCAAGAGACCATTTATTTGACTGCAAAAGTATTAAAATTGTTTAATTAAACAAAATTTTATTTATATTGTTTTGCAGTAACAAATAAATTTATTCTTTATAAGTATCTATTAAGAGCTCAAGAATTTTTATTCCTGCTTCAGAAATAACGGTTCCAGGTCCAAATATTGCTGCTGCTCCCGCATCATACAAATATTGATAATCCTGATTTGGTATTACTCCACCAACTATAACCATAATATCTTCTCTACCTAATCTTTTTAATTCTTCAATAACTTGAGGGACTAAAGTTTTATGGCCTGCTGCCAAACTAGATACTCCTAATATATGAACATCATTTTCAACTGCTTGCTTAGCTGCTTCAGCAGGTGTTTGGAATAATGGTCCAATGTCAACATCAAAGCCCATATCGGCATACGCAGTTGAAACCACTTTTGCTCCTCTATCATGACCATCTTGACCCATTTTAGCGACCATTATACGAGGTCTTCTACCAGCAAAACTAGCAAACTCATCTGCAAGTTTTCTAGCTTTTTCAAATTTTTTGTCATTTGATATTTCCATAGAATATACTCCTGATATTGATCTAATTTGTGCTTTATATCTTCCGAAAACTTTTTCACAAGCATAAGAAATTTCGCCTAAGGTTGCTCTTTTTCTTGCGGCTTCAATTGCTAATTCTAATAAATTACCTTCGCCTGTTTCGCATGCTTTTGTTATTCGGCTTAATACATCTGTTACTTCTGCATTATTACGATTTTCTTTTAATTCTTTTAATCTTCTTAATTGTGATTCTCGAACTGCAGTATTATCAACTTCTAAAATATCAATTGGATCTTCTTTTTCTAATCTATATTCATTAATACCAACTATCAAATCTCTGCAAGAGTCAATTCTTGCTTGTTTTCTTGCTGAAGCTTCTTCGATTCTCATTTTAGGAATACCAGACTCAATAGCTTTTGCCATACCGCCAAGTTTTTCAACTTCTTGAATTAATGTCCAAGCTTTTTCTGCTATCTCATTTGTTAATGATTCAATATAATAAGAACCTGCCCAAGGATCAACCGATTTGCAAATACCTGTTTCTTCTTGTAAATAAATTTGAGTATTTCTAGCTATCCTTGCACTAAAATCGGTTGGTAATGCAATAGCTTCATCTAATGCATTTGTGTGTAATGATTGTGTGTGACCTAATGCTGCTGCTAATGCTTCAACGCAAGTTCTTGCAACATTATTATACGGATCTTGCTCGGTTAAACTCCAACCTGATGTTTGACTATGTGTTCTTAATGCTAATGATTTTTGATTTTTAGGATTAAATTGTTTAACTATTTTAGCCCAAATCATTCTAGCTGCTCTCATCTTAGCTATTTCCATAAAATGGTTCATTCCAATAGCCCAGAAGAAAGATAAACGTGGTGCAAAAGCATCTATATCTAATCCTGCTTTTACGCCTGTTCTTAAATATTCTAAACCATCTGCTAATGTATAAGCCATTTCGATATCACTAGTAGCACCTGCTTCTTGCATGTGATAGCCACTAATACTTATTGAATTAAATTTAGGCATATTTATAGAAGTATATTCGAAAATATCACCTATTATTTTCATTGATGGAGTTGGTGGGTAAATATAAGTGTTACGCACCATAAATTCTTTTAAAATATCATTTTGAATTGTTCCGCTTAATTTATCTAAAGTAACTCCTTGTTCTTCGGCTGCAACAATATAAAATGCTAAAATTGGTAACACGGCTCCGTTCATTGTCATCGAAACCGACATTTTATCTAAAGGAATATCTTTAAATAAAATTTTCATATCTAGAATTGAATCAATAGCTACTCCTGCTTTTCCAACATCTCCAACTACTCTTTCATGGTCAGAATCATAGCCTCGGTGTGTTGCAAGGTCAAATGCAACTGATAAACCTTTTTGCCCTGATGCTAAATTTCTTTTATAAAAAGCATTTGACTCTTCTGCTGTAGAAAAACCTGCATACTGACGAATTGTCCAAGGTTGCATCACATACATTGTGCTGTAAGGTCCTCTTAAATAAGGAGCTGTTCCTGCAGCATAATCAAGATGCTTCAAATTTTTTAAGTCTATTTCGCTATATGATGGTTTAATTGAAATGTTTTCGGCAGGTAAAAATTTTTCTGCTTTACTAATATTCTGTTCCCACTCATTTTGCGAAATACCTTTGTCTAACGACTTATATTGTATTTTTGAAAAATCTGGTTTCATGTTTTTAGTTATTTTATATTTAAAATTTTATGATAATTAGATAATGATTCATAAATATTTGTTTTCATACTTATAAAATCATCTACTCCTTTTTGTTTTAATTCATCAATAATTTCAACAGGACTACCCGCAACAACAACACTTGTTTTTGAGTTTTTTTGTTTTATTAATTGTGCTATTTCGCCTGCATAAACTGCATAATCTTCGTCTGAACTACAAACAACAACTATGTTCGAATTTGCTTTTATTGCTGCTTCAACTCCTTCTTCGGCAGAATTAAATCCAATATTATTAATTATTTCATAACCTGCAACACCAAAGAAATTGGTTGTAAAAGTTGCTCTTGCTGTTCTCATTGCAGCATTTCCTATTGTTAATAAAAACACTTTTGGTTTTTTATTTCCTTTTGAAATATAAGTTTCGGTTTCTAATCTTAATTTTTCAAATGGTTCTGAACCTCTATACAATTTAATTGTTTTTATCGATGTTTCGGTATCTCCACAACAGCAACAACATCCTTTTTCTTTATGTGAAGCAATTGTAATTTTTTCTAACATTGATTCATCAATATTAGGGAATTGGTTTGTTCCTACAATTGTTTGTTTTCTTGATTTAATGTTTTTTTCTTTTTCTTTTGCTGTTTGCTCAATCATTTCGGCAATAATACCTTTTTCTGTAGCTTTTATAAAACCACCTTCTGTTTCAATTTTTTGGAATAATTCCCATGATAATTTTGCTATTTCATCGGTTAAAGATTCAATATAATAAGAACCTGCTGATGGGTCTGCTACTTTATCAAGATAAGATTCACCTTTTAAAATAAGTTGGGTATTTCTTGCTATTCTTTCTGAAAATGAATCAGAATTTTTATAAGCTAAATCGAAAGAATTAACTGTTAATGAATCACATCCACCAATAATTGCCGACATACTTTCGGTTGTAACTCTAAGCATGTTAACATATGGATCAAACATTGTTTTGTTCCACAATGATGTTTCGCAATGAACTTTTGTTTTGCAACTTTCATTGTTTTTTGGAGAATAATTTGCAACTACATTAGCCCATAACATCCTGAATGCACGAACTTTAGCTATTTCCATAAAATAGTTCGAACCTATTCCTAACGAGAATCTAATATTTTTAGCTGCATCATCAATAGATATATTTTCTGATAAAGCCGATAAATATTCATTTCCCATAGCTAAGGCAAAAGCTATTTCCTGAACAGAATTACCTCCTGCATTATGGAAATTTTTAGCATTTACTGTAATTGCCTGAATATTTCCTGATATTTCAATTAAACTTAAAGCTTTTTCTATTTCTGATTTAAATGAATTTTCAAAACATCCTGTTAATATTAAAGTAGATAAAGGGTCAAATTTTAATGAACCGTAAATACTAGATATTTGAATGTTATTTGAAGAACAATATTCATTAAATAATTTCAAAAAATTAAGATATGAACCTCTGGTCGAGATATTTATCTCAATAGCATTAATGCATACGTCTTTAAATAAAACTTTTAAATCGTCGGCATTTTTAACGTCGCTAACATTGATACTAATTGAAGTAGCTCCTTTTTTAACAGCTTCTAAAATCTTTTTATTTATCAATTTAACATCAGCTATTTTAATATCCTGACGAACATTCCATTCATTATTTAATGTTTTATATCCTCTAACATAAGGAAACTGACCTTGTAATGAAGTTGAATGGCTAATTTTACTTAAATCTTGAGAGCGATAATATGGCCTAACCTTGATTCCTTCTTCGGTTTTCCAAATTAATTTTTTATCATAATCAGCCCCTTTAAGGTCTTTCTGAATTATCTCCTCCCATTTTTCGGTTGAAACAGGCGGAAAATCTTCTAAAAGATTTAACTCACTTGGTAATTTAATATTCTGTTCTGACATTATTTTTATTTTTTTAGTTGATTTACTTTAAATTTTAAAGAGCAAATTTATAAAAATGTGTTTAAGAAAAATGATTTTATTTAAATAAATATTAACACAATTTTATTGAATTTTATTAAGATGCTCATATTTAATTAAAATGCTCTTGATTAAAACTTTTTTTATTTAAAATTTAAAACTGTTAAATGTATAATAATTTAAAATTTAGAACTTAATTAATATATTTGCACTTAAATTATTTTTATGGTAAAATTTATATTAATTATTACTCTGATTTTTATCACTTTATCATCTTTTTCGCAAGAAGATACTGTTAGTAAAAATCATGGTTTTATTGGTATTGGAGTTGGGGCGTCTCTTCCTATAAGTAATTTTGCAAGTAATATTTCGAGTAATAATGATGCTGGTTATGCTTTAACTGGGTATAATTACAACTTTAATTTTAATTATGTTCTTTATAATAATATAGGTATTGCTTTAACTGCTTTTAGAAGTTATAATGCTTTTGATGACAAAATGGTATTTAATGAAATAAATGAAATTAAGCCTAATTATAAGTTTGAATTATCTTCAACCGATTGGATAAATACTGCTGGTTTAGGCGGATTGTTAATTAATTTCCCTTCTGGAAAATCTGATTTTTATATTAAAGGATTATTGGGATATTCTTTAAATAATTCACCAAGTTTTGATTTGTTGATTTCTGATGAAAAGAAAGAAATAACTTTAAACCAAAAGTCCGATAAATCAAACTGTTATGTTATTATGTTGTGTACTGGAATGAGGTTTAAAATTTATGAAAATGCATCTTTTTTCATTAATATGGATTATTTTTCGGCAAGACCAAAATTTAATTTAGAAATAACTTCAAATTCACAAGAAACTAAGATTATTGAAACCAAACAAAAAATAAATATTATTAACTTAAATTTTGGTGTAGGTATTAATATTAAATAATTTTATAAAAAAATTGATTCATTTAAATATATATATAATATGAGCGACAATAAAATAATTTTTTCAATGGTTAATGTTAGTAAAACATATCCACCGCATAAACAAGTTTTAAAAGATATTTATTTATCATTTTTTTATGGTGCAAAAATAGGTATCATTGGGCTTAATGGCTCGGGAAAATCTTCTCTTTTAAAAATTATTGCAGGAATTGAAAAATCGTTTCAGGGCGAAGTTGTTTTTTCTCCGGGATATTCTGTTGGATACCTTGAACAAGACCCAAAACTTGACGAAACAAAAACAGTTAAAGAAGTTGTTCAAGAAGGTGTTCAAGAAGTTGTTGATTTACTTAAAGAATATGAAGAAGTAAATAATAAATTTGCAGAACCTATGACTGATGATGAAATGAATAAGTTAATTGACCGTCAAGGCGAAATTACCGAATTATTAGATCATCATAATGCATGGGATTTAGATAGTAAATTAGAACGAGCAATGGATGCTTTACGTTGCCCTGATGGTGATACTTCTGTTAAGCATTTATCGGGAGGAGAACATCGTAGAGTTGCTCTTTGCCGTTTGCTTTTACAAGAGCCTGATATATTGCTACTTGATGAACCTACAAACCATTTAGATGCAGAATCTATTCAATGGTTAGAAATGCACTTGCAACAATATAAAGGAACAGTTATAGCCATAACTCACGATAGATACTTTTTAGATAATGTTGCTGGTTGGATTTTAGAACTTGACCGCGGTGAAGGTATTCCTTGGCAAGGCAATTATTCTTCTTGGCTTGACCAAAAAACTAAAAGACTTGCTATGGAAGAAAAGCAAGAAAGCAAAAGAAGAAAAACATTAGAACGTGAATTAGAATGGGTTAGAATGGGCGTTAAAGGAAGAGGTACAAAAGCTAAAGCTCGTTTAAGTGCTTATGATAAATTGTTAAGTCAAGATACAAAAGAAAAAGAAGATCGTTTAGAATTATTTATACCTAATGGCCCAAGACTAGGAGCTAATGTTATTGAAGCTAAAGCTGTATCTAAAGCTTTTGGCGAAAAATTATTATATGATAATTTAGAATTTAACTTACCTCCTGCTGGTATTGTTGGAATTATTGGTCCAAACGGTGCTGGTAAAACAACATTATTCAGATTAATTATGGGATCTGATAAACCAGATAAAGGAGAATTTAAAGTTGGTGAAACTGTTAAAATAGGATATGTTGACCAATCTCACACAGCTATTGACCCTGAAAAAACTGTTTATCAAGTAATTTCTGGCGAAAGCGAACTTATTAACGTTGGCGGAAGAACTTTAAATGCAAGAGCTTATGTTTCAAGGTTTAATTTTATGGGTGCTGATCAAGAGAAAAAATGCGGTGTTTTGTCGGGTGGAGAAAGAAATAGATTGCATTTAGCTTTAACTCTTAAAGAAGAAGCTAATGTTTTATTGCTCGATGAACCTACTAATGATATTGATATTAATACCTTAAGAGCTTTAGAAGAAGGTCTTGAAAATTTTGCTGGTTGTGCTGTTATTATTTCTCACGACAGATGGTTTTTAGACAGAGTTTGTACTCATATTTTGGCTTTTGAAGGCGACTCTCAAGTTTACTTTTTCGATGGTTCTTATTCAGAATATGAAGAAAACAGAAAGAAAAGACTTGGTAATGAAACTCCAAAACGTATTAAATATCGTAAATTAATTGGTTAATTTTTATTAAACTATTAAACAAAGATTTATGATAATTTTAGATTCTTTAGGTTTAAATTTTAATTTATTAAATAAACCCGAAAAAGAAGTAAAATATTATTTTGAAGAGCATCCGAGTGAATTTAAAAAAATTATTGATTTAGCTTTAAAAAACGAATATCCAAATTCATGGAGAGCCACTTGGGTGCTTTCGAAAATTATTGATAAAAACGATAAAAGAATTACCCCTTATCTTGATAAATTTATTTATTGTATTCCCGAAAGGCCAAGTGGACACCAAAGAGAAATTCTTAAAATATTAGAAAATTTTAATTTTAACGAAGATATTGAAGGTCATGTTTTTGACTTATGCATGAATATTTGGGAAGATATTAGCAAAATACCTTCGGTAAGAATTAAAGCTTTTAGTATATTATTTAATATTGCTAAAAAATATCCCGAATTAAACAATGACATTAAATATTTTACTCAATCACAATATATTGAAACACTGTCGCCAGGAATAAAAGCCTCGATAAAAAAAATGATTAAAACCTATAAATTTGATTAACTAATTATTTTCTTCACATTCAATATTTCATCTGCTCTTTGTAGAGCCAAATCAAAGCTACTTAAAATATTTTGTTCGCAAATAATTGATTGAACATTAGCATGCATAAGTTCAGTTCTAATATTAGTTCTAACACCAGAAAGAATGATTACTATATTTTGTTCTCTAAATTTTTTAGCGACATCTTTTAAACGATGAATACCAGTTGCATCAATAAATGGCACATTTCGCATTCGTAAAATAATTATATCTGGCATTTCAGTAGAACGATCTATTATATCCTGAAATTTTTGTGTAGCACCAAAAAATAATGGGCCGTTTATTTCGTAAACAAGTATGTTTTTAGGAATATTAGATAATTCATCATCAAATAAATTTTCTGAACCAGTTTCATTACTATTAAATACATCAACTGATGATTGAATTTTTACTGAATCGCTCATCCTTTTCATAACCATAAAACTTGATAATACAATTCCAATCTGAATTGCAATAACAAGGTCGAATACAACAGTAAGGAAAAAAGTAGTAAGCATTACCAGAACATCAGATTTATTTTCTTTAAGAAGGGCTACAAACAATCGCCATTCACTCATATTGTATGAAACAACAATTAAAATACCAGCTAAACAAGCCATTGGAATTAACTTAGCATAAGGAGCAAAAAGCAACATTATTAACAAAAGAGTTAATGCATGAACAATACCTGATATTGGAGTTTTTCCGCCATTTTTAATATTAGTAGCTGTTCTCGCAATTGCACCAGTAGCTGGTATTCCACCAAACATTGCCGACAAACAGTTAGCACCACCTTGAGCAATAAGTTCAATATTTGAACGATGTCTAGAGCCAGTCATACCATCTGCTACAACAGCCGAAAGCAATGATTCTATGCCACCAAGCAAAGCAATAGCAAATGCAGGTTGAATTAACATTTTAAAAGTTTCGAAATCAACATTTGGAACCGAAGGCATCGAAAGACTACTAGGAATTTCGCCAAAAGCAGATTCAATTGTAGCTACTGGTATTTTAAAAAAATAAACTGCTAATGTTGATACAATAATTGCTATTATTGATCCTGGTATTCTTTTACTTAAATTATGATAAACCAAAATTAAACCTTTTACTCTTTTATTATCAGATATTCTGAAAAGATTACGTGTAAATCGATGATAGTTAAAGGTTATAATAATTGTTAAAACAGCAATAATAACTGCATACCAATTTACATTATTAAAATTTTGAAAATAAACATACCATTTTTCCAAGAAATTGGCAGGAACTTTATCTATTTTTAAACCAAAAAAATCTTTTATTTGAGAAGAAAATATTATTAAAGCAATACCACTTGTAAATCCAACAATTAAAGGGTGCGAAACATATTTAAGCAAATTACCTAATTTAGCCAAGCCCATAATTATTAATATAAAACCTGCCATAAATGTTGCAACTATAAGTCCATCAACACCATAGCTTTGAACTATAGAGTAAACAATAACAATAAATGCACCTGTTGGACCTCCTATCTGAACCCTACTTCCACCAAAAACAGATATTACTATACCTGCAATAATAGCTGTTATTAATCCTTTGTCGGGAGTAACGCCAGAAGCAATTGCAAAAGCAATAGCCAATGGCAAAGCCACTATACCAACAGTAACTCCGGCCAATGAATCTTTTAATATTTGGTCTTTAGTTATCCCTTTTTTTAATAATGAAAAAAACTTCGGGGTAAATGTGTTGTCTTTATTATTAAAAATTGATTTTATTTTTTCTTTTACCATAATAGTCTTTTTTTAAATTTCCCCATTATTAGTACAAAATTGTTTTAATAAAATGTTTGACAAATGTATATATTATTTAATTTAATATCAAAATATAAATTGAAAAAGAATTATTAATAATGTTAAGGATTTTAAATTAGAGCAAACAATTGTCTTGTATTGCAATTATTTTATAGACTTACAGATATTAATTATTTCAGAATTATCGTCAATAGATTCTCTTTGTTGTTGGCAGATAAAAGAAGAATTATGAGTTTTGATAACATAAATAAAATATGTATTGCCATAATAGTCAAGAAAAGTTGCACCAAAACCATTTTCAAAATTTTCACTTTTTAATATTTCTTTAGCATATTTTTCTTCTTTCAATAATTGATTAAGGCTAGTATAATGGTCGTTTTTTTTGATAGAAAAATCCCATTTGTTTAATACCTTTCCAAAATAAACAATGTTAATATCAGTGCTAAAAACATAATCACTAGAAATCATGCTTATATCCATACTCTTAATTTCAACTCTATCTTCATTAATAATATCACTCACACAGCCCGAAAAGAGTATTAATATTATAAATATCTTAAATTTCCACATTTTACTAATTAATTTTATTGCAAATAAACGAAAGTTTTTCATCTAAAGTCATTAAACCATCAATCCAATTTATAATTACTCCATTTTTCTCCATTTTTCTAAACCAAGTCATTTGTCGTTTAGCAAATTGTCTTATGGCAATATTTAAATTATTTAAAAGTTCATTATAACTTATTTCTTTCAATATAAATTGAGTTACAAATTTATATTCTAAACCATAAAATTTTAGTTTGTCAGCTGAAACACCTGAATTTAATAGCATTTGAACTTCCTCAATCATTCCATTCTTCAAACGAAAATCAAGTCTTTTATAAATTTTATTTTTAATAATTTCTCGATCTAAATCTATTGCAAAAATTATAGGATTAATTACAGGAAAATCGTTTTTAATTGCTTTATTTTCAGCATTATATTTTTCAATTTCTATAGCTCTTATTAGCCGGTTTATATCGGTAATATCAGTTGTATTATGAATTTTTTTATAAGAAGTTAAAATTGAAATCAGTTCTTCTTTTGATTGTTTTTCTAAATCGTTTCTTAATTCAATATTTTCAGGAACATTAATTAAACGATAACCTTTTATAATAGATTCTATGTATAAACCTGTTCCACCGCATAAAATTGGCTTTTTATTTTTAGAAATAATTTCATTATAAGAATTTATAAAATCATTTTGAAATTCAAAAACATTATATTCATAACCTGGTTCAACAATATCAATAAGATGATAATTAATTTTTAATCCATTAATATTGTATTCATCGAGGTCTTTACCGGTTCCAATATTCATGTTTTTATAAACCTGACGAGAATCGGCACTAATAATTTCGCCATTAATTTTTGATGCTAAATTAACAGCTAAATTTGTTTTACCAGTAGCAGTAGGTCCGGTAATAACAATCATTTTATTGATTGTTGTTTTGGTCTAAAACGATAATTTCTTTTCTTGTATCAGATATATATTTATCAATTTTAGATAGTTTATTAATATTTATTTTAACCTTATCAATACTTTTTTTATTTGAATAAGAAATTTTCATTCCTTGAAAAAGGCGAGATAAGTTTTTTAAATTATCGATAATAGGATGTTTTTTAGAATCTGATTTTATATGAAAATATAAACGATTTAATGTGTCGGTATTTGATTCCAAAGCAAAAGGACGATTTTTGTCGTTAATTTGTAGGTTTCCAACATCACCAGAAGTAGGACGAAATTCTTTTGTTCCTTCTGCATAAATCAAAAAATACGAGAAAAAACATATTAATATTAATAAATACTTTATCATATTTTTAAATAAATTTAGTATTATTAGATATTAAGAATTTGAAATAACATTGTTTTTAATTTTAGAAATTTGTTGTTTAATTTTCCAAAATTCATCAATATTTATTTTCACTGTTGTTTGGTTCGGATAATCTTTATTAGGAACAATAGATATATTTAATTTTTTATACATGTCTTTAAGAACAGTAAATTCCTTTACTAAATCTTTAGATTTTTCAGGCGAATAAGCAATTAACAAATCAATTAAATTATTTAAGAAAATTTCTTGCTGAGCAATAGTATGATTTAAATATTTTTGAACTTTAACATCAATTTTTCTATTATCAATATAACGTTGATAAAGTTCAGCAGAAATGTATAAACCTTCGATATACATACCCGAAACTATTAATAATCCTATTTCTTGATTTTGAGTAGAAACAAAGTATTCATCAATGTCTTGTTGCATTTCAAGAATAGTTTTAAAAACCGCATCCTTATTATTAATATTAGATTTAATTTTATTAATATTATCGATAGAACCTTTAGCATTAAGTTCTAATTCTGTCATTAATTTTTCAATATTCGATAAATAAATCTGAGCTTCTTTTGTTTTATCATATTGTAATTCGTAACCTAAATCAACATTATAAATACCCAAAACTAAAGCCTTTGCATTATCGGTAGGGTAAAAGTTTTTATTATCAATAGTGCTTTTTTTTATTTTATCGCAATAAGGTAAATTAGCTAATTTAACAACAGTTGAAATTTGTAGTGGAGAAGGTAACGAATAAACAATCATATCATTTTTCCCAACAAGGCTATCATTAACTTTTTCAATTCTTTCAGCTCTTGCTATTTCGTCTTTTATTTCGTTTGAACAAGAGATAAAAAATGATATTATAATTATAAATACAAGTATTCTCATTTTATTAAATATTTTGGAGTTTAACTTTTAATTAGGTAAAATAGGATAATATTATTTCATTAAAACTTTTTTAGTTTTAATGTCTTGATTTACACGGCTTCTTATGATATATGTTCCTGGTTTTAAATTGTTTGTAACATCATGTGAAAAGCTTGCTGTTCCACCCTCAATATATTTTGGGGTAGAATTATAAACGACATTACCCAAGGCATCATAAACAGAATAAGCAACTTCTTGATATTCTTCATTATTGCAATTATCAAATTCAACGGTGCATCTTCCAATACAAGGATTAGGTTTAACGTCTAATTCGCAAATATTATCAGGTTCAATATTTAAAACAACTATATTAAATGATTCAGATTCACCATTAAAATCTACTTGTTTTAATCTGTAATACAATGTTGTATTATCTTTTGGCCTGTCATAATCGGTAATAGAGTAAGTTTGAACTTTAGTGCTATTACCAGAGCCTTTAACCTGAGATATTTCTTCAAAATCATAACCATTAACACTTCTTAAAACAAGAAAATAATCATTATTAATTTCGGTTGCAGTTTGCCATTCAATTTTAACATCAGGTTTTTTGTAGTCAACATTAAAATTTAATAAAGAAATAGGAAGAGGATCAGATGCTTCAAATATAGAAATATCACCATCTTTAACTTGCCATTTCTCGGTAATATGATTAGTTATACCGACAATTTTAATATTTAGAGTTTGATCTTTTTCTAAAGATAAAGTATCTACATAATCAAAAACAGCAGCTAAACCAGCTCCTAAAATAATAGTATCAGTAGCATAACCAGACTCATCAATATTATATTGAATATAAGCTTTATCTTCATTTTCCAAGTTACCGCTTAGGTTTATTCTAAGGGCAATAGGAATTTCACCAGAGGCATTAATTGTTAAAAGACTTGTATTTAGATAACATGAATCATTTTTAACTTCCCATTGAGCCGGATTTACAGCACAACAACTTTCATCAGCTTCATAAGTAGCCGGGTTCGAGAAATTTAAACGATATTGCAGATTTTGTGAAAACACAATATTAAAAGAATGCAATAGAAACAAAGCAATAATAAATTTATTCATTACGTAGGATTTAATAAGTATTAGTTTTTAAGAGCTTCGGCACCACCAACTATTTCAAGAATTTCTTTAGTAATTGAAGCCTGACGAGCTTTATTATATTGTAATTTCAAATCTTTTAATAATCCACTAGCATTATCAGTTGCTTTATGCATTGCTGTCATTCTTGCACCATTTTCAGATGCATTAGAATCTAATATGCTTTTATAAAACTGAATTTTAAGAGCTTTAGGAATTAATTCTTTAATGATTTCTTCTTTTTCTGGGTCAAAAATATAATCAATATTATTATTTGATTTAGCATTATCAGTTGTTTCAATTTCTAAAGGTAAAAATTGTTCTTTAGACAAAATTTGAACAGCAGCATTTTTAAATTCATTATAAATAATATCAATTCTATCATATTTTTTCGAAGTATAATAAGAAATTAAATCATTAGCAAAATTACTAATATTATTATAAGATAAATCGTCGAAAAGCTCATTTTTAGTTAAGATAATATTAAAGTTTTTTCTTTTTAACAAATCATAACCTTTTTTACCAACACAAATTAAATCAAGGTTTTTAGAATCATATTGTTCTTTATAATCATTATTAGATAATCTAATAATTTCTTTCACCACACTTGAATTAAATCCACCACATAAACCCTTATTAGAAGTAACAGCAATAAGCAATATTTTTTTAGCTTCTCTTTTTTCTATGTAAGGGTTATCCTCAATATTTGTTAAAGTAGAGACAATATCTAAAATAATAGTTTTTAATTTATTTGCATAAGGTCTTAACTGCACTATTCTATCTTGAGCACGGCGTAATTTAGACGCAGAAACCATTTTCATAGCACTAGTTATTTGTCTTGTAGAATTAACGGTGCCAATTCTTACCCTTATTTCTTTTAAATTTGCCATAATTTATATTATCTTATGAAAAAATATTAATATTTTTCAGCAATATTTTTAGCTACACTTTCTAAAACATCTGTTAATTCTTTTTCGAAAATACCTTTTCTTAATTTTTCTAAAACATCAGCATTATGAAGTTTTAAATAAAGTAAATAATCATTTTCAAATTCTTTTATTCTATTAACAGGTATTTTTTGCAATAAACCTTTAGTACCCAAATAAATAATAGCTATTTGTTCTTCAACAGGAATAGGCGAATATTGAGGTTGTTTCAAAATTTCAACATTTCGTTTTCCTTTTTCAAGAACCGCAACAGTTGCTGCATCTAAGTCGGAACCAAATTTAGAAAAAGCTTCAAGTTCTCTATATTGAGCTTGGTCTAATTTTAAAGTACCAGCAACTTTTTTCATAGATTTAATTTGAGCATTACCACCAACTCTAGAAACCGAAATACCAACGTTAATAGCAGGTCTAATACCAGCATTAAACAAATTAGATTCTAAGAAAATTTGTCCATCAGTAATCGAAATCACATTTGTTGGAATATAAGCAGAAACGTCACCTTCTTGAGTTTCGATAATAGGAAGAGCAGTTAAAGAGCCACCACCTTTTACTTTACTTTTCAATACTTCTGGCAAATCGTTCATTTGGGCTGCAATTTCATCAGAGTTAATTATTTTAGCAGCTCTTTCAAGTAATCTTGAGTGAAGATAAAATACGTCACCAGGATAAGCTTCACGTCCTGGAGGTCTTCTTAATAATAAAGAAACTTCACGGTAAGCAACAGCTTGTTTAGATAAATCGTCATAAATTACAAGAGCAGGTCTTCCTGTGTCTCTGTAATATTCTCCAATAGCAGCTCCAGCAAAAGGTGCAAAGAATTGAAGTGGAGCAGGGTCAGATGCAGTAGCAATAATTACAGTAGTGTAATCCATAGCACCGTATCTTTCTAATGTTTGCACTATATTAGCAACAGTAGATCCTTTTTGACCAATTGCAACATATATACAATAAACAGTTTCCCCTTTATCGTAGAATTCTTTTTGATTTAGAATAGTATCTATAGCGATAGCAGTTTTACCTGTTTGTCTGTCACCAATAATTAATTCTCTTTGACCTCTTCCAATAGGAATCATAGCATCAATTGGCTTGATACCAGTTTGTAAAGGCTCATTAACAGGTTGACGATAGATTACACCAGGAGCTTTTCTTTCCAAAGGCATATCATAAATTTCACCTTCTATAGGACCTTTGCCATCAACTGGGTTTCCAAGAGCATCTACAACTCTACCCAACATACCTTCGCCAACGCCAATAGAGGCAATTTTACCTGTTCTTTTTACGATATCACCTTCTTTGATATCACTTGATTTTCCGAGAAGAACAGCACCAACGCTATCTTCTTCAAGGTTAAGAACAACTCCTTTTGTTCCATTTTGGAATTCAATTAATTCACCTGACTTAACATTATTAAGTCCATAAATAATTGCTATTCCATCTCCAACTTGCAAAACACTACCTACTTCTTCAAGTTGAGCCTCTGATTCAAAACCAGATAATTGCTTTTTTAAAATAGAACTTACTTCTGATGGTTTAATTTCTGCCATATCTAATTAATTTTACTTTGTTTTTTTATATAAATTTTGTGAAAATTCCCTTTTTAATACATTAACTTTTCTTTCTAATGAAGCGTCATAAAGTTGATTATCAACAAATAGTTTAAATCCTCCAATGATATTTTCATTAATAATTTCTTTTATTTGAATTGTAGAATCTTTATCAATAATTTTTTTAGTGAAATTAACCAAAGTTGTTTTAAATTCATCACTAATTTTTGAAGAAGTAGTTAAATTAACAACTTTAATATTTTGATATTCATTTGCCAATTTAATAAATTCTTCGGCTATATTGATTAAAAAAGCTTCTCTATTTTTATCTAAAAGAAATTGTATGAAATTTTTAGTAGTTTCATTTAAATCAGTAAAAATCGAATTTAAAACATCTACTTTTTTCGAATGTTTAATTATTGGATTTTTAAGAAATATAATAATGTCCCTATTTGAATTACCAATATTACGAATGACTTCCATATCATTTGAAATATCGATAACAATATTTTTTTCTAAAGCTATTGCAAAAATAGATTTAGCGTATCTAGTAGCAATTTTTGTCTCTTTCATTAAAGATGTTAATTTAAGTTACTTTCTTTAATTATATCATCAGCATATTTCTTTTGTGATGATTCATCATCAAGTTCTCTTTTTAAAAGTTTTTTTGCAATATCAATAGAAAGAGTTGCAACTTCATTTTTTATATCAGTTATAGCAGCTAATCTTTCATTTTCGATATTAATTCTTGCTGATTCCACTATTCTATTAGCTTCTTTAGTTGCTCTTTCTTTTGCGTCATTAATAAGTTTTTCGCTTATTATTCTAGCATCTTTTAACATAGAGTCTTTTTCTTCTTTAGCTCTTTTAAGTAAATCTTCGTTTTTTGATTGAAGATTAGCCATTTCTTCTTTAGCTAAATCAGCTGCTCTTAAAGCATTTTCAATTGACTCTTCTCTTTCTTTTAAAGATTGTAATATTATTTTAAAAGCGAATTTTTTTAATAAAAAGAATACTATTCCAAATGATAAAACCATCCAGAATAAAAGCCCTATTTTTGGTAAAATTAGTTCCATAATTTTAAATTTTTAATAATTTAAATAATAAGGTTTTAAGCCAATCGCAAAAAACCTTATTATAATTAATTTAATGAAATTAACAAACAAACAACTAAAGCGAAGAATCCAACACCTTCGATAAGTGCTGCAGCAATAATCATATTTGTTCTTATATCGCCAACAGCTTCTGGCTGACGTGCAATAGCATCAACTGCTTTGCCACCAATTTGACCAATGCCTAAGCCAGCTCCTACAGCAGCAATACCTGCTCCTATACCTGCTCCTGCTTGTGCAATTCCTTCTAGTAATAATGTTGATAACATAGTATATAATTTTAAATTATTAATAAATGCATTTTTAATGATGATGTTCTTCTACAGCTGATCCAAAATACAATGCTGATAAAAGAGTAAAAACAAAAGCTTGTATAAAAGCAACAAGTAATTCTAAAACTGTCATAAATACGGTAAAAGTAACAGATAAAGCAGATGCCCCAACACCAGCCCCAACATCAGTACCATTTTTACCAAAGATAAATATTAAACTAAAGAAACCTAAAGCTATGATGTGACCTGCTGTAATATTAGCAAAAAGCCGTACCATTAATACGAATGGCTTTATTAGTATTCCCATAAATTCAACTAATGGCATTAAAGGAATAGGAAGTTTTAACCACCAAGGAACACCAGGGGTATTAAAAATATGTCCCCAATATAATTTTGTTCCACTAAATGTTGTAATTAAAAAAGTAAATAAGGCAAGGGCCAAAGTAACAGTGATATTACCAGTTAAATTTGCTCCTCCTGGAAAAAAAGGTATTAATCCCATTAAATTATTAATAAATATAAAAAAGAAAATCATTAATAGATATGGTAAAAATTTCTCATGTTTCTTTTCTCCAATAGCAACTTTAGCAATATCGTCTCTTATGAAAATAATAATAGGCTCAAGAAGTGATTGAATTCCTTTAGGTGCTTTGTTTTTTCTATTTATATAACTTTTTGCTACTTGTAAAAAGATAAAAATCATTAATAATAAACTAAAAAATAGAGCTAAAACATTTTTAGTAATTGAAAAATCATAAATATTTTTAGTTAAATTATTATCTATTATACCATTGTCATTTAAAGAGGCTATGCTCATTGTTTTATGATCTATTATATAATTTTTATACGAAGGTGTTTCATGTCCATGACCGGTTAGCTTATTTGACAAAAAAACATCTATACATTTATTATTATTATTATATATTATTATTGGTAATGGAATCTCAATATTTCCAATTATATGCCACGAATAGGCATCAAGAACATGATGTATAATAAATGTACCTGGGTCAAATTTTTCAGATTTATTATTTTCTTCTTTATTATTACCGTGATTGTTTTCTGCTATAATCAATTGATTACTAAATAAAAACATTAAAACAATTACTATAATTTTATAATTTATAAGTCCTCTCATTCTAAGTTTTTTTATAAAAAAATTTCTGCTTAAAAATACAAAAATTGTTACTAAAAAAAAATATATGTTAATTTTTTTTCAATTATTTTATGTGTAATAATTGTTTTAATGTCTAATTTTGAAATTAAATTTATAACAATCAATAAATTACAATGTTTATTTTTTTAAATAATTTTCTTAAAATAATTTCAAAGTACAATACTTATATTTTATTTATTGTTTTTTTTTTATTCTTAATTGTTTTATGGCAATTTTTATCTGATATTGGTGTAAATATAGGCTATATGCCTAATCAACCTTTGAAATTTTCACATAAAGTTCATTGTGGTGATAATAATATAAATTGTATTTATTGTCATTCTTCTGTTACCAAAAGCCAGTATGCCGAATTACCACCTTTGCATTTATGTATGAATTGCCATAAATTTATTAAAGAAGGTAGTAATAAAGAAATGACTAAAAATATTCAGACATTATATAATAGTATTAGGTTTAATTTTGAAAATCAAAATTTTAAAGACACATCTAATATTATTAAATGGGAAAAGGTTCACAATTTACCTGATTTAGTGAATTTTAATCATTTTCAACATTATATTATTGGTAAAGTTGATTGTATAAAGTGTCATGGTGATGTGAAAACAATGGATAATATAGAACAAGTTTTTCCTTTAACTATGCAATGGTGCTTAGATTGCCATAAAACAGACACAATAAATTATAATAAGTATAAAAATTATTATAAAGAATTTAAAAACAAGTGTAGTAATAAAAGTGTTTTAAAAATTGATGGGTTAGAATGTGGTAAATGCCATTATTAATTTAATTATGAATTATACTTTTGACGAATTAACATGCTAGAAAAACATTGAATATTTAGTTCCTTCCATATCTATTGCTTTAAACATATATATTAATTATAAAAGACATACTACCTCAATCATTTTTTGAGGGATGAGTATCTTATGTGTAGTTTTTTTTTTTAATGAAACACATTTCCTAATAAACCATATAAATTAAATGTTTTTTGGATAATTAAA
This sequence comes from uncultured Bacteroidales bacterium, assembly GCA_964546655.1. Lineage (GTDB taxonomy): Bacteria > Bacteroidota > Bacteroidia > Bacteroidales > CAZJKL01 > CAZJKL01. Next base: position 15,762 of record CAZJKL010000009.1, on the reverse strand, counting down.
TTTAAGTATTAACTTTGAGAAAACAATTTTTAAATTATAAATAATATAATGTATAAAATTTTATTAATATTTTCCTTAATAACAATCTTTGCTTTTGGTTGTAAAAAAAGTGATATAGCAACCGGTCTTTACGGAAAAATAAGATATGGAAAAGATAATATTACTGTTGGTAGCCCCGAAGATTTAAATAAAGATTATGATTTAAAATATAAAGGGAGAATTTATTTTATTAATTATAATACATACATAGCTATTCCACAAACAAGGGCTTCTTATGATTCAATTAAAGCTATTAGCCCTAGCACCGAAGCAAAAAGAGGAAAATATGAAATTGCCTTAGAAGCAAACACCTACATAGCTATTACCGAAGATGGCTACCTAAATGAAATGGTAATTGTTAATAGCAATGAATTTAAAGAAAGAGATTTTAATTTTTTTATTTATACTTCAAACTAAATTTATTTTAATAAATTATTTTGCAATCTATTTGAAATATGTTTGAAACTAAAAAAAAAATTATACTTTTGCATAAAAAATCAAGTTTAAACTTTTTTAAAAATTAAATATTATGTCTAATAAAGAAGATAGCACTACAGAAAAAGGTATTGGAGCAGTAGAAGAATCATTAACAAAAGTTGAAATTTTTATTGAAAAAAATCATAAAAATATTTTAATTGGTTTAGTTTCGGTGCTTGTTGTTGTTATTTTATATGTTTTTTATGAAAAATACTATAAAGCTAATAAAGAATTAGAAGCTCAATCAGAAATGTTTATGGCTGAAAAATGGTTCAATATGGATTCGCTTAACTTAGCTTTAAACGGACAAGAAGGCAACAATATGGGATTTTTAGAAATTGTTGATGAATATGGTAGCACTAAACAAGGTAATACTGCAAAATTATATGTTGGTGAAATTTATATGAAAAAAGGTATGTATGATGATGCTATTGAATATTTAGCTGATTACAAGCCTGTTGATAAAGTTCTTGGACCTATTTCTCAAGGTTTATTAGGCGACGCTTATATGCAAAAAGGTGATAAAGAATTGGCTATAAAGTATTATACAGAAGCTTATAAATATGATGAAAATGAATTTACTTGTCCTATTTATCTTAACAAAGCTGGTTTAGTTTATGAAGATATGGGTAACTACGATAAAGCTATTGAAGTTTATACTATTCTTAAAGATAAATATAAAGAAAGTTTATACACTAAAAATGCAATAAAATCTATTGCTAAATTAGAAGAACTTAAACAAAAATAGAAATTTTCTCTTTTCTCTTTTACATCTTATTTGGAACTGATATTCCTAGTAATTTCATTGAGTTTTTTATAGCTAATGCTACTGTGTAAGACAATTGCAATCTAAATAGTTTTATGTTTTCGTCTGTTTCTTTTAATATTGAACATTCATTATAAAACTGATTGTATTCTTTAACTGTTTCGTAAATATAGTTAGCAATTAATGCCGGACTGCACTTCTCTCCTGCTTCTAGTAAAACTGATTTATATTTATAAATGCATTTGATTAAACTTCGTTCATTATCATTAATTGCAAAATCTATCTTGCTATTTAAAATCTTATTTAAATCAATATTTTGCTCATTATTTGCTTTTGTAAGCAATGAATTTATTCGAGCATAAGCGTATTGAATAAAAGAAGCTGTATTACCTGTAAAATCGATAGAATCTTCTGGATTAAACAACATGTTTTTTTTAGGATCAACTTTTAAAATAAAATATTTTAATGCTCCTAATCCAAGTGTGTTATATAGCTCATCGGCTTCGTTCTTACTAAATGATGCTATTTTACCAAGTTCATTTGTTTTTGTTTTGGCTGTATCTATCATTTCGTCGATTAAATCATCGGCATCAACAACAGTTCCTTCTCGCGACTTCATTTTACCTTCGGGTAGTTCAACCATTCCATAAGAAAAATGTTCAATATTATCGCTCCAGTCATAACCAAACTCTTTTAAAGTAACTTTTAAAACTTTAAAATGATAATCTTGCTCGTTTCCAACGATATAAATTAATTTATCGGGATTATAGTCATTATATCGTAGGTTTGCTGTTCCAATATCTTGAGTAATATAAACCGAAGTTCCGTCATTACGCAACAATATTTTCTCATCTAGTTTCTTATTTCTTAAATCAATCCAAATAGAGCCATCTTCTTTTTTAATAGCAATATTTTTATCTAAAGCATCTAATACTAATTGTTTTCCTAGTATATAAGTTTTCGATTCATAATATATTTTATCGAAACCTATTCCTAATTTTTTGTAAGTTTCATCGAAGCCTTTATAAACCCAATTATTTAATTTATTCCATAACTCGATGGTTTCTTTGTCGCTTTCTTCCCACTTCTTAAGCATTATTCTTGCTTCTTGCATTAATGGATTATCTTTTTCTTCTCCATTAAACTCTTTCATTTTTTTATCGAAAATAACGTAATATTTGCCTACTAAATGATCGCCTTTTAAACCAGAAGATTCTGGAGTTTCATTGCTTCCAAATTTTTCATAAGCTAACATCGATTTGCAAATGTGAATACCTCGGTCATTAATTAAATTAACTTTAACTACATTGTGACCATTGGCTTTAAGAATTTCGGCAACAGAATGACCTAATAAATTATTGCGAATATGACCTAAATGAAGGGGTTTATTTGTGTTTGGGGAACTATATTCTATTACTATTTTTTTAGAATTATCATTTTTTATAGTCCAAAAATCAGAAGCATTTGAAGCATTACTTAAATAGTTTATCCAAAATTTATAATTAATAGAAATATTTAAAAAGCCTTTAACTACCTGATAATTTTCTACTTCATCAATATTTGTTTTAAGCCAATTACCAATTTCTTCGGCAGTAATTTCAGGAGATTTTTTCGAAATTTTAAGAAAAGGAAATACAACCACAGTTATATCTCCTTCAAACTCTTTTCTGGTTTCTTGAAACTGAATTAATTTATTATCTATTTGGGTATCATATAAATTAACAATACAATTTTCAATACTCTTTTTTAAAATTCCTTCTAAACACATTTTTATAATTATATTTTAATTTTCGCTTTCATTTTCATTAACTTTTCTTGAAGCAAAATATAAGTATGAACAAATAATAGCAAACATAACCAAGCCTAACCAAATAGCAGCATTAGATTCTGTCCAAGCTTCATTTATATAATCACCACCTGCATATTTAATAATTGCACTAACAACTCCCATTAAAGCACCACCTGCTATGAAACCACTTGCTATTAAAGTTCCTTTTTCTTTACGTTTATTTAGTATATTTTCGTTTTTAGAATTTTTAACTACAAAATAAGCAATTAAACCTCCGGCTAATAAAGGAGTGTTTAATGATAATGGAATAAACATACCGAGTGCAAAAGGTAAAGCTGGAACTCCAATCATAGTTAAAATTAGAGCTAAAAACGCACCTGATGCGTACAATAACCAAGGTGCTCCTGCACCAGACATTAAAGGTTGAATTACTGCTGCCATTGCATTTGCTTGAGGTGCAGCTAATTCGCTATCAGGACCAAAACCATAAGCTTGGTTTAAAACTAAAATTACTCCACCAACAGTAGCGGCAGAAACAAGTGTTCCTAGAAACTTCCATTTTTGTTGTGTATAAGGTGTTGAACCTAACCAATATCCTATTTTAAGGTCGGTTATTAAACCACCCGACATAGCTAAAGCTGTACAAACAACACCTCCAATTATTAGAGCTGCAACCATACCTGCTTCTCCTTTTAATCCAACCCAACTTAAAACTAATGAAGTTAAAATAAGTGTCATTAAAGTCATACCAGAAACTGGATTTGCTCCAACAATAGCAATTGCATTTGCCGATACTGTAGTAAATAAAAATGCAATAACTAATACTAAAACTAGACCTATTAATGCATGACCAATATTATTTACAACACCAAAATAGAAAAACATTAATAAAATTAATGCTGTTAAACCTAATCCAATCATAATAATTTTCATAGGTAAATCTTTTTTTGTTCTATCAGAAATACCTTTTTTAACTTCTGTTTTAATCTTCATTTCTTGAATTGCAAGAGAAAATGCAGATTTTATAATTCCTGATGACTTAATTATGCCTATTATACCAGCCATAGCTATACCACCAATACCTATTAATCTAATGTATTGTTTAAAAATATCATCAGCACTTAATGAAGATATTATATTTGTAGCTCCATCTGCAACCGGAATAATATCACCAATATGTGCTATTAATGGAGTAAGAACAAACCAACCAATAAATGAACCTGCACATATAATTGCAGCATATTTTAATCCTATAATATAACCTAACCCTAAAACAGCGGCACCTATATTTAGTTTGAAAACTATTTTAGCTTTTTCGGCAAGTTCGGCTCCATAAGGGATAACTTTTGTAGTAAAAGTTTCGTTCCAAGCACCAAAAGTTGATACTAAAAAATCGTAAATACCACCTATTAAACCACTAATAAGCAATAGTTTAGCTTGACTTCCTCCTTTTTCACCTGAAACTAAAATTTCGGTAGTTGCTGTAGCTTCTGGAAAAGGATATTTACCATGCATATCAGCTACAAAATATTTTCTAAATGGTACTAAAAACAATATACCTAACACACCTCCAAGAAGAGATGATAAGAAAACTTGATAAAAATCGGCATTTAGTTTTAAGATATATAGCGCAGGTAGAGTAAAAATTGCACCTGCAACAATAACACCCGAACAAGCTCCAATAGATTGAATTATAACATTTTCACCTAATGAGTTTTTTCTTTTACTTAAAGTAGAAATTCCGACTGCTAAAATTGAAATTGGTATAGCTGCTTCGAATACCTGACCAACTTTTAATCCTAAATAGGCTGCTGATGCAGAAAAAACAACTGCCATAAGCATTCCCAATAAAACGGATCTTAAATTTGCTTCGGGATAAACTTTGTTTGGAGACATAACTGGCGTGTATTCTTCGCCTTCTTTTAACTCTCGGTAAGCATTAGATGGAATGCCTTTAAATGATGGGTTATTATTTACTTCCATAATTAATTTTTAGTTTAATAAATTCAAAAATAATTAATTAATAATAAGCTACAAATATAGTTTTAAATTTTAATAAATATAAAAAAAATATTTTCAAATGAAATATTGATTATTTTTGATTGATATAAAAAACAATGCAAAATGAGCGAAATATTAAAAAACACCTCTCTTATAAAATATTCGATTGAAAAGTTTGAAAAAACTACATATAACAGCATTGATGATATAATAATATCTAATAAAGACGGTTTTGTTAAATGGTTAAACACTTATGGGTTTAATTACAAAAATGATTTTCTTTCTATTATTCAAAAAAATAATTTTGATGATTTTCTTATTAAACTTTTTAAAGACAATAATCATTCTAATAAAGTTATTGAATTAGATGGGTTATTATTTATTGCAATTCGTATAGTGAAAAATCAAAAAGGCTCTTTTAATTCGGAACAAATGAGTTTCATTGTATCAAATGATTATATATGGAGTATTCAAGAAAAAAAGGGAGATTACTTTGACTCAATTAGACAAAGACTTGAGAATAACCTTGGAATAGTTAGAAAGAAAAAAGCCGATTATTTACTGTTTTTAATATTAGAATCAATAATTGATAATTATAAAATTACTTATCAACATATTAGTGATTTTTGTGAAAAGGAGATTGGTTTATCAAACATAAACCCTAACCCAGAATATACCTTAATGGTAGAGCAAAGGAAAAAAGAATTGTTTAATTTTAAACGAGCTTCGAGTAGTTTAAGAGATATTATTATTAAAATTGAAAAATTTGAAATTGATGGGTTCGAAACAAAATATTTTAGCGAACTAAAAGAACAAATTAATAATTTAATTAATGATATTGACTTTGAAATACAGGAACTTGAAAGTAAAATGAATTTGATTTTCAGTATTCAAGGCTATCATCTTAACGAGGTTATTAAAACATTAACTATTTTTTCGGTAATATTTATACCTCTTACTTTTGTTGCCGGTATTTATGGAATGAACTTTAAAAATATGCCTGAATTAAACACCCAATATGGTTATTTTGTTTTGCTTTTTATAATGTTAGCAATAACTCTTTCAATTATTTGGTATGTTTCTAAGAAAAAATGGTTTTAATTTTAGTTAAAATAATTATATAAATTATTGACTTTGATTTTTATATTTTTTACTTTTGTGAATAATGGAAATGCGAAATTTACATACTCAAGATAAATTATTTTACCTAAATATTAAGGATAGAGATTCATTTAATCTTTATTCTTAATCCTATTATTACAAAAATCTTTATTATTTACTAATATAAAAAAAAATAAAACAATGGAATTACCATATATAGAACCGTATAAAATAAAAATGGTTGAAGCTATTACAAAATCAACTAAAACAGAAAGAGCAAATTGGATAAAAGAAACTAATTACAATCTTTTTGGATTAAAAAGCGACAAAGTAACAATTGATTTACTTACCGACTCTGGAACAGGTGCTATGAGTGATAAACAATGGGCTGAAATGATGATTGGAGATGAAAGCTATGCAGGGTCAGTTACTTATTATAAACTAAAAGATACTATTAAGGAATTACTAGGATTCGAATATTTTCTACCTACTCATCAAGGCAGAGCAGCAGAAAATGTTTTGTTTTCAGTTCTAGTAAAACAAGGAGATGTTGTTCCGGGAAATTCTCATTTTGACACAACCAAAGGTCATATCGAGTTTAGAAAAGCAAAAGCGATAGATTGCACTATAGACGAAGCTTTTAATCCTACTTTATATCATCCATTTAAAGGAAACATTGATTTAAATAAATTAGAAACAGTTTATAAATCTTATCCTAAAGAAAAAATTCCTTTGGTTATTATTACTGCTACTTGTAATTCGGGTGGCGGTCAGCCTGTTTCTATGAAAAACATCAAAGATGTTTCTGAATTATCTCAAAAATACGGTATAAAAGTTTATATCGATGGAGCAAGATTTGCTGAAAATGCTTACTTTATTAAAATAAGAGAGGCTGGTTTCGAAAACAAATCAATTAAAGAAATTGTTAAAGAAATGATGTCTTATGTAGACGGAATGACTATGAGTAGCAAGAAAGATGCTATTGTAAATATTGGCGGTTTTATTGGATTAAAAGATGAAAATATTTTCAAACAAGCTTCTACTTTTAATATTATTTATGAAGGCTATATAACTTATGGAGGAATGTCTGGAAGAGATATGGGTGCATTATCTCAAGGCCTTAGAGAATCAACTGAGTTTGAATATTTAGAAAGTCGTATTGAACAAATAGCTTATTTAGGTAAAAAATTAAAAGAATTTGGAATACCAATTCTTGAACCTTTTGGAGGTCATGCAATTTTTATTGATGCTAAAAGATTTTATCCTCATATTCCACAATCTGAATATTCTGCTCAATTATTAGGAGTTGAACTTTATATAGAAAGTGGTGTTAGAGGTGTTGAAATTGGCACTTTATTAGCCGACCGTGATCCTGAAACTCGCAAAGACAGATATCCTAATCTTGAATTATTAAGATTAGCTATTCCAAGGCGAGTATATAACAACAATCACATGGATTATATCGCAATTGCACTTAAAAATGTTTATGATAAAAGAAATGAAGTTAAAAATGGTTTCAGAATTATAGAAGAAGCTCCTATTATGCGTCATTTTACTGTAAAATTAGAAAGAATTTAAAAGAATTTAAATCTTTATTATTATTTAAAGGCTGTCTAAAAATAGCAGATTTTTGTCATTTTGAACGAAGTGAAAAATCTTAAATTATTTATTATTAGATTCTTCGCTTTGCTCAGAAAGACATGTTTTAGCTTTTTTAGACAGCCTCTTTTATTTTATTGAGAAAGTTTAATTAATAGAAACATACAAATAAAGCCTTTTTAATATCTCTTTTTAGAATATTGGCCTTGTCGTTTATTGTTATTGCTGTAATTTACTTTATTAGCATTTGAAGGTCGTGGTTTATGAGAAAAATTTGCTTTTTCTTTTATTTCTTCATCGGGTTCATTAATAAAAGGATGATTTTCTATAACTGGAATTTTTCTACCTATAAGTTTTTGAATATCATTTAAATAAGCTTTTTCTTCATTATCGCAAAACGAAAGAGCTATTCCACTTGCACTCGCCCTACCTGTACGACCAATACGATGTACATACGTTTCAGGAATATTAGGTAAATCGTAGTTGATAACTAAAGATAATTCTTCTATATCAATACCACGAGCTGCAATATCGGTAGCTACAAGAACTTTAATTACACCACATTTAAAATTATTTAAAGCATTTTGCCGAGCTCCCTGTGATTTATTACCATGTATTGCTTCTGAATGTATCTGAGCCTTATCTAATAATTTTACAATTTTATTAGCACCGTGTTTTGTTCTAGAAAAAACAAGAACAGATTCATTTGGTTGGGCTTTTATAAGGTGTACTAGTAATTTTGTTTTAGCTACTTTATTTACAAAATATATTGATTGCTCAACTTTCTCTGCTGTAGTTTGCTCTGGTTTAACAACAATTTTCTCAGGATTTCCTAGTATTTTGCGTGATAAATTAATTATATCCGAAGGCATAGTTGCCGAAAAAAACAATGATTGTCGTTTTGTTGGTAGCTTAGCTATAATTTTCTGAATATCATGAATAAAACCCATATCAAGCATTCGGTCTGCTTCGTCTAAAACAAAATATTCTACTTCATTAATCGAAACAAAACCTTGATTCATCAAATCTAAAAGTCTGCCAGGGGTTGCAATTAAAATATCAACACCTCTTTCAAGTGCTTGAGTTTGAGAACCTTGCCTAACGCCACCAAAAATCACAGTATTTATAATGCCGGTATATTTACCATAAACAGAAAAGCTATCGGCTATTTGAATTGCAAGTTCTCTTGTAGGAGTAACTATTAGTGATTTTATTTTCCGTTTTCCCTTTGCTTTATTTTTATTAAGAAATAAATGTTGCAATATAGGTATAGCAAAAGCTGCTGTTTTTCCAGTTCCTGTTTGAGCACAACCAAGTAAATCTTTTCCTTTTAATAATATTGGTATTGATTTTTCCTGAATAGGTGTTGGTTGCGTGTAACCCTCTTCCATAATTGCTTGTAGGATGGGTTCTATAATTTCTAAGTCTTTAAAAGTCATCTATTGTACGTAAAAAGGCAAAGGTAATTTAAATCTTTGGATATATAATATAGATAATTGGTTTTCATAACATTTTTATTGTTTTTCTAAAATTATGTTCTTTCCAAAAAAAACAAATATCAATGTGATTTTAATTTTTATTTTTAAAAAAGTTCATTAACAACAGAAATAGTTCTTTGTATGTTTTTTTTTCTGATTCTTACGAGGGGAGCCCTATGCTTTTTGTCTTTGATAGCGATAGCCCTCTGGCAATAAAGGGTCTTATATCTGCATAAAGGAGAGTTTTTGGAAAACGAGGATATGGCACGAAAAACATATCTACTTTAGTTGGTTGAGCAAGGATGTTGAGTATTTATTTTATAAATTTATTTTTAATATTAACTTGCTATATTCTATAATGTATAAAGAAAAAAGAATGGTATCATTTAAATACGGCTACAACTTTTTTTTTAACATTTTATAAAATATGAAATAAATTTGTTTATTTTTGATTCGCAATGAAAATTGGAAGCCTAAACACGAGGGAACCTACAATTCTATTATAAAATAAAAATAAAAAAAAGAAAACCAATGAAAAAAAATCTATATGTAATTTCAAGATGGAGTATTCCTATTGCAGGATTTTTATTTACACTGATGGTAGGCACTGCCTATGCCTGGAGTGCTTTTATTAATCCCATGGGCGAAAGATTTGGATGGTCAAAAACGGAAGCAAATATTCCTTTTTTGGTTTTTATTTTTATGTCGAGTATCATGACCGTTCCTGCAGGAAAACTTCAAGATAAAATTGGGCCTAGAAAAACGGGCGTTATTGGTGCAATTCTTTTTTTAATCGCATATAGTCTGGCTTCTTTAGTTGGACAGTTCCCATACACTTGGTGGTTAATTATTACATATGGATTACTTGGAGGAACGGCCGGAGGAATTGCTTACGCTTGTGCTATTCCACCATCAAGAAAATGGCTTCCAGACTTTCCGGGATTGGCTATTGCTCTTTCGGTAACAGGAATGGGGCTTTCTGCAGTTGTATGGGCTCCGCTTAAAGCAAAAATATTAATTCCCGAATACGGAATAGAAAACACTTTTTTAATCATAGCTATTATCACCTCTTCTGTTTCGCTTTTTGCGTCTTGGTTAACTAGAAATCCGCCAGAAGGATGGGTTCCTGAAAACTGGTCACCAATTCAGAATGGGACGAAAAAATCACTGGTTATACAAGAATCTACACCAAAAGAGATGCTTAATAATCCTATATTTTGGTTTATGTGGTCAATATTTGTATTGATCCTTTTTGGTGGATTTGTTTGTCTTACTCTTATCCTTCCATACGGCAAACAGATTGTTGGACTTGCTCCTATTGAAGCAGCCTTCGCATTATCAATTTTTGCACTATTTAATGGCTTGGGAAGACCCTTAGCCGGCTTTTTAGGAGATAAATTTGGTGTGCTTAAAGTTCTTATTATTACATATATAATTCAAACGTCAACATTTTTTCTGTTCCCTATTTTAGCGATTAACCAAACTTCATTATATATAGCTTCTGGTTTATTAGGATGGGGATTTGCAGCTTCCATGGCTCTTTTCCCAAATCTAACATCGATTACTTTTGGAACAAAACATCTAGGAATCAACTATGGTATAGTTTACACTGCTTTTGGAACCGGGGCTATTGCTTCGATAGTTGGTTCATGGCTATATGATACAACGGGGAGTTACACTCCTGCTTTTATTGCTGGTGGCATAATGGCCGGATTGGGACTTATTTTAGCTGTGATTTTAAAAAATAAATATAGTCTTCGGTAATTAAAATTGGAATTGTGCCTGTGTTATGTATTTTGTCTTACTGATTTCGCAGCTAAGCATCTCTGTTTTATAAAAAAACCCTTCATTACCATTCAGGGAGACAAGGGCTAACACGCGAGGCTAGTGCGGAAATGTTTTCCGTGCCATTATCTTACCATGTTGTACATATAGGAATTTATATTATTTCTGTTAGACTTCGAAGAAGTCCTGAGGTTTGTAGCCAAATAAATGGCTACAAACCTTTGACCCCAAAGGGGTCTTACTAAATTAATCAATTCATTTACAGTGGTGAGAAGTTTATTAACTTCGTACAACGAGTTTTTTTATAGGTTGATATTGTATTAACCCCAACATAACTCATTAAGCAAACTGGTTATTAAAGTTTGTTATTTTTAATTATGTTGTTTATTTCTTTTTCGGTATATCCTGTTATTTTTTTCAATATCTCAATTGAAAAGCCCTCTTTGTGTCCGTTTATTATAACCTCTATTTTGCCTTTTTCGATTCCTTTAGTAATTCCTTCTTCTCTTCCTTTTTCAATTCCTTCTTCGCGAGCTGTATCTAACGAGTTTTTTATATCGCGATAATATTTTAAACTATCTTCATATTCTTGATATTCTTTCTGAGTGAATTTTGATATTTCAGCTGTCTCGAATAACTTTAAAAAGATACTCTCTTTTAAAGTTTCTGGGATTCTATCCAGTTTATTTAAATTCTTTATTACATATAACCATTTATCAAATCCTGTTTCTAGTTCATCTAGCTCTTTGGTGAATTTTGGCATTGCCAAATAAATAAAGGTCAATTTATCGTAAAAAACCTCCTTTGTTTCTTGTTCTGTTAATTTTACATCATATCTGTATTTCCCGTCATCTTCTCTATCTTCGTCAAATACAAAATCTAATATTGCTATGGTATATACTTTTTGCAATTCAAAACTCCAATCACTACCTTTTATTGCTTGTTCTCTTATCGGAAAGGTAGAATAATATAAGGTTCTATCTTTAAAAAACTTTTGTTTTGTCTTTTGTAATTCTACTATAAATTTTTCTCCTCTTTCATTTGTGCAATATAAATCAAATATAGCTTTTCTATTTAATTCTGTTTCTGTTAAGTTTTCATTCTTTAAATAAGTCAATTCTGTTATTTTTCCCTGCTCTTCTTTTAATAATTCATTTAAAAAGGATAATAACAAATCCTTATTGGGCTCTTCTCCAAATAATCGCTTAAAGCCATAATCTGTAAAAGGATTTATATATTTTTCTCTTTGTTCTGTCATAACTCTTTTATTTTCAGCAAATATACTATTTTATTTTATTCGAATTTCTACTAATTGGGATTTTTTTAATTTAATACACTTTTTTTACAATATCGTTTTTAATCTGGAAGTACGACTCAAAGTCGTACCCCGATTTGCTTGTTGTTTTTGTTTTGCAATTTGTTTTACGAAATGCCGAAGGCATTCACGAATACCGCTGAAAATAATATAACTTATGAGTAATTACGAATGAGCAATTACGATTTTTTATCTTTTGTAGCAAATGCTACTAATCATTTTTGGACGAAGCAAATGCTTCGCCTAACTGTGGAATAACTACATTTATTTTCCAACTATTAAAGAATCATAATCATTCTTTACAAAATATACACCTTTTAATATACTATCTTTATCAAAACTTAATTTGTAATTATCCAGCAAAATTTTACTGAGCTCATTTCGTGTAATAGTTAAAGAAATACAATTTATTGAAGTACTTCCTTTGGAATCAAGATAGAAACATATATCATCAAATTTAACTCTTGATTTGTATAATGCCTGAAATAAAATATAATAAACTTCTTTATTACATTCATCTGTATTAGAATCTATATATTCATGTACTATTAATGAATCTGTTTTATCTTTAAGTTCTGTTTCTAATTTTTTATTTTTTTCATATAAATAAACATTTATTAAAAAACTTATAACTAAAATAAAAAATATTAAAATTAAATAAATTCTATGTTTCATAAAAAAATAAATTAATATGTGTATCTTATTATTGAATCGAAAAATTTTGTTTCTCCTGAATATTTTTTTACATCATTTGGATTCCAATTCTCGTCAATTTCGCTGTATTTTCTATTTACTATTTTACCAAGTTCTTTTACTTGATTTCTATAATTTATTTCCATTTCTTTTGATATTTTTTCACCTTTGAGAATGGCAGAAAAATATTTTTGAACATCTTTGTTTTGCACAAAAGAACGAACATAATCTTCTGCTCCATAATCAGAAATTATATTTTTTTCATTTGTATAATAAATTCGATAAATTTCAAATGCCCTAGCAACTCTAACATCTGTTTCCATTTCTAAATTAGAAACATTATATTTATATTGAGAATAGTATAAATGTTGTCCTGTATGCCATATTTCCTCAAAAATCGCTATAGGTCCAAATCCAATATGAGTTGGCCCATTTTTTTTAATCTGATATTTATTTAAATAAATACTTTTACTTGAATGATTATAAACTCCACCAACAGTAATCATTTCTTTCATATTATTTGGAGTTAAATTCGGAGCCGAAACACTATATATAGACATAACCGAATTTATTGAATTATAAACTATCTCAAATATTGCACTTCCATTTTTTAAATTTAATATTGTTTTATCATATAATTTTCTTTCCTTGTTCCCTAATTTAGAAGGATCCACCACATCCCCTCTCGGGTCATTGAACCAAATAGGGTTTCCGTCCATGTAAGAATATGGGCTTTGCCAAGGTTGGAGGACTGGGTCGGGTGACCAAGGCACAAGCAAACGTGTATCAAATTCTCTAAAATATGTAGTAAAATGCGTACCTGTTACACCAGTTATTTCGTCGTCTTTTTCAGAGCCCGCATTGTAACCAAAACGGTAGCTATTGCTTTCAAAACTCCTTCCGGGCATTAGAGACCCGCCTGGGTAATAGTCGTTCCAAGAAGTAATATCTAAAGCTAATTCACCTGTATTAATAGTGTTATCCGAATTTAAATCGTTCCATAATCTAATGTCAGAGAAAGTAACTCGAACATTACCGAGATGGTCGGTTAATTCGTATGTTTTGTTGCCTATTAATATTTCATTAATTGGGTTGTCGGTGTTTTTCTTAATTGTTCCTAAATGATTGCTGCCGTACAATTCTTGCGATTCTAAAATAAATTTACAGCCTTCGCTAACTACTTGTTGCTTATAGGTTGCCATTGTATTAAACCAAACATAACTCATTAAGCAAACTGGTTATTAAAGTTTGTTGTTGTTTATTATTTCTTTTATTTCTTTTTCGGTATATCCTGTTATTTTTTTCAACATATCTATTGAAAAGCCTTCTTTATATCCGTTTATTACAACCTCTATTTTGCCTTTTTCGATTCCTTTAGTAATTCCTTCTGCTTTGCCTTCTTCTCTTCCTTCTTCTCTTCCTTTTGCAATACCCTCTTCACGTGCTGTATCTAACGAATTTTTTATATCGCGATAATATTTTAAACTATCTTCATATTCTTGATATTCTTTCTGAGTGAATTTTGATATTTCAGCTGTCTCGAATAACTTTAAAAAGATACTCTCTTTTAAAGTTTCTGGGATTCTATCCAGTTTATTTAAATTCTTTATTACATATAACCATTTATCAAATCCTGTTTCTAGTTCATCTAGCTCTTTGGTGAATTTTGGCATTGCCAAATAAATAAAGGTCAATTTATCGTAAAAAACCTCCTTTGTTTCTTGTTCTGTTAATTTTACATCATATCTGTATTTCCCGTCATCTTCTCTATCTTCGTCAAATACAAAATCTAATATTGCTATGGTATATACTTTTTGCAATTCAAAACTCCAATCACTACCTTTTATTGCTTGTTCTCTTATCGGAAAGGTAGAATAATATAAGGTTCTATCTTTAAAAAACTTTTGTTTTGTCTTTTGTAATTCTACTATAAATTTTTCTCCTCTTTCATTTGTGCAATATAAATCAAATATAGCTTTTCTATTTAATTCTGTTTCTGTTAAGTTTTCATTCTTTAAATAAGTCAATTCTGTTATTTTTCCCTGCTCTTCTTTTAATAATTCATTTAAAAAGGATAATAACAAATCCTTATTGGGCTCTTCTCCAAATAATCGCTTAAAGCCATAATCTGTAAAAGGATTTATATATTTTTCTCTTTGTTCTGTCATAACTCTTTTATTTTCAGCAAATATACTATTTTATTTTATTCGAATTTCTACTAATTGGGATTTTTTTAATTTTTACGCAATCCACGATAGGAATCGGGACGCAAAGGGGCAAAGACCGAAAAGTTTTTTAACGGGGCATTACTTGTCCGCCTACTAGTGGTTACCATATTGCTTATATTGCCATTGTATAAATCTGGTGAGTCTATTGCTAAATTAGTGTTATTTTGCTTATTTGCAATAAAATTATTTGAATTTAAATTAACATTTGGGTTAATTGCTTTATAATCACCATTAAAATAACCTAAACTATAACCAAAAGCATCACGAGCTATGTATCTTCTGTGGTTGGTAGTTTCCTTACGAAAAATTTCGGAAACGCATTTAATAAACTGTAGTTTTTAAATTTTATGTTGTTTATGTTAGACTTCGAAGAAGTCCTGAGGTTTGTAGCCAAATTAATGGCTACAAACCTTTGACCCCAAAGGGGTCTTACTAATTTTTGTTAGTTGCAAACTAACTTTTATTTGGTGCGAAGTTATAAAACTACCTCA
>CAZJKL010000008.1:18972-67368 GCA_964546655.1 uncultured Bacteroidales bacterium | reverse complement strand
GCTTGTTGTTTTTGTTAGTTACAAAACAACTTCTGTTTGGTAAAACTCAGGCTGGCGAGGAAATGTTTTCAGTGCCTTGTTTATATGAAATAAGTTATTTAACCACCATTCTTAATTTTGTGTTGTGGATTTTGTCTTGCTGAGCCGCAGCGAAGCATCCCAAGGCTGGCGTGGAAATGTTTTCCGTGCCTTGATTTACCATAATGTCGTACCATACGGTACTTTATATTGTTTTTGTGTTTTGGTTTTTACCAAAATGTAGCTCCTAAGGAGCTAATACTTTTTTTATCACGCAAAGGTGCAAAGGTGCAAAGGACGCAAAAAGTTTTTTTTATCGAGGCACGACCTTCGGCTAGCGCGGATTTGTAATCCGTGCCTTGGTTTATATGAACTAAGTTATTTAACCACCAGTCTTAATTTTGTATTGTGGTTTTTGTCTTGCTGAGGAACGAAGCATCTCCTTTATGCAGATATAAGACCCTTCACTGCCGTTCAGGGCGACAAGGGCTATCCCAAGGCTGGCGCGGAAATGTTTTCCGTGCCTTGGTTACCATAATTTCGTACCTACGGGACTTTATATTGTTTTTGTGTTTTGGTTTTTACCAAAATGTTGCTCCTAAGGAGCTAGCAAATCTTTTATATTATACCTGCTTTTACAATGGTAAACTAAAATAGGTCTTCAGCTTGTAAGAGCAACTTAATGTTTTTATCGCTTTTGTTCTGTTGGACTTCGAAGAAGTCCTTAGGTTTGTAGCCAAATTAATGGCTACAAACCTTTGACCCCAAAGGGGTCTTACTAATAAATAAATTCATTTTTATATGGGGTACGATTTTAAGTCGTACTCCGATTTTACACACCCAAATTGTTATTATACTTTATCATTACTTATTTTAAATCCTATGCGTGTACGAGGTTTAGGGGTTTCTTGTTTTTCAATAAGTTCATCTAAGTAACTAAACACTAGTTCAATATTTTTATCCTGATTTTCAAGTCTTTTTTTAATTTCTTCTATGTCTAAACGCAGTTCTGTATGATTTAATAACATTTTACGAAGTGCAACAAATGCCCTCATAATAGCAATATTTATTTCTTTTGATCTTTTGCTTTTTAGTACACTAGACAGCATTGCAACTCCAGTTTCTAAAAAAGCAAATGGCATTGAACCACCTAAGTGTTGCTTGGAAGGTATCACATTTTGTGATACCATAATTTCTATTTCTGTTTCATTCAAAACAAACATAAAACTGCGTTATGCGTAGTTTCAGAACTACGCATTTAATAAATGGTAGTTTTTTAACTACAATTATATACAAAAAACTATTTTTTTACATTACCAAACTAAAGCTTGTTTTTGTTAGTTTTTAAAACTAACTTTTACTTAGTGCGTAGTTACTCTTATGGGTGCCAACAATATGTCGGTGCCAGCTGGTATATCTTAATATTTTTCTCATTTTTGTTCTGTTAGACTTCGAAGAAGTCCTGAGGTTTGTAGCCATTTATTTGGCTACAAACCTTTGACCCCAAAGGGGTCTTACTAATAAATAAATTCATTTTTATATGGGGTACGATTTTAAGTCGTACTCCGATTTTATTCACTATTTGGTTGTTGTTTTTGTTAGTTGTAAACTAAATTTTATTTGGTTCGTAGTTATGAAACTACGAACAACGGGGCGAAAAATTCATTTTCCCATTTATTATAAAGATTTTTATTTTCATCTATATTGGTATAAACTAATGTAACAATAGATCTAACAATATCTGATGAATTTGCAACAAAATTTCGCCTCCTCTGCTACGAAGAACATCTTGACATACGAATGTTGTTGGTAAAACTCCCATTAAATTTGTATTTAAATTATATCTACTCAAAACATTATTTTCTGTTAAAACATAAAGATATTTATTTTCAGGTGAAAATTCAAAACTTTTTATTGTTTCATTTGATAAATTTATGTCTTTACTAAGGGATAATTAATTATCAATTATATAAAACAAAGCTATTTGTATTCCCAATAAATATTACCAGAATTAATCACAATCTTCGCAATAAATTGCTTTCACATTAGGATTATCTAAAATCTGGAAAGTTAAATAAGGGTCGCCAAATAATTGACAGAAACGATATGGATTTTTTGTTTTTGCTATTCTTAATGCTTCAATAAATTCATTTGAAATAAACAATGAATTTGAACTTGCACATATTGTAATATATAAAAACACTAAATCGTCGCTAACTCCTTCGGTTTTAAGATGTGGCCCCAATAAATTTGCAGCAAATGTATAATCACCGTATTCGGCAAATATACTTGCCAATTTCATCGAATTTTGCCACGAGGTTTCTTCTGTTGTAAAAATGCTTTTTATTTTAACAAAACATGCTTCTACAATAGGAACTGGCGAGCCAGGAACATTAAACTGTTTTATTATCTTAAACTGTAATTCTAAATTTAATTTATTTATTGTAGATGAGTCTAAATCACTTCCATATAATCTATCAATTTCTGATTGTAACCCAGTTGCTTGATTTTGATCTACAAAATCTTTCAAACGTAACTCACATAAAATGCGATTGTATTTTATTCGATTATTTGATGGTGATACTGTTTGTAAATTAACTATTTCATTGTAAAAATCTTCATCAATAACATTATTCAAAGTAAACACTTGTTTAAAGTGAGCATTATTCAATAACATATCTCCATATTTATCTTCTTGAGGTATATTAAATTTTGCTAAATCTTCAATTTTATATTTTCCACTTTTTATGCTATTCATAATATATTTTTGAATTTCGAGCATTCTTTGAATCTTATTGCTATTTCGAGCTTCTTCATACATCTCTAATAAAAACTGCATTTCGTTTTCATCATTAACATCAAAAGCAACATCTAATACTATTCGTGAGTATCGTTGTTTCGACAGCACGCTTTCAAGTGAATCTAACAAACCCTCTTGACCCGAAATTTTAGCTATTGCTTCTTCTTTGGGCATTTTTGCTAAATCGGCATACGATGTTTCTGATATTTCTTTAATAAACTGTTCCCAGCCATCTTCGGTTAAAACCTGATTTCTTGGAATTTTCTTTTTCTGATTTTTTTCTAAAATCTCAATAACAGCATTAGCTCTTTTTTTTCTTAATCTTTCATTCTTATCAATAAGCCCTTCTATTGAAGTGTAAGCATAAATATAAATTGCATCAATGCTATAATTTGGTTTTGCTAATACTTGTAATGTTTGATTTATTGAATCGGTATTAACTTTAAACTCGTTTTTCTCGAATGGAATAACAAATGTAAAAACGGTATCATAGCTTCTTGGCACAAACTCATGAATGCTAGTATCGTTAAGCATTGACAGCAACTCACTATTTAAAGTTCCTTCGGCATTAGATTTTTCAATATATTTTCGACCTACTGTTTTACACAAACTCTTATTTAAAATAACATGCATATTTAACTCATAAGGATCTGCTATTTTTTTGGGCAACTTGCAAATATATGTATCTAATAAATTTAATTTTTTATCACCCTTATGCTTATTTTTCTTCCACATTTTAGAAGAAAAACAAGGTTTTGGCATTATACCTTTGCTTAACAATTCATTATCATAAATATTATAATCTTTATCACAAGGGTATTGTTCTAATTGAACAAAATCTATAGCTATTCCATCTTTACTACCTTTAAAAACTTTTTGAATAGCTTTTAAATTTTCGTATTTTAAATAAACCTTGCCATTTTCAACATAAAGTCCATTGTAAAGTTTTTCATAATCATTAAATTTTTCACAGTTTTTACAATTCTTAACATCATATTTTTTTACCCCATATTTTTTTTTGGAATAAGGATTTGTAAGCTCATTGCGATGATCTGCTCCATTATTAATTGTATAATAGTTTCCCAACAACAAAGTTGAATATATTTTTTTAGATTGTTCGTCTATAGAAGAACCCATTCCTACAAAAAAATTGGCTCCATCATTTAAATAAATAATATCGGTTTTTTGCTTCTTTATTTTATCCATTATGCCGGTAACAATTTCGCTGTAAGTTAAAAACTCTTTACTCTTTGACACCCCAATAGCAGTTGGGAATTGAATAAAATTATAGTCTGATTTCTTCTCCTTTTCACTTTTTTCAAAATCAGCTGATCGGTTTGCGTATTCTTTCGCAATATTAGAAAACTCATCATAAAAATAAACTTCTCCTACCTCAGATTCTTTTCGATACTCATTTATTTTATCGAGCAACATATAAGAAATTATGGCAACAAAATTTTCGTTTGTGTCTAATTTTTGAGTGTATTTATCGGGCAATATTTTTCTTATTTCTTTTTCTTCGTCTTTATATTGAGAATACCCTACTTTAGGAAATATAATTAATAGTGTAAAAATTATAAATAAATAATACTTCATGCTATATTTTTTTTACCGCAATAAATTTAAATTTACGGGATATTGTTTCCAAAATTATTAAAAATAGATTTAATGCCAAATGTTTTTTAATATTAATTTTTTTATTTAATAATAATATTTTTATAAATTTATATTTCTAATAAGTAGTATATTTGCAAAAATTAATTTTAAAATTATGGAAAAACAACTTTTATTACTGGCACTTTGTTTGTCAATATTTTTCACAGGAACTTATGCTTCTGAAGCTGCTGCCAAAGAAGAAAAGAAAGAAGAAGTAAAAGATAGCATTAAACCTTTTCAGTACGTTTCGTATTTTTCAAAAATTGATTCATTGAAAAAAATTAGAAAAGATTTATATGTTAAAGCAAATGAAACAACCGAGAATGAAGCAAAAGTTGAAGTTTTAAATAGCATAGTAGAATTTGACCAAAGTTTTGTTGATTTAAGCGAAAAAATTAATTCTGAATTTTTTGAAACCCAATCTAAATTGGAGAATGCGAATAAAAGTGAAAAAATAACTGATAAAAATGGGGAAAAAGCTAAAAAATTTCATGATATCTTATTCTACTCATTAATTGGCTTAGGTTCATTATTAGTAATAATTTTATTTGTATTATTAAAAAGTAAGAAAACTGTAAAAAAGATAACTTTAGAAAAATTAAATTCAGAAGATTCAAATAATACATTAAAGAAAGAAATTGAAGAAAAGGCAAAAGAAATTGAAGAAAAATTGAAAAACATTGAGGAGTTAAATGCAAAAATCGATAAACAAAAGCAAGATTTTGATAATTTAAACAACGAAAACGACAAGAGAATTGAGCCTTTAACTAATAAGACCCGATTATTAGAAGAAAATGTTCAAAGGTTGCAAAAAGAAAAAATAGCTTATGCTAAAAAATATACCGATTTAAAGGTTGAATTTGCAAGAAATCGTCAAAGCACAACAAATACAGCGGCTGTTGCACATCAACTTCACCCAGATTCACAAAAGAGGTATTCTGAAATGGAAATTAATTTATCAAAACTTGAACGTTTAGGTCAATTAATGGAAATGGGAATGATAACCGAAAGTGAATTTGATGAGTTAAAGAAAAATGTATTATCTCAATTATAATTAAAATCACTTTATTATTTAACTAATATTTTCTTGTGGTTTTTTTCGGTAATTAACTAAAATAACGCCGCAAAAAATTACTACAATACCTATTATATGGTAAAATGTCAGTTTTTCACCATCTAAAACACCCCATATAATTGCAAATACAGGTATAATATAAGTTACTGTAGAGGCGAAAATACTAGATGAAATTTTAACAAGATAGTAGTAAAAAATGAGAGATAAAGCTGTTCCAAAAACCGATAATATAAGCATATAGCCAAATGCTTCTTGAGCAATTTCACTACTTTGTATTGTGTCAACTATATTTGTAGAATACAAATGAATACCTGCAATTGGTCCCATTAAAAAGAAAACTAATCCTGTAGTAACAACAGAGTTTACATTCATTAATTTATAACGAGCAATATTAGTGCTTAAGCCATAGCAAAAAGTAGCTAAAATTATGAATATTCCATAAATATTGCCCTGAAAAGAGAAATCGCTATTTCCAGATTTAATAATAATAAAAGCACCAATTAATCCTATAAAAAGACCAATAATATTATATATTTTTATTTTAAATTTAAAAATAATAATTGCAAAGATCATCGTTGCAATTGGAGTTAACGAATTTAAAATACCAGCCGTTGAGCTGTTTATATGTTGTTGAGCATAGGTAAAAAGGTAATAAGGAATACCATTGCCAAATAAACCAACAAGAGTTATAAAAATAAAATCTTTGAAATTAATTTTTTTCAAGAATGAATAAAAAAATGGCATAAAAATTACAAATGTTATAAATATCCGTAAAGACGCAACCTGAGGCGAAGAAAAAGCCTGTAAACCTTTTTTCATTAATATAAACGAACTTCCCCAAATAAAACCAGAGAGTAAGAGTAAGACCCACTTTAAAACATTATTGTTTTTACTAATCGATAAAATTAAATTATTTTTCAATTTCAATGCTTTTTAAAAATTTCATAAATATCTGTATTATTTTTTTAAATATAACTAAAATTTAATATTTTTCAAATATTTTATTTTGGTTTTATTATAGAAATCGGAGAACGGATTTGGATGCTTTATGTTGCTATGAATGACAAAAACATCTCGGCTGGTGCGGAAATGTTTTCCGTGCCGTGTTTTGCTACACCAAAGTAGTTTGTTTTTCGCAGTAATTCGTTGTTCGAAGTTTTCGAACTTCGAACTTAATAAACTGTAGTTTTCAACTACAACTAAAGATAATTTAGTTAAGTTAAATACTGTTCTTGTTAGTTTGAAAACTAACTTTTATCCGGTGCGAAGTTCAGAAACTTCGCACAACTACAGGCTACAAGCCTGCTTTTATATTACGACAGCGGCAAAGCCGACCGCCGAACTTGGAGCATTACTCCTGACAGCGTACTAAACAATAAAATAATTTCTAAAAACTAACATAAAAAAAAAGCTATTCTTATCGAATAGCTTTTTCCTTAAATTTAGAATATTTATTATAGTTTAATATAATCTATCCAACCATATTTATCTTCGATTTCGCCATATTGAATAGATTGAAGTCTTTCATAAATTTTAGTAGAAATAGGACCTGGTTTTCCATCTTTACAATAGTTGTAAATTTTATCATTTTCCATGTCAACTATTTTTCCTATTGGAGAAATAATAGCAGCTGTTCCGCAAGCACCAACTTCTTCAAAAGAAGCTAATTCATCAACATCAACCGGACGTCTTTCAACTTTTAACCCTAAATCTTGAACTAATGCAGTTAAACTCATATTAGTAATTGAAGGTAAAATTGATTTAGATTCTGGTGTTATGTAAGTATTATTTTTAATACCAAAAAAGTTAGCTGCACCTATTTCGTCAATATATCTTTTTTCTTTTGCATCAAGATATAAAGGAGAACTGCAACCAGCTTTTTTTGCTTTTTCAAGACCTTTTAAACTTGCAGCATAGTTTCCGCCAACTTTTAACATACCTGTTCCAAGAGGAGCAGCTCTGTCAGAATCTCTAACTATTGCGATATCAACAGGACTAAATCCTGATTTAAAATATGGCCCAACTGGAGAAACAAAAATAAAGAATGTATATTCTGCAGCAGGTTTTACTCCAACTTCAGCACCTGAACCATAAAGTAAAGGTCTTAAATACAAACTAGCTCCTGTTCCATAAGGTGGTAAAAATTCGATATTTTTCTTAACCACGATATCAACAGCTTCTCTAAAAAGTTCGTCAGGAACTTCAGCCATTTTTATTCCGATAGCCGAATTTCTAAGTCTTTTAGCATTTTCTTGCCATCTAAATAATCTTATTTTGTCGTCTTTACCTCTATAAACTTTTAAACCTTCAAAAGCTTGTTGGCCATAATGAATTGCAGTAGCAGCAATATGCATATTAATATACTCAGATTCAACTACTTCTATAGGGCTCCATGATCCGTCTTTCCAAACAGATTTTACATAGCAATTGGTTTTTAAGTATCCAAAAGGAAGACTTGACCAATCTAAATTAAGTGTACTCATTATATTTATTTTTTAAATATTAGTAATTATTATATTTCTACAAAATAACAAAAAAAATTCATTAACAAACATTAAAAAAAAGTAAAAAAATATTTTTATTTCATTTTATATTGAACTTATATTTTTTTGTGAGTTTTTATGATTTTTATTTAAAAAGTAGTTTATTTTATTGAAATTTCTTTATTATCTTTGGAAAAAGTGTTTTTTTAATTACAAATCATCAAACTTTTTGTCCTAATAAACGGAGAAAAACAAATACAGTTCTTCGCTATTGTTCAGAAAGACAAATAAATATTAAAATAAAAAATATATACCGATGAAAAAAGCGTCATTACTAAACAAAAAATCGTTTGAATTTTTAGAAAAATATTTAAACACTGCATCTCCAACAGGATTTGAAATTGAAGGTCAAAAAGTATGGTTAAATTATATTAAACCATATATAGATGAATTTTATACCGATAACTACGGGACTGCAGTTGCTGTAATAAATCCAAAAGCTGATTATAAAGTTGTTATTGAAGCACATGCCGATGAAATATCTTGGTTTGTTCATTACATTACCGAAGAAGGTTTAATTTATGTTAAACGAAATGGCGGTTCTGACCATCAAATAGCTCCTTCTAAAACTGTGAATATTCATACACCTAAAGGAATTGTTAAAGGTGTTTTTGGTTGGCCAGCTATTCATGTAAGAAAAGCCGATAAAGAAGAAACACCACAAGTTTCTAATATTTTTATTGACTGTGGTTGTGAATCAAAAAAAGAAATTGAAGCTTTAGGTATTCATGTAGGTTGTGTTATTACTTACGATGATGAATATATGTTATTAAATAACAAAAAAATTGTTGGAAAAGCTTTAGATAATAAAATAGGTGGTTTTGTTATTGCCGAAGTTGCGAGACAAATTAAAGAAAATAAAGATAAGTTGCCTTTTGGATTATATATAGTTAATTCGGTTCAAGAAGAAATTGGCTTAAGAGGTGCTCAAATGATAGCTGAAAAAATTAAACCAGACATCGCTATTTGCACTGATGTATCACACGATACACAAACTCCGATGATGAAAAAAATTGATTTAGGTGATATTTATTCAGGCAAAGGTCCTATTTTAACTTATGGACCGGCTGTTCAAAACAATTTACTTAAATTAATTATTGAAGTTGCTGACAAAAATAAAATAAAATTCCAAAGAATTGCAGCTTCTCGCTCAACAGGAACCGATACTGATGCTTTTGCTTACTCAAATGCAGGTGTTCCTTCGGCTTTAATATCAATGCCTTTGAGATATATGCACACAACCGTTGAAATGGTTCATAAAGATGATGTTGAAGAAACAATTAAACTAATGTATAATGTTTTATTAAATATTAAAAAGAACCATAATTTCAACTATTTAAAATAAAATTCATTATTAAAAACTATTAATTTACTATTTAAAAATCTATAAAAATTATGAAATATTTTGCTGTATCAATTGTAATCACAATGTTTTTAATGGGATGTGGAAATAAATCATCTGAGAAATCAAAACTAGAATACTACAATAAACTAGAAAGTATGATTGTGAAAATTAATGATGAAATTATTTTATTAGATGAAAGCATCGATAATGAAAAAATTGATGAAACTATTTTCAAATCAGAAGCTTTAATTGCTACTATTGAAACAACAATTACAGATATTGAAAAAATTGAAAAAGTTGAAGAAACTGATATTTTAAAAGATAGCCTTATAAGTTTGTTAAATGAATATAAACTAGTTATAAGTAATGAATATTCAGAATTTCTAAAAATAAAAGAAAAAAGTCAAGATACCGATGATTCTATTAATTTAGAAAAAGAAGAAAAATTATACGAAATAGCACAAGAAAAAATAACAAACATTAGAGATAATATTGACTTTGCATTACAAGATTACTTAAAAAAACATAATTTAAAAGATGACTCTTATACTGAATAATTAATGTTAAATCAAAGGGAATTATTTTTAAAATTTGTTGCTCAAACAAGCGATGCTCCTTTAATGTTAGAAATAGATAAAGCCGAAGGGTTGTATTTATATAATAAAAAAGGTGAAAAATATTTAGATTTAATTTCGGGTATTTCGGTTAGTAATATAGGTCATCGTCATCCAATTGTTATTAAAGCAATTAAACAACAGTTAGACAAATATTTACACTTGATGGTTTATGGTGAATATGTTCAACAACCACAAGTTAAATTAGCTAAGAAAATTTGCGAATTACTGCCAAAAAAATTATCAAACGTTTATTTTGTTAATTCGGGAAGTGAAGCCGTTGAAGGTGCTTTGAAATTAGCTAAAAGATATACGAAAAGAAAAAAAATTATTTCTTGTTCTAATGCTTACCACGGCTCAACACATGGCTGTTTAAGTATTATGAGTGACAACAATTACAAAAATGCATTTGGTCCTCTTTTGCCTGATGTTTCACATATTTCATTCGGTAATTTTGATGATTTAAAAAACATTAAAAATGATGTTGCTTGTGTTATTATTGAACCAATACAAGCAGAAGCCGGAATAATAATTCCTCCCAAAGGTTATATGGAGGAATTATATAATATATGTAAGAAAAATGGAGTTTTATTAATTTTTGATGAAATTCAAACAGGATTTGGGAGAACAGGCAAAATGTTTGGTTTTGAAAATTACGAAATAGTTCCAGATATTATTACATTAGCTAAAGGAATGGGTGGCGGAATGCCGATAGGTGCTTTTATTTCAAGTTATGAGATAATGCAAAGCCTTACAAACAATCCTGTTCTTGGACATATTACAACTTTTGGCGGACATCCTGTTTCATGTGCAGCAAGTTTAGCAACAATTAATGTTATTTTAAAAAACAAATACATCGAAAAAGTTGAAGAAAAACGACAGTTATTTCTTGCTAACCTTAATCATAGTAAGATAAAAGAAATAAGAAGCTGTGGATTAATGATTGCTTTGGAGTTTGAATCTTTTGAGTTTAACAAAAAACTAATTGACAAATGCATAAGCAAAGGTGTTATAACCGATTGGTTTTTGTTCAACGATAAAAGTTTAAGAATAGCTCCTCCACTTACAATTTCAGAAAAAGATATTTTATTTGCTTGCGAAGTTATAAACGAAAGTATTGATGAGATTTAGACAAATTATATTTTAATGTATCTTTCTAGTTACTTTCTTTTATCAGACAATTTATAAATTAAAAAAAGCACATAATATCTACCCTACAAATCGTTCTAAAATTAACCAGATATTTATGTGCTTTTATTTACTATTATGTGAAAATTATTTGAGTGTTTTCACCGCCACTCATAGCATAAAACTCTCCTACAGTTAGCACAGCCGAAACGCCATCCCACAAGTCTTCTTTTTTAAGTTTAAACATATCCATAGCTAATTTACAAGCGTAAATTTCGCCACCACCTGCAGTAATCATTTCTAAAAACTCATCTACTGGAGGAATATCTAATTTTTCCATCTCACTTTTCATCATACTAGATACTCCTGCTTCAACGCCAGGAATAACACCTAATATTGAAGGGAAAGGTAATCCTCCTGGCATTCTTAGTGCAGGATTTCCTACTGTAGCTGTTTTTAAAGAGTTCATTTGTTTTTTTGTTATAGCATCTAAGCCAAAAAATGTAAAAAACAATTTTGCTTCAATACCTTCCATAACAGCTCCATTTGCCATTACCAATGCAGCATAAACGTCTTCTATTGTTCCTTTAGAACAAATAACACAGACTTTTTTTAGCGGATTTTCTTCTTTTGTTGACATATTATTTAGATTTAAATTGTTAGACACAGCTTGTAGGTTTTGGAATACCAGCAAGTTTTGATGAAATTTTTAATGGACCACCAGGGAAAAGAACATAAAATTCTTTTATATCTGTTACACCCGATTTACCAATTTTTCTTATTGTTAGAGGTTCACCTTTTTTAAATTCTGTTCTTAGGTACTCTAACACTTCAAAATGTTTAGGAGTTAATTCAATATTCTCCTCTTTTGCAAGCTCTAAAGCTATTTCTTTAGACCATTCATCCAGTTTTAATAAATAACCTGATTCATCAACTTGGATAGTTTTTCCTAATATTATTTTTTCAGACATAATAGTAAATTTTAAATTGTTAATAATTATTTTGAATTGAAATTTTTATTTTTTTGAAATGCTATTTAAAAATGTAACCATAAACCCAATAGATCTTTTCATTTCTGGTTTATTCATTTCTTTAAACAGTTGCCACATCGAATATTCAGGAACATTATTAATATCAATACTTCTGAAAGTTTTTATTGCATTATTTAAAGAATTCATAACATCAGGTTGTGTTGCATTTTTCAAAGTTTCAACTATAGTTACAACATTGTCTGCTAATTGTTTTACATCTTCTTTGCTGTAGTTTGTAACTATATTGTCTATAATATTACCTGCTTCTCTAAAAAACTCGAAATATCCTTTTTTATCAAATTCATTTAGCTTTTCAGTAAAGTCAATTAATATTTCATTTGCTATTGGAGAAGCGTCTTTAACAAAGTCGTTTAAACTTTCGAGCATACCTAGCATATTATTAAAATTGTTTACATTTTTCAACAATTTTACAATCAGCATTTTTAGTTCTTCGGTATCAACATTCACCATGTTTTTATCTAATTCTTCAACCGTAGAATCATAAACATCTTTTCCAATTATCGAAACATCAGAAACCAAATCATTAATTATTTGATTGCTTTGTTTTTGTGCATTTAAATGTTCAAGTATTAAATCTACTTTTTTATTTAAAGCATCTATCTGATATTGTAATTCTTTGTCTTCCATAGCTTTAGAAATTAAGATACTTTGTTTTTACCAGCCATTGTCATATGTGCGTCAATTGGTAATTGTTTTCCTTTTAAAAGCAAGTGCCAATAAATCCATCTAAATATTATTTTACCGTAATGATTAATTTTTGTGTTTTTCAATAAACCAAATGGTCCTAATCCTGGTAAAGGAAACTTGCCTGGAAGAGGTTCTGTTTCATAATTAAAATCTATCAAAGCTCCTTTTCCAAAACCTGTTTCGATATAACAATTAGCGTGACCGTCAAATTTTGCATTTAATGGTCGTCCTTCAATTGCACTTAAAATATTTTCATGCAAAATTTCACCAGAAAAATGTGCAACTGAACCTGCTTTTGATGTTGGTAAATCGGTTGCATCGCCAATAACAAAAATATTTTCATGTTCTTTCGATTGCAATGTGTGTTTATCTGTTGGAACAAAATTCATATCATTACCTAAACCACTTCTCTCAATCATTTTATCGCCCATATTCATAGGAACAATAACAAGAGTATCAAAAGCAATTTCTTTTTCATCGTAAGAAATTAATTTCTTATTCTCATTATCAACACTTTCGATATAAAAATCAGGTATTATATTAATATTTTTCTCTTTTAAAAGTTCGCTAAGCATTTTTGTTGCAATTGGTTTAGTAAAAGCACCCGATAAAGGAGTTACAAAAGAAATTTCAACTTTATCTCTTATCCCTATTTTAGTAAAATAAGCATCTGCTAAACAAACAAACTCGATTGGTGCAACCGGACATTTAAACGGCATTTCGGTAATAGCCATTACCAATTTACCACCTTGCCACGATTTAAAATGTTTTTGCAAAGCAACAGCACCTTCAACTGTATAAAAATCAAAAATGTCTTTATACCATAATTTGTCTTTTAATCCGTTTGTTTCTTCAGGATATGTTTGTACTCCTGTAGCAATTATTAAAAAATCGTAGTATAAAATTTTACCATCTGTAAGTAAAACTTTATTTTCTGAAGCAACAACTCGGTCAATTTCAGAAAAAACAACATTAACACCAACAGGGTAAAAATCGCTTTTTGGTTTTACTACATCACTTTTATTATAAATTCCAAAAGGGATAAATAAAAAACCAGGCTGATAATAATGAACTTTGTCTTTATCAACAATGGTTATATCCCAATCTTCCCTATCTAAAGCATTTCGCAGTTTATTTGCCATCATTGTTCCGGCAGTTCCGCTTCCGAGTATTAATATTTTTTTCATGACTATATAATTTTAAAAATTTGTTATATATTTACGCTTATGTAAAAATACTCTGCATAAATAAGAAATTTTAATTTTTGAATATGATACATATCATAATATGATAATTATCATAAAACTTAAATAAATGGAAAATAAAATAACCTGTAGCTGTGAAAATTGCGATTTAAAAACTTTGTTTTTTGACAATATCATTCAATCAGATCTTGATAATATTTGTTCAAGAAAATTTGAAAAAAACTATAAAAGCGGAGATATTATTATTGAATCGAATACACCTATTAAAGATTTTATTTATTTAAAAAGTGGTTTGGTAAAGTTATATAAAGTTAATAGTGATGGAAGAGAGCAAATAATAACAATAGCTAAACCATTCGATTTTGTAAGTATATTAAGTGTTTTTTCTGATAAAAATTACAACTATTCGGTTACAGCTTTAGAAGATTCGGTTATATGCAGTCTAGACTTTGAATTTATTAAATCATTAATTTTAAATAATGCCCATTTTGGATACAATATTTTAAGTAAAATGAGCGGTATTTCCGATAAAATAATTCTTGATATGTTGGCAATAAAAACAAAACATTTAAGAGGAAGAGTTGCTCATTTGCTTTTATATTTTTCAAATAATATTTATAATAATAATGAATTTGACTTGCCTATTTCACGTCGTGAAATTGCCGAATATATTGGTATGACAACCGAAAATGTAATAAGAACACTCTCAGAATTTAGGAAAGATAAGATTATAAAAATATTTGGTAAAACAATTGAAATTATTGACAAAACAAAACTTACTCAAATTTCGGAGCTTGGTTAATTCTAATTAGGTTTTAAAATTTAAGATATAAACAATATGTCTGACATTAATAATGAAATAACTCTCTTTGAAAAGAACCATATTCGTAAAATTTGACATAATCATTTTTACCACCTTGAGTTATATTATTGATTCATATATTATATTTTATTGTTTTAAATTATATACATTTGCCTATTACACCAATATTTGATTTATTTAAAACAATGAAAAATGAAATTATAATTTATCAACCAGATATTCAGTCAAAAAAGATTGAAGTTAAAGTTGAAGATGAAAGTGTTTGGTTAACTCAAGCACAAATGGTCGAATTATTTGATTCAACGAAACAAAATATTAGTTTACATATTAACAATATATTTAAAGAGAATGAACTAGATTATTTTTCAACTGTCAAGGAATACTTGACTGTTCAAAAAGAAGGAATAAGAAAAGTAAAAAGACGTTTATGTTATTATAATTTAGATGTAATTATTTCGGTAGGATATAGAGTAAAGTCGAAACGAGGTACTCAGTTTCGTATTTGGGCAAACAAGGTATTAAAAGAATTTCTACTAAAAGGTTATGTTATTAATAATCGAATAGAAAGTATTGAATCTGATGTGTTTGTGATAAAAAAAGAGATAGGTGAAATTAAATTACAAATTAACTCAAATTTAACTCCTAAATACGGTTTATTTTATGAAGGTGAAATATTTGATTCATATATTTTTATTGTTAATTTAATAAAAACTGCAAAAAGTTCATTAATTCTTATTGATAATTATATTGATGAAAGTGTTTTAGTTTTATTTTCAAAAAGAGAAAAGAATGTAGAAGCTAGCATTTTCACAAAACAGATAACCGAACAATTCAAATTAGATTTATATAAGCATAATCAACAATACCAACCTATTAAAGTAAATATTTTCACGAAATCCCATGATAGATTTTTAATAATTGATAACAATATGGTTTTTCATATTGGAGCAAGTTTAAAAGATTTAGGTAAAAAATGGTTTGCTTTTTCAAAAATGGAAATTGAAGCCAATGAGATAATTAGTCGCTTGAAATTTTTAAATTAATTGTGTCTCTACGTTCAATTTTTCGACAACTGAAAATATCTGCTTCTGATAGAAAAAAACTATAAAACAGATTGTGACAATACCGAAGTTGTGGTGCATTTAGTTGCGTTAAAAAAAGTCTACTATATTCATAAAATTAACATTAAAAATTATACGTAACTAATAATTTAAAAACAGACAGACTTCTTTTATATAATTATTATAGTTAAATTATAATTAAAAAATTGACAATTTAAAAAAAAATCATATTTTTGTATCTAAATGAATACACAATTATAAATGTACCTGATAGAGAAAACAGAAGAATTTGATAAATGATTCAGAAAACTTAAAGATTTAAGGGCAAAGGCAAAGATATTATTTCGCATTCAGAGAATTGAGAATGATGAGCATTTTGGAGATTGTGAATCAGTAGGGAATGGAATACGAGAAATAAAAATAAACTATGCAAAAGGTTATAGGTTATATTTTAAAGAATCAGAAGGGAAGATTATCATTCTGCTAGTTGGAGGAGATAAATCGACTCAACAAAAAGACATAGAAAAGGCCAAAGATATTTTAAACAGCATAAAAAAGTAAAGAAATGGAAACTTCAAAATTTGATATAGCAGACTATTTAGATAGTAATGAGATGATTTCAGAGTATCTTAATACCGTATTGGCAAATGGGAATGATACTGATGTAATAATAGCAATTGGACATATAGCAAAGTCAATCGGCATGACTAAAATTGCGAAAGAAACAGGATTAAGTAGACCAAGTTTATACAAAGCATTATCTGATGGAGCAAAACCACAGTTTGAAACAATAATGAAAGTATTAAGAGCAATAGGTGGACAGATACAAATAAATCCCATGACAGCATAAATAAAAAACGCACCAAAACAAAGGTTTTGCGTTATGCGGGCAGTAGTAGTATGACACCGAAAATGTAATAAAAACACTTTCAGAATTTAGGAAAGATAAGATTATAAAAATATTTGGTAAAACAATTGAAATTATTGATAAAACAAAACTCTCTCAAATTTCGGAGCTTGGATAATATTCGCATAATATTTTAACAAAAAAAAGAGACCTTTATGGGGTCTCTTTTTTTATATACATTTAATTATATTATTATACTTCTAAAAATGGATATCTGTAATCTTCTGCAGGAACAAAAGTTTCTTTTATTGTTCTTGGAGAAACCCATCTTAATAAATTAAGCATAGAACCAGCTTTATCATTAGTTCCTGAACCTCTTGCACCACCAAATGGTTGTTGGCCAACAACAGCACCTGTTGGTTTATCGTTTATATAGAAGTTTCCGGCAGCATTAGCTAACTTTTTAGATGCATTTTCTATAACATATCTATCTTGAGCAAATAAAGCTCCTGTTAATGCATATGCAGATGTTTTATCAAGAATATCTAAAGTTTCTTCGAATTTACTGTCTTCATAAACATAAATTGTTAAAACAGGTCCAAAAATTTCTTCTTGCATTGATTTAAAATAAGGATCAGTTGTAACAATAACAGTTGGTTTAACAAAATAACCTTCAGTTTTATCGTATTCGCCACCAATAATTATTTCAGCATCTTTCGATTCTTTAGCATATTCAATATAATTTACTATATTATTGAAAGATTTTTCGTCGATAACAGCATTAATAAAATTAGAAAAATCTTGAACAACACCCATTTTAAATGAATTAACTTGTTCTGTTAAAATTCTTTTAATTTCAGGCCATTGGCTTTTTGGTAAATAAGCACGTGAAGCAGCCGAACATTTTTGACCTTGATATTCAAAAGCACCTCTAGAAAGAGCAGTAGCAACTGCAGTTGGATTTGCTGAATTGTGAGAAATAACAAAATCTTTTCCACCAGTTTCACCAACTAATCTTGGATAAGTTTTATAGTTTTGAATATTGTTTGCAACTGTTTTCCAAATATTATTAAATACACCTGTTGAACCAGTAAAGTGAATACCAGCAAAATTAGGATTATTAAAAATAACATCACCTGCATCAGGTCCAGAAACATAAACTAAGTTAATAACACCATCAGGAAGGCCTGCTAATTTAAATACTTTCATAATAATATTAGCTGCATAAATTTGAGTATTAGATGGTTTCCAAACAACAACATTACCCATCATAGCTGCAGAAGAAGGTAAATTACCAGCAATAGCAGTAAAGTTAAAAGGAGTTAAAGCAAAAACAAATCCTTCTAAAGGTCTATATTCTATTTGATTCCACATACCAGGATTAGAATCTGGTTGCATTTGAAATATAGAAGCCATATATTTTACGTTAAAACGTAAAAAGTCAATCAATTCACAAGCAGAATCTATTTCAGCTTGATAAGCATTTTTAGATTGACCAATCATTGTTGCAGCATTAATTTCTGCTCTATATGGCCCAGCTAATAAATCAGCTGCTTTTAAAAATATTGAAGCTCTTTGCTCCCAAGGAAGATTAGCCCAACTTTCTTTAACTTCAAGAGCTTTTTTAATAGCTAATTCAACATGAGTTTTATCTCCAGCGTGGAATTTTCCAACAACTCTTTTAATTTCGTGAGGAGGTCTAATTTCAACTAGTTTTCCTGATTTAACCTCTTCGCCTCCAATATACATTGGAATTTCAATATTAGAAGAAAGACATCTATTCAAAGTTTCTTCTAACTTTTTTCTTTCCGGAGAATTTTTTGCATAAGAAAGAACCGGTTCGTTCTCATAATTTTTTATTTTAACTATACTATTGTTCATAATATTTAAGTATTTTTAAATTAATATTTTGCAAAAATAATCAAATAAAATAATTTTCCAATATTTATTTCTCTTATAAAACAACAAAAAAAGTATTATTTATGTGTTTTATTTGTTGCTTTTTCACTAATTATATACAATTAAATATAATTAAAATAATATTTTTTTATAATATTTTGTTGTTTATCTTTGTGCGTTAATTTTAAAATAATAACACTAAAAAAAAGAAGTATGAATGATTTATCATTAATAATTAAAGAACAAATTAGCAAGTGTGGGAGCAAAAGAGAAGCACTCATGCCTGTTTTACAAGAATTGGTGAGACAAAAAAATTATATCACCACAACTGAAGTATTAGCAATTGCAAGAGAATTAGATCTTTCTGCAGCTGATATTTATGGAACTGCTTCATTTTACACTTTTTTAGATACTAAAAAAAGAGGTAAAAATGTGATTCGTGTTTGTAAATCAATTATTGCAGTTATGAAAGGTAAAGACGAAATCGTAAAAACCTTAGAAGAAGTTCTTAACATTAAAATTGGTCAAACAACTGAAGATGGAATGTTTACTTTATTAGAAACAAACGATATAGGTTGGAGTGATGCAGAACCATCAATGTTAATAAACGAAAGAGTATATACTAATCTTACACCTTCAAAGGTAACCGAGATTATTAATACTTATATACAACAATAATAATGTTAAATTGTAAAATTGATTAAAATGACAAACGGATTAAAAAAAGTTGACTATATTTTTTCTAAAGATTGCACTTGTAGTGATATTTTAGAAAAAGCAATAAAAATAGACAAAGATGTCTTTGTACAACAATTAACCGACTCTGGATTAAGAGGTAGAGGTGGTGCAGGTTTTCCTACTGGTTTAAAATGGAAATTTGCTAAAAACGCTCAAGGTGATGTAAAATATATTATTTGCAATGCTGACGAAGGTGAACCTGGTACTTTTAAAGATAGAGTTATTTTACAAAATGTTCCTGGTAAAGTTTTAGCTGGTATGGGTCTTTGTGCTCATATTACAGGAGCAACTGAAGGTTTTGTTTATTTAAGAGGCGAATATGCTTGGATGAGACAAGACTTACAAAGTAAAATTGACGAAAAAAATAATGAATTTAAAAAATTAGGAATTAATTTCTCAATTAGCATAAGAATGGGTAGCGGTGCTTACGTTTGTGGTGAAGAAACTGCTCTTATCGAATCAATGGAAGGTAAAAGAGGCGAACCAAGAAATAAGCCACCTTATCCTGTAGTTGAAGGTTTTAGAAATAAACCAACAGTAGTAAATAATGTTGAAACTTTCGTTTATGCATTAATGATTGCTCATATTGGTTACGAAAAATTTAGAGATTTAGGAACAAGTGATTCTCATGGATCTAAAGTTCTTTCTATTTCTGGTGATACAAACATCCCTGGTGTTTATGAATTAGAATTAGGTATGAAATTATCTGATTTCGTTGCTGAATACGGTGATGGCGATACAAAAGCTGTTCAAGTAGGTGGTGCATCAGGTTTCTGCGTTCCAAGAAGAAAATTTGAAGAAACTATTATTGGTTTTGAAGGTATTCCAACAGGTGGTTCTATGATGTTATTTAACAGCCACAGATCTATGTATAATGTTCTTCATAATTATTTAGAATTTTTCGAAGAAGAATCTTGCGGTCAATGTACTCCATGTAGAGTTGGTTGTCAACAATTATTAAAAGGTATTCAAGCAGTTAAAAGACGCGAAAAATCTCCTGAATATTTGAATGATTTAGTAAAATTAGCTCAAAGTATGCAACTTACAGCTAAATGCGGATTAGGTCAATCTGTAGCTAACTCATTTAATTCTATAGTTGAAGAATTTAAAGAAGAAATTATTTACTAATTGTTTTAAAAATATTATCATGAGTAAACAAATAAACTTAAAAATAAATAATATACAGGTAAGTGTTGATGAAGGTTCAACAATACTTGATGCTGCGAAAAAAATTAATGTTCGCATCCCAACTTTATGTCATCATACCGACTTATGTGTTGCAGGAAATTGTAGAGTTTGCGTTGTAGAACAAGTTGGAGCTAGAACATTACCTGCTTCATGTGCTACTCCTGTTTTTGAAGGAATGGAAATTTCGACAAACAGTGGTAAAGTTCGTACTGCAAGAAAACATATCATTGAAATGCTTTTATCAGAACATAATGCTGATTGCACAAAATGTTATAAAAACGGCAAATGCGAATTACAAAATTTAGCTTCTGAATATGCTGTTGAAAACAACAAACTTATTGATTTAGTTAGCTGCCATAATTATAAAATGGATATTAGCTCTCCTTCTATAATGAAAGATGATAGCAAATGTATTCGTTGCCAAAGATGTGTTAGAACTTGTACTGAATTACAAAAAGTATCTGCTATCGGAATCTCAGGAAAAGGATATGAACAAAAAATATCTACTTTCTATGATATGCCATTAGCTTCAGTTGTTTGTACTAACTGCGGTCAATGTATTAACCGTTGCCCTACCGGTGCATTAGTTGAAAGAAATTATATTGATGAAGTATTTAATGCAATCAACGATCCTAGCAAACATGTTGTTGTTCAAACTGCTCCTGCTGTTAGAATAGCTCTTGGTGAAGATTTAGGATATGCTCCAGGTGAAAGAGTTACAGGTAAAATGGTTACAGCTTTAAAACAATTAGGTTTTGATTCTGTTCTTGATACAGATTTTACTGCTGACTTAACAATTATGGAAGAAGGTACTGAATTATTAGTTAGATTGAAAAAAGCTTTAGTTGATGGTGATTCTTCAATTGCTTTACCAATGACAACTTCTTGTTCTCCAGGTTGGATTAAATTTATTGAACATAAATTCCCAGAATTCTTACCAAATGTTTCTACTTGTAAATCACCTCAACAAATGTTTGGTGCTTTAGTTAAAACATATTATGCAGAAAAAAGAAATATTGATCCTAAAAACATAGTTTCTATTTCTATTATGCCTTGTACTGCTAAAAAATATGAAGCAGACAGACCTGAAATGCGTTCTAGCGGTTACAAAGATGTTGATTATGTATTAACAACTAGAGAACTTGCTAAAATGATTAAACAAGCTGGTATTGATTTTATGAGCTTAAGCGATTCAAAATATGACAGTATTATGGGTGAATCTACTGGTGCTGCTGTTATTTTTGGTGCAACAGGTGGTGTAATGGAAGCTGCTTTAAGAACTGCTTATGAAATTATCACAGGTAGAGAAGTTCCTTTCGAAAGATTAAACATAACTCCTGTTAGAGGTATGGAAGGTATCAGAGAAGCTTCAGTGAAAATTGAAGGTTGTGTTGATGCATGGAAATTCTTAGAAGGTGCTGAAGTTAAATTAGCTATTGCTCATGGTTTAGTTAACGCTAACAACTTGATGCAAGCAGTTAAAGACGGAAAAGCTAACTATCATTTTATCGAAGTTATGGCTTGTCCTGGTGGATGTTTAGGTGGTGGTGGTCAACCAATACCAACTAATGCTGAGATTAGAGCTAAGAGAGCTGATGCTATTTATGACGAAGACTTAAATATGCCATTAAGAAAATCTCATCTAAATCCAGAAATTACAGCAATTTATAAAGAGTTCTTAGGAGAACCTAACGGACATAAATCTCATAAATTGTTACATACTCACTATGTAGAAAGAGTTAATTATTAATTGATTTTTAAAGGCGGCTTAGGCCGCCTTTTTTTTAAAATATATATGCTGAAAAACTATATATATTATAACAAACAATAAAATATTATTTCTATTTGTTTTTCTATTCATTAAAACAAGAAAAACACAAAAATATAAAAGATGGAATTTATTACACAAAAATATAAAATTGAAGATAAACCTAATGTTCCTTTTATTGATACAGAAGAAATATGGGATATCTTAGACAACACGATATCAACTCCAGAAAAAGTTAAAGAAGTTATTGCAAAATCGCTATCAAAAAAAAGATTGTCTTTGCAAGAAACTGCTATACTTTTAAAAGCTGATACACCAGAACTTGTAAATGAAATTAAAAATGGAGCTAGAACACTTAAAAATACTATTTATGGAAACAGAATAGTTTTGTTTGCTCCTTTATATATAGGGAACAAATGCTCGAATAACTGTAAATATTGCGGTTTTAGATCTTCAAATAAAGATGCTGTTCGAAAAACTCTTAGCGATGACGAGATAATAACCGAAGTACAAGCACTTGAAGAGAATGGTCAAAAAAGGTTGATTTTGGTTTATGGTGAACATGAACAATATAATCCTGAATTTATTGCTCATACCGTTAAATTAGCTTATAGTGTTAAAAAAGGTAATGGCGAAATTCGTCGTGTTAATATTAATGCGGCTCCTTTAGATGTTGAAGGATTTAAAGTTATTAAAGAATCTGGTATTGGTACATTCCAAGTGTTTCAAGAAACTTATAATCCTGAAGC
This sequence comes from uncultured Bacteroidales bacterium, assembly GCA_964546655.1. Classification (GTDB taxonomy): domain Bacteria; phylum Bacteroidota; class Bacteroidia; order Bacteroidales; family CAZJKL01; genus CAZJKL01. Next base: position 44,172 of record CAZJKL010000008.1, on the reverse strand, counting down.
ATATAAATCATATCATTTAAGAGGTAAAAAAGCTGACTATAATTATAGACTTACTTCATTAGACCGTGCTCAAGATGCTGGTCTTGATGATGTTGGAATAGGCGTTCTTTTTGGATTATATGACTGGATGTTCGAAGTTATGGCTTTGGTTCGTCACACCAATCATCTTGAAGCTTGTTATAATGTAGGCCCTCATACTATCTCGTTCCCTCGTATAAAAGATGCTTCGATGTTAGATATGGGAGAAAAACATCTTGTTAATGATTATGATTTTGCAAGAATTATAGCTATTCTTCGTTTAGCTGTTCCTTACACAGGTATGATTTTAACTGCACGTGAACCTGCTGAGCTTAGAAATGAAATTTTACAGTTTGGCGTTTCTCAAATTGATGGTGGAACTAAACTTGAATTAGGTAGCTACTCTAAAGAAGTTAGCTTAAACGAAAATCAAAATCTTAATAAAGGTCAATTCAGAATTAATGATAATCGTTCTTTAAATGATATTATTAATGAATTACTTGAACAAAATATGCTTCCTTCTTTTTGCACAGCTTGTTACCGTTTAGGCAGAACTGGTGAGCATTTTATGGAATTTTCGGTACCTGGTTTTATAAAAAGATATTGTTCTCCTAATGCTATTTTAACATTAGCCGAATATCTTGTTGATTATGCTCCTGAAAATACTGCTAAAAAAGGTTGGGATATAATTGAAAAAAATATTGTAGAATTAAATAACCCTCAACTAGAACAACAAGTTAGAAATAAATTAGAACAAATTAAAAAAGGCGATAGAGACTTATATTTTTAAAAAAATAAATATGAAAACAAAAGACATAAAACCTCATATTGGTATATTTGGCAGAAGAAATAATGGAAAAAGCTCTTTAATAAATGTTTTATGTGGACAAGAAACTGCTATTGTTTCAAATATTCCTGGCACAACTACCGATCCTGTTAAAAAATCTGTTGAAATTTTTGGTATTGGACCTGCTATTATTGTTGATACTGCAGGTATTGATGATATTGGTGAACTTGGCGAAAAAAGGATAAAAAAATCTATTGAAGCTATTAAAATAGTTGATTTAGCTATTCTTCTTCTTTCTAATAATAAATTCGATAAATTCGAAGAAAATCTTATAAATGAATTCAATAGATTTGATATTCCTTATATTATAGTTCATAATAAATCTGATATTGAATCTCTTTCGATTGAAACTAAAAATAAAATTTCAAAATCTTCTACTTCTAAGTATATAGATATCAGCATTTCTCTAAATAAAGGAATTAATGAATTAATTGAACTTTTAAAAGAAGTTATGCCTACAACAATATTTGTTAAACCTTCATTGTTTGCCGATATTGTTAATGAAAAAGATATTGTATTACTTGTAACTCCAATTGATTCAGAAGCTCCTGAAGGAAGAATGATTCTCCCTCAAGTTATGGCAATTCGTGATGTTCTCGACAAAAATGCAATTTGTATCTTGGTTCGCGAAACAGAACTAGAAGATTTTATGAACAAACGACTAAAACCTAGCTTGGTTGTCACTGATAGTCAAGCTTTTGAATATGTTTCAAGTGTAATTCCTGAAAATATACCTCTTACTTCTTTTAGTATAGTATTTTCAAGATTAAAGGGTGACTTCGATACTTTTATTAAAGGGACACCTAGTATAAATAAATTAAAAGATGGAAGCAAAGTTCTTATTCTTGAATCTTGCACTCATCACGTTAGTTGTGATGATATAGGAAGACATAAAATACCCGCTTGGCTTAAAAAGTTTACAGGTAAAAACATTACATTTGATGTTGTTTCTGGTTTATCTGAAATTACTGGAGATATTAGTCAGTATAATTTAGTTATTCAATGCGGTGGCTGTGTTGTTACTCGCAAACAAGTTTTAAGCAGATTGCAACCATTTATTGAAAAAGATATTCCTATTACAAATTATGGAATGACGATAGCTTATATTAATGGAATTTTTGGAAGAGTTATTTCACCTTTTAATAGCTAGTTTATGATTAAAGATATTTTAGAAAAAGAGATTTTTTCGAAGCAAGATATTGTTAATTTACTAAGTGCTGAAGGCGAAGATCTTAAGGCATTATACGAAAAGTCATATCAAATTAAAGAAAAACATGTTGGTAATAATGTATATTTAAGAGGACTTATCGAGTTTACTAATATTTGTGCTAAAAACTGTTTGTATTGCGGAATAAGAAAAGATAATAAAAATGTTGAAAGATACATTTTAAGTGACGATGAAGTTCTTGATGCTGCTCGTTTTGCTTTTGAAAAAAATTATGGTTCAATTGTAATGCAAACAGGCGAATTACAAAGTGATGTTAATACAAAAAGAATTGAAAATCTTCTTAAAGAAATTAAAAAAATATCAGATGGCAAATTGGGTATTACCCTTTCTTGTGGAGAACAAACCGAAGACGTTTATAAACGTTGGTACGAAGCTGGTGCTCATCGTTATTTATTAAGAATTGAAGCTTCTAATAAAAATTTATATTTAAAACTTCACCCTAATGATGCAAATCATAGTTTCGAAAAAAGATTAGAATGTTTGCATACTTTGAAAAAAGTTGGATATCAGGTTGGAACAGGTGTTATGATTGGATTACCTTTCCAAACATTAGAACATTTGGCTGATGATATTTTATTTATGAAAGACTTAGATATTGATATGTGCGGAATGGGTCCATATATTGAACATATTGATACTCCTTTATATGAACATAGAACTTCATTAATGCCTATTGACGACCGATTTAAGTTAACGCTAAAAATGATTGCTGTTTTAAGAATTACCATGAAAGATATAAATATAGCAGCAACCACAGCCTTACAAGCAATTGATAAAATTGGTCGTGAAAAAGCTATTAAAATTGGAGCAAATATTTTAATGCCTAATATAACTCCTGGAATGTATCGCGATAAATACAAGTTATACGAAAATAAACCTTGCACCGACGAAAGTGCTGAAGACTGCTCAAGCTGTATTGAAGTTAGAGTTAAATTAGCCGGAAGTAAAGTTGCTTATGATGAATGGGGCGATTCTAAACATTATAAAAATAGGAGTAAATAAAATACTATTTTACACGAAGTTTTATAAAAAATTCTTGCTATAATAATAATACTAATAAGTCATATATTACAGCAAGAATTTATCTCATTATTCTTTAAAATCAATTATTTTTTTAGTAATTGACTCAAATGCTAAAATAACATTTTTATCTGTCTGATTATAAATACTAAATCCATTATCAGCAGCTTCACCTATTTCAGCAACTAATGGTATTTGGCCTAATAATGTTGAGTTTACCTCGTTTGCTAATTTTTCACCACCATTACTTCCAAAAATATAATATTTTTCATCTGGGTGCATTTTGGGTGTAAACCATGACATGTTTTCAATAATTCCAATTAAAGGTATGTTTAAGTCTTTATTTGTAAACATTGAAGCCGCTTTACGAGCATCGTTTAATGCTATTTCTTGTGGTGTGGTAACTATAACAGCACCATTAACTTCTATTTTCTGAATAGTTGTTAATTGAATATCTCCTGTTCCTGGAGGAAAATCAACTACCATATAATCAATTTCGCCCCATTGAGTATTTTCGAAAAGTTGTGTTATTGCATTTGCCGCCATAGGGCCACGCCAAATTAAACCTTGATTCTTTGCTACGAAAAAACCTATTGACATTATTTTTACACCAAATTTTTCAATCGGAAACATCATTTCTTTATCTCCATTAGCAGTTACCTCTGGTTTTTCATCTTCTATTCCGAACATTTTAGGAATTGATGGTCCATAAATATCTGCATCTACTAAAGCAACTTTTAGCCCCTGCCTAGCAAGACCTATAGCTAAATTTGATGAAACGGTAGATTTTCCTACACCTCCCTTTCCAGATGCTACTACAATAATGTTTTTCACTTCTGGTAAACTAATTTTTTCGAATAAACTCATTTTATATATATTTTATTTCGTTTGTAATTATCACACCTGCTTGTTTAAATAATATTCCAACAGGACAAGTGCTTAAAGTATATTCAAGACATTTTTCAATCTTCTGTTCATCTTCATTTGTTTGTATAAATAATACAAAGTGAATATCTGAAATTGTTGGAGCATCATTTTTTTGTTGAGCATCAACTTCAACTTCCATTTTCTCATAAGATAATCTCATTTTCTCAGCAACCATTGCAAAAATAGTCCCAACGCAACCGCTAAAACCCATTACACATAATTCTAAGGCAGTTGGGCCACTATTTATGCCTCCTTTTGCCTCAGGTAAATCAATTACTAAACTGTGATTTCTGCCATTATCAACAACAGATTGAAATTTTCTTGTCCATAGTGAATTCGATTTCATTTTCTTTAGTTTTTAATTATTAATTATTAATTTATATGCATTTTTAATTTGTTGAACAATCTCTGAATCAGGAGACCATTCAACAATACTTTTGCAGTTTACCATTGCTTCAACTACTTTTGGGTCAAATAAAAGTTTCCCAATTATTTTTATATCAATATTATTACAATAATCTTCAATTTTATTCGTCATTTTAAAATTTAAATCATATTTATTTATTAAAACCGACATTTTAAGATTAAATTTCGTGCAGATTTCTACTATTCTTTTTAAATCATTTATTCCTGATATCGTTGGTTCTGATACAATAACAACATGATCAACACTTGTTATTGTTGAAATAACAGGACACCCAATTCCTGGAGGTCCATCTATAATAATAGTTTTTATATTTTCTTCTTTTGAGATTTTTTTTGCCTTTTCGCGAACAATATTTACTAGTTTACCAGAGTTTTCCTCGCCAGGAGCAAGACGACCATAAACCATTTTGCCATTACGAAAATCTCCTGAATACATTTTACTTTTATTGCTATTAATAATTTTTATTGCATTTGATGGACAAATTCGTGAGCACAATTTGCACCCATCACAAAATGTTTCAGAAATTTCTATTTTGTTATTATGCAATGAAATAGCCTCAAACCTACAATAATTTAAACACAACTTACAATTATTACATAATAAATAGTTTATTTCTGCCTTCTGTCCTCCAATATATAATTGTTCTTCATCATTAGTTGGATTAAATATTATATATAAATTAGCCGCATCAACATCGCAATCAGCTAAAACCACTTTTTCGGATAATGTAGCAAATGCAGCACTTATACTGCTTTTACCTGTTCCACCTTTTCCACTAATTATTGCTATTTCCATATTTTTCAATAATATTATTAAACATTGAAATGAAATATGGTTCCCATTCCGTTTTATATTTTATAAATAATTTACCATTAGAATAGTATGATGCAATATCTTTATCAAATGGTAATTCCATTAAAAGCTCAATATTTTCATTTTTCAAATAATCATAAATACTATTATCTCCAAGGCCAGCCCTATTAATAATTACACCAAAAGGCTTATCCATTGTTTTTAATGTTTCAACCGATTGTTTCAAATCACTTAATCCAAAAGGAGTTGGTTCGGTAACTAATATAGTATAATCTGCTCTAGCAACTGTATGAATAAAAGGACAAGAAGTACCTGGTGGAGAATCTAAAATAATGACTCCTTTATTACCAGCCTTTTTAATTGCCTCTTTAATAACTAGAACAGGCGAAAATACCCCAACCTTCATTTTTGCTTCAATAATCAATTTATTTTCTCCATAACAATTTACTTTTCCTAAAGAAACATTTTTTTCTGTTATAGCATTAAAATTACAAGCATACGAACAAGCTCCACAACCATGACAAAGTTCTTCAATTACTTTAATTATTTTTGTTTCAGGTAAAATAAAAATTGCATTATAATTACAGTATTCATAACATTTCCCACAAAATGTGCAATTCATCTCATTAATTATAGGAACTTTTTGTGTTACATCAATAGTTTTAGTAATTTTTTCTTTAAAAAAAACCATATCATTTGGTTCTTCAGCATCACAATCAACTAAAGTAGTTATATAATTATTCTTTTTTAGTAAGTAAAATAAATTGGTTGATATAATTGTTTTACCTGTTCCGCCTTTTCCACTCGCAATAGCAATTTTTATATTTTTCATTTCTCTAATTATAAATAACAAAGCTCCCTTTTTTAACATTTAAAATTTCAGCAATAACATCACATTTTGCAATTAGTAGAAAAAATATTCTAGAGTCATTTTCTTTCATTAATCCTTCAAAATTTCCTTGTCCTTTAGATATAATTAAATCCGCTGAATTATATACTTCTAAAAACTCTTTACTACATTTATTTAAAACAGTTGAAGGAGCATCAAATCCATTAGAAATTACATCAGCAACTAAGTCCATTTTAACATTTTCAATATCATCTTGTGTTACATCATTTAAAATAGGTGCATTTTTAAAAGCATAAGTAACTTCTGGATGCATTATAGTTTCAATTAATAGCTTGTCGAAAACAATTTCACCAGCATTATCGCCTAAATATAAAATTTTTCGGGCTTCTTTTATTTTGTTTCTTAATAGGTTCGAATTGTCAATAGCAAAATTAACTTTTAAAACATCATCAATTGTTTTATTAATATCAAAACTATTATGAGCACCATAATCCATTATATTTCCCGCAATAGCTAATCTTAAAGCTAAATCAAATGGGTTTTCAGATGAAAGAACTTTGGGTTTCCATTCTAGATACAAATTAGTTGCTATTTTATTACTATTTAATTTTTCTTCTTCGAAAGGATTAATAATATTAATCATTTTGCAAAATTCAGAATTCAACTCTCTTTGTATTTCTGGACTTGTAAGATGCTTATATTTATTTATAATATCATTAAAAGAAATAATAAATTTTTGACGTAGATCTTCACTAATATTAAACTTTTCGAATAATCGTTGATAAGTTTTAAAGAAACATTTTACACAACGTTCATCTACTTTAAAATGTGAGTTAATGTCCGCAATTTTCATGTTTATCGTGTTCGTCATGGTTGCAATAATTAGCACTTAAATCAAGTTTATTTGCAATAAAGTCAGTAACTAAATCCTTTGCCGTTTTAATTGGAGCTCCAACAAAAGCATTTATGTTTTGTTGATTAAACAACATAATAGCTTGTTGCCCCATTCCACCAGCAATAACATCTGTTACTCCAAACTGAGCTACCCATTTAGGATATAAACCCGGAACATGTTCAGGAGGAGTTAATTCTTTAATTTCTGTTATTATATTATTTTCTATATTTACAAATGCAAATGTTTGACAATGGCCAAAATGAGCACATAATACTCCATTTTCTAATGGAATTGCTATTTTCTTATTCATAATTTTATTTTTTAAATTGTTTTTAAAACTATTTTATTGTTTTTTAAGCGTTTACCTTTACCTCTTCCACAACCTATTGAGTTGCGTTTTCGACCCATTCCTTTACCTAATTTTTGAATTTTTTCTTCATCAGAAGAATCACTGCAATTTCCTAATTTTCGACCAGAGCGAGAACCTTTCCCTTCTGGACCAGTACCATCAAGTTTTGGCATAATTTTAATTTTTATTGAGTTAATATTTCTATAATTTGTTTAATTTGTTTTTCAGGTTCTTTTAGCACAATCATTTGAATTTTTAAACTATCTAAAAGAGGCTTTATTTTAATTCCAAATTCGCCCGATACAATTTTACTAACATTGCGAGATGCAACTAATTGAACAGATGCAGGCCCAGCACCTTCTTCAGCATCTTTATTTGGATTAGGAATAAACTCAACTGCTTTATTTTCGGTGTCATAAATAACAAAGTAAGCACAGCGACCAAATCGCTGATCAATTGTTGATTCTTGCGTATTCCCAGTAGATGTTATTGCTATTTTCATAATTATATTTATTTTTTATATTATTAGCTGATTAAAAAAATATACATTTAATAATTACAATTCATAATCATATTTATTAATGCTTTTACTATTGCATAATGGACAAACCTTTAATGCTTTTTCTTTCTCAGGATTATTAAAGTAACATTTACACTTTTTGCAATGATACCAATCGCTATCAAAGTAAACTTTTCCTCCTTCAATTAATATTTGCTTGCCTTCAACAAAAGACTTTGCAATTTTCTTAAGTGCTGAAGCATAAATTCTAGTAAAAGTAGGTCTAGAAACACCCATTTGAATTGACGCTTCATTATGATTTAATAAATTATAATCACTTAATTTTATTGCTTCATATTCTTCAAACAACAATGTAATTATTTCTTTATTTTGAATTTTCAAATCTGAACCGTAAGGCTTAAACCCTTTTATTAGCGGAGGACTGGATACTTTTCTTAAAACTTTAATTCTTGGCGACATAATTTAAATAAACAATAGTTCGCTGCAAATATAATGAACTATTGTTCAATTAAAAAATATTTTTGTATAATTGTAAAAAAATAATGAGATACCATGGAATTAGAAACTAGATTATTTAAAATAATTTTTCCAAATGCATTAAACAACAACAATACATTATTTGGAGGAAAAGCAATGAAATGGATGGATGAAGTAGCATATATTACAGCTATTAGATTTACAAAACAAAAAATGGTAACAGTTTCAGTAGAGAAAGTTAAATTTTTATTACCAATTAATTGCGGTTCAATAATTCAAATTGTAGGAAAAATATATAAAGTTAAAACTATTAAAATTGAAATAAAAGTTGAAATATACATCGAAGATATGCTTAATAATACACAACAAAAAGCTGTTGATGCATTATTTGTTTTTGCATCAATAAATGATAAAAATAAACCTATCCCGAATTATCAAAACATTAATGAATAGTGAAAAATATTAAATTAAATAATTAACAAAAATTTAATACTTAATTTTGTTCTTATTTAATAAATATTGTATAATTGCTAAAGTTTAACTTAAAATAATATTTGATATGGAAAGAAATGTTTTATTAATCTACATGAACACAAGAAAAGAAACAGCCGAAACAGTTCAAAAAATACTAACAGGATGGGGTTGTTACATAAAAACACGTTTAGGAATTCACGACGGAGTATTAGATAAATGCACTGATACAGGATTAGTTTTTATTGAACTTGCTGGAGACACAGAAAAGCACGAAGAAATGCAAAGAAAACTAAATTTAATTAAAGGTGTTGATGCTAAATTAATTACCTTAAAATTAGATAAATAGAAAAACACCCACTTAAAAAGACTATTTGTGTAAAAACATAAATAGTCTTTTTATCATTTTTTCACCTATTAAAAATTTTATCTGAGAAACTGGAATTGCAACAAAAAGAGGGACAAAAAATATAAGGACTACGCAACATTTTTCAATTTATTAAATTCTAATTCAATTTCCACAGGAGTTTTATAGCCTAAAGCAGAATGTGTAATCTTTTTCTGTTATATTGTTTCTCATATTTTAAGACAGGCTAAAAGATTAGCCGATAATATAGTTTTTATGCATTACGGCGAGATAATTGAACAAGGAACCCCTGATGAAGTTTTAAACAACCCAAAAACAACACAGCTAAGAGAATATTTAATCGAAGGCAATTAAGTTTTATATGTCGTTTACCGACATATAACCAATCAAATCATGTTATTTCTATGCTTTTTGAATTATAATTTAACTATTATCACAATAAGCATTAAAAATTAATTTAAAAAAACTATTATTTTTGAATGAAAATATTATATTTGTGTTGAGTAAAAAAAAATAAAATAATCTATTAAATAACAAATAATAATATTAGTAATATGACATTAAAAAGTTTATCTACTTTAGTTGAAATAGCTAAAAGTAAAAATAAAAGAAGAATTTCTGTTGCAGCTGCTGCAGACGAGCCTGTATTATCTGCATTAAAATCTGCTGTTGCAGAAGGTATTGTTGAACCAATATTGGTTGGAAACAAATCAGAAATCGAAAAAATTTGTGCTCAGTTAAATTTTGATATAAGAAATATTGAAATTATTGATGAACCTAATGATGCAAAAGCTTCTGAAAAAGCTGTTGAATTAATAGTATCTGGCAAAGCTGAAATTTTAATGAAAGGTCTTGTTAGCACAGGTACTTTATTAAAAGCTGTTTTAAACAAAGAAAAAGGATTAAGAAAAGGTTCTACTTTAAGCCATGTTGCTTTATTTGAATCACCTTTTTATCACAAATTAATTTGTGTTACTGATGCTGCTATGAATGTTGCTCCTGAGTTTGAAGAAAAAGTTGATATGGTAAAAAATGCGGTTGAATTATATCACAAACTTGGTGTTGCAAAACCAAAAGTTGCTATTTTAGGTGCTGTTGAAGTTGTAAATCCTAAAATGCCGGCAACTATTGATGCTGCTATGATGAATGTTATGAATCAAAGAAAACAAATTAAAGGATGTATTATTGATGGTCCTTTAGCTTTAGATAATGCTGTTTCTAAAGAAGCGGCAGAACACAAAGGTGTAGTTAGTGAAGTTGCTGGTGATGTTGATATCTTAGTAACTCCAGAAATTAACGCTGGTAATGTTCTTTATAAATCATTAGGATTTTTAGGTGGTGCAACTGCTGCTGCTGTTATTATGGGAGCTAAAGTACCTATCGTTCTTACTTCTCGTTCTGATACTGATAAGAGCAAAATGATGTCAATCGCTTTAGCGGCTGCAATGGAATAAAAATAATTTAATTACACTTTATATAACTTTTTAAAAAAATCGACTAAATATGGAGAACAAAAGAGTATTAGCAATTAACCCTGGTTCAACTTCTACTAAAATAGCTATTTATTATGGTGAAGAATGTGAATTTGTAGAAAACATTAAACATTCATCTGAAGAAATAGCAAATTTTACTAAGATTGCTGACCAATATGAATTTAGAAAAGAAATTATTCTTAATAAATTAAAAAGTACAGGTATTGATTTAACAACAATAGAAGCTGTTGTTGGCCGAGGTGGCCTTGTTAAACCTATTAAATCTGGTGTTTACAGAATTAATGAAGCATTAAAAGCTGATTTAAGAGTTGGTGTTTTAGGCGAACATGCAAGTAATTTAGGTGGTTTAATAGCCGATGATATTGCAAAATCATTACCAAATGCAAAAGGTTATATTGCTGATCCTGTTGTAGTTGATGAATTAGAAGATGTTGCTCGTTTTTCTGGTCACCCTGAAATTCAAAGAGTTTCTATTTTCCATGCTTTAAATCAAAAAGCTATTGCTAGAATTTATGCAAAATCTTTAGATAAAAAATATGAAGAACTTAATCTTATCGTTGTTCATTTAGGCGGTGGTATTAGTGTTGGTGCTCACAAAAAAGGTAGAGTTATTGATGTTAACCAAGCTTTAAACGGTGATGGTCCTTTCTCTCCTGAAAGAACTGGTTCTCTTCCTGTTTGGGAATTAGCTAAACTTTGTTTTAGTGGAAAATATACTCAAGATGATATCAAAAAAATGATTACTGGTAAAGGTGGTTATGTTGCTTATCTTGGTACTAACGACGCTTACGAAGTTGAAAAAAGAATTAAAGCGGGTGACGATAAAGCTTCTTTAGTTCGTGACGCTATGGCTTATCAGGTTGCTAAAGAAATTGGCTCTATGGCGGCTGTTCTCGAAGGTGATGTTGATGGTATTCTTTTAACTGGCGGTATAGCTTATGATAAAGATTTTAATATTTACATCGAAAGTAAAGTTAAATTTATTGCTCCTGTTGTACCATATCCTGGTGAAGATGAGATGAGAGCTCTTGCTTTAAACGGATTAATGGTTATTAACGGTGAAGTTACACCTTCTGAATATTAAAAATATATTATTAATTTTAAAGAGGCTGTCTAAAAAAGCAAAATGATGTCTTTCTGAGCAAAGCGAAGAATCTAACAATCAACACATTAAGATTTTTCATTTCATTCAAAACGACAAAAATCTGTACTTTTTTTAGACAGCCTCTTTTTTCTTTTTAAAATATCTAATGATCATATCTTTTTTTATAATTACTTCTTTAATAATAACCTTGTATTGTGTATTAATTCTAAAATACTATAATGCATGGAATAAGAATATTTATTTTAAAAGTGAGAATAAAATAAATAATAAAGAAATTTCGATTAGTGTTATTATTGTTGCCCGGAATGAAGAAGAAAATATTTCACTTTGTTTAAACAATATTATAAATCAAAATTATGATAAAAACTTATTTGATATAATTGTTGTTAACGATAACTCTACCGACAATACAGTTGATGAAATTTCGAAACTATTAACTAAAGGAAATATAAAACTTATTAATTTACCAGAAACCGAAAAAGGCAAAAAAGCTGGAATTGAATTAGCTATAAAAAGCTCTAATTCAAAATTAATTATTACAACTGATGCCGATTGTATTGTACCACAAAATTGGCTTAATGAGATTGCTGTTTTTTATAATATTGATGAGCCTAAAATGATTATTGCACCGGTTGTTTTAAGTTATAAAAACAATATTTTTGAAAAATTTCAGGCTTTAGAATTCTATTCATTAATAGGAACAACGGCTTCAACCGCCTTTTTAAATGCACCAATAATGTGTAATGGGGCTAATTTAATTTACGAACGCAGTGTTTTTAATGAATTGGGTGGTTTTGATAATAATAAAAATATTTTTTCGGGAGATGATGTATTTTTTATGTTTAAGCTTAATGAACATTATCCAAATAGTATAAAGTTTCTTAATTCAATTAATGCTACGGTAAAAACCAATGCTTGTGATAATATTAGCGATTTTATAAATCAACGAATTAGATGGGCTTCAAAAACAAAGTATTACAATAATTTTAATATTTTTTATACCGGATTTATTGTTTTATTTATTAATATAATACTTTTATTGACCCTTGTTCTAAGCTTTTTAAGTATTAAATTTTTATTGCTTTTTATCTCAATTTATTTTATAAAAACTTTTATTGATTTTTTATTCCTAAATAAAATTTTAAAATTTTTCAATGAAAGAAGGCTTGTTAAATATGTTTTTATATCTCAGTTTATTTATATAATTTACTTTTTAGTTGTATTTTTAATGTCGCTAAAAAAGAGTTATATATGGAAGAATAGGGAAATAAAGATTTAGTTAATATTTAATGTGATTTGATTTTGTTAAAAAAAGATAAATACAAAACATAACAATCGAGTTGTTGTTTTTTTAAAAAATATATTATTTTAGTACGATAAATTAAAAAAATCATGAAATCAAAAAAAATATTTTTTTATATTGTCTTAATATCTATTTCTATAAATGTTTTTTCTCAAGACAAAAAAATAGTTAGGTTATTTAATAAAAGCGAATATTGCGATTGCATAAAACGGTGTGATAAACTTTTTGAAAAGAAACGAAAAAGTGTTTTTCTTTATTATAAAGCGGCTTCTTTATATCAAATACATAAAAACCCAAACTTAAACTGTAACATACAAGATCCTTTAAAAGAAAGCATTAAAATATTAATAAAATTAAAAAACAAAAGACTTCCTAAAGAAATAAACATAAAAGAATTTGATTCTGAATTTATTAAAACATACACTAATGTTTATAACGCTGAAATACAAAATAAAAACTGGGAAAAAGCAGATTCATATATAAATTATTTAATAAACTATAACTATGATAATAAATACTATTTAGACAAGGCGTATTGCGAATATTTTATGCAAAAAGACAGTGCTGTTTTGACTATTATAAAAGCATTAACTAATATGAATGGAGACAGTGTTTATTTTTTTGATAAATCTTATAATATTCTTTTGGATTTATCAAAAAATAAAATGGTAAATGAATATGACGGATTAATATATATATTATCTGATTTATTCCCGAAAAACGAAACCCTTCTTGCTGATTTACGTGGATTTTCATTATCAAAATGGGACGTTTTTATGAATAGACGAAACACATCAAAATTAATTGAAGTTGCAAAAGTTTTTGAAAAATATTTTAAAGATGATATTGAAATAAAAAAGAAAGTAAATACAGATTTAATAAAAATAGCCGATAGTTTAACAAATTTATTTGTATCAAATACCACTAATGTTAATGCAATAACATCTTGTGCTTCATTTTTAATTAATACAAGAGAAGTGTTAGGTTCTTATGTTTCAGATATAAAAAAAGCAAAATTTTATTCTTTAAAAATAAATAAACAAAGTGCTGTTAAGTTAAAATCTATAAATAATGACAGCATTTATTTTTATTTTGAAGATAATCCATTAAAAATATATGGTTTTAATGTTGAAAATATGTCAATTGTGCCACCAATTGAGTTAAATAAAGTAAAAGATTATATTTGGCAAAATGCACCAAAAAACAAACAAGCTAAAAAACCCGATGATTTAATAAATAAAGAAACACTTAATTATTATTTATTAGATTCTTTAACACATGTTTATTTAAATAAATTTAGGAAGGAAAACAATTTGCCGCCATTATTATGGAGTAAAGAGCTATATAGAGCTTCCAAACATCATTCAAAGGTTATGGCATGCAAGGGAGCTATTTGGCATGGAGAAATTTTAGATTCGAATTATGCTAATATTGATTCAATAAAAATGTATTTAAAACTTTTTGCCGGAGAAAATTGCCAAGCTAGTAGTTTTAAGCAGCCAATAAAATATAATGATTATGCCTCGAAAATAATTGAAATTTGGAAATCTTCTCCGGGTCATAGGCAAAATATGTTAAATAATTATACAAAATCTTCTGAAAATACTACAATTACAGAAAAACATATTTTTTATGCAATTATTATAAATGATAAACTTTTAACTGATTTTATGCCCGAATACAAAAAAATATTTGAAATATACCCTGGCATTAAACAAGATATTGCAAAAACAATAAGCAGAGATGGTTATAAAACAACATATAGCTCTCAAAATTTTCCAAAATTAGGCTTATAAATTCTATTTTTTTTTATTAAGGCATTTAAGAAATAGGCAAAAAGAGTAACAATATTTTTTATTTTAATTTTTTTTTTTTATTTTTAATAAATAACATTTAAACACCTATGATTATGAAAAAAACAGCAAATTATTTAAAAACTTTTTTATTATCTAAATTTAAAGTTAGAAATATAATTATATGTATATGTTGCTTTTTTTTATCTTGTGGTAGTTCTACGCCAAGAACAAGAGAAGAACAATATACCGAAATTGAAAAACAAGAAATTACTTTAACTTACCTCGTAAACAACCAAAATGTTTATTACCAACGAACTGACGGTGTTCTTCTTTTTAATGAAAATCCTAAAATGAAAGTATATTGTTCTGTTACAAATACAAGTGATTATGGTGGAGTTTTTAAATTTTATGCAAAATTAACTTCTCAAGGCAATGTAATAGACTTTGAAAACGAGCAATACATAGGTGCTGGATTAACAGTTGAATTATCTGAAGAAAAGGAAATTAACCCATATAGTTTTGAGACAAATGTAGAAGTGGGAGATTGGGGTATTATAGCACCAACAAAAACAGTAGATGTTGAAGTTATTAAATATAGAACCGTTGAAATAGAGTAAGGTAAATTAACCAAATATTATAGTTAATCTTTTTAGATTTAGTATGAATAAATTATTATTTACCATTTTAATTGTCATATTTTCAATATATTCAAAAGCACAAATACTTTATGGATATATTAGAGAGTTGAATAGTGATAACACACCCGTGAAAAGAGCAGTAATTAAAAGCACCAATGCTAATCAAATAACATCTACCGATAAAGGTGAATACACCTTGCGGTTTCAGGCAGGAAAACCTGGAAATGCTGTTTTGTTATTTTTAGAAAAAGATGGATTTGTTGTGACAGACAAAACAAAACTTACTACAACATTATCTAATGATCCTTTAAATAACCCTCATGTGATTATTGTTTGCCCAAAAGATAAATGGAGAAAAATCATGGATGCAAGCATTGATGTATGCGAAAAAACATTAAGAATAAGTTATGAAAAAAAAGTAACTGATTTAAATCAAAGATTAAACGATTTAAAAAAAGACAATAATAAGTATATAACTATACTTGATTCGCTAAGAAATGAAATACAGCTACTAACCGAGCAATATAATGAACAATTGGAAGATATAATAAAAATAGCAGAAGAACACAGTAAGCAAAATTTGGATGAATTAAATGAACTGGAACAAAAGGCTTATTATTTATTTAATGAAGGTAAAATTGAAGAAAGTTTGGCATTGCGCGAGAGCATGAAGAGCATGGAGAATATTGAGAAAAGAAACGCTGAAAACAAACAAATGACACAAACTATTGATAATAATAATGCGGCAAATGCAATAGATCGAAACAATTTAAAACAACAAGCCAAAGAAGCTGCATTATTATTTAAATGGGATAAGGTAGAAATAGCACTTGAATTTTTGGCAAGAGATACAACAGATTATAAAGCAATTTCTGAATATGCTACTTTTTTATATAAACAAAATCACATTGATCAGGCACAAAAAAAATATGAACAATTACTAAATTTATTAAAATGTTTAGCTAAAAATAACCCAAACACTTATGAACCAGATATTGCTATAACACTAAATTATATAGGAAGGTTATTTGTTAAAAAACATGATTATATTGAGGCAGAAAAATACCATAAAGAATCTTTTGAAATAAGAAAACATTTAGCTAAAAATAATTCTGAATCTTATGAGTCAGCGTTTGCTGAAACACTAAATAATATGGGGATTTTATATAAAAGTAAACGAGACTATACTTTGGCCGAAAAGTACTATAAAGAATCGTTGGAAATAAGAAGACGTTTAGCTAAAAATAATCCGGAGGTTTATGAGATAGAAGTTGCTAAGACATTAAACAATATAGGTGTTTTACACAGAGTTAAGAATGATTATTTTCAGTCAGAACAGTACTATAAAGAATCGTTGGAAATTAAAAGGAGATTATTGAATACTAACTCTAATGAGTCAAATAAATTAAGTTATTCTATAACATTAAATACTTTGGGATTTTTATTTGTGAAAAAACACGAATATACGAAGGCAGAGCAGTATTATAAAGAATCTATTGAAATAAGAAGACAATTAGCTAAAAACAACCCAGAAGCTTATGAACCAGACCTGGCTAAAATACTAAATTATATGGGGATTTTATATAAATGTAAACGTGACTATACTTTGGCCGAAAAGTACTATAAAGAATCGTTGGAAATAAGAAGACGTTTAGCTAAAAATAATCCTGATGTTTATGAGATAAGCTTTACTGTAACGTTAAATAATCTAGGTAATTTATATGAAAAAAAATATGACTACATACAGGCAGAACAGTACTATAAAGAATCGTTGGAAATATATAGGCATTTAATAAATACAAATACCGGGAATTATATGGAAAATTTTGCCGAAACACTGAATAATCTTGGGGTTTTATATGAAAAAAAAAATGACTATTCTCAGGCAGAGCATTACTATAAAGAATCGTTGGAAACAAGAAGGCGTTTAGCTAAAAATAATCCGGAGGTTTTTGAATCAGTTGTTGCTATAACGCTAAATAATCTAGGCAATTTATATAGGAAAAGCAAGAACTATACTCAATCGGAGCAGTATTATAAAGAATCATTGGAAATAAGAAGACATTTAGCTAAAAATAACCCCGAGGTTTATGGAATAGATGTTGCAATAACGCTAAACAATTTTGGAATGTTATACTTTGACAAACAAGATTATATTTTATCAGAACAGTATTATAATGAATCGTTAAAAATTAAAAGGAGATTAGCAAAAACTAATCCCGAAGCTTATGAAATAGATATTGCTGAGACACTGGAAAATTTTGAAATTTTATATAAAGAGATGGATAACTTAAAATTATGTATTATCCATCTAACAGAAGAAATGGAAATATATAAAAAATGGGCGTTGATTAATTATGAATATTATTATAAATATGGTAATTGTTATGGTAAAATTGCTTGGTATTATATTTTATTAAGTAATTATGTAAAAGCAGAAGAAGCAGCAAATGAGGCTTTAAAACCTAATATTGGCAACAACCCTTTAGATTATGATGAAAAAATAGAATGGGTATATACAAAGCTAGCACCTTCGTTACTTTTGCAAGGAAAATACGAAGAATCCAAAGACATTTATTTGCAATACAAAGACAAACCATATAACAAAAGCACATACAAAGATACTTTTCTGACTGATTTTGATGATATTGAAAAAGCAGGTATTAAGCACCCTGATATTCAAAGAATGAGAGAATTATTAATGAAATAATTAAAATGGAAGATAGTAATAACAATAAACCTTACGATGTTTTTATTTCTCATAAAAGTGCTGATGCGGCACTAGCTAAAGAATTGTATGTTTTCCTGAAAAAACTTGGATTTAAAGTGTTTTTCTCGCAAGAAACATTACCAAAATTAGGAGGTAGTGATTATAGAAAGGCTATAGACCAAGCATTAGATGAATGTTCACACATGATTGTTGTAGGATCGTCGGTTGAAAATATTAAATCATCTTGGGTTGAAGCCGAATGGGGGTTGTTTATTAATGAGAAACGTTCTAACCGTAAACAAGGTAATATAATAACAGTAATAACCGAAAATCTTAAAATTGAAGATTTGCCCTCAAGTTTACGTTATTATGAAGTAATAATATTTAAACAAGAAAACTTTTCAAGAATTGCTGGATATCTTGGAATTATTGGCGAAAATCAACTTGCCTCAACTAATATTTTTCAGAAATTATTAGGCATATTAAAGGTTTTTAGAAAAGTTCACTTTTTAGTATGGATAATATTAATTGGATTAGTGATTTCTTTTCTGATAATTCGAAAAGCACAACCTTTTGATGCAACTATAGTTTTAAAGACATCATCAAAGGTAGGTGAAAACTCAATTTATCCGAAATTTGATGGAGGAGAATTGTCGATTTATCCTGCTAATCAAATTGAATCTAAATTTGCAGTTTCAGGTCAAGAGGTTGTTTACAAACAAATACCTGCTGAATTTAAAGGAAAAAAAATATTTGCTAGATTAGTTTCCGACTATTGGAAATTAAGCAAAGACACTATTGAGTTAGGAGATGAAATGAGTTTGGAAATTATTCCTAATGGGAAATTAGCAAATATTTTCGGCAATGTTAAGGATTTAAATGGAAATCCAATTGCAGATTGTAAAATTACAATCGACACAGATACTTTAACTTATTGTAATTCCGAAGGTATTTTTCAGATAGAATTGCCTATTAATATGCAAAAAAGCAAATATACACTTTCGATTATTTGCAAAGAATATCAGACACAACGTCTTGATTACTTTGCTGGATCAGGGAATATCGATATTGTTTTAAAAAGATAGCAACATGTTAAAAATATGCATAACAGGTCATAGAAATATTACAAACTTCAGTCAGATTAAAGCCGAACTGTATAATTCTCTAGAATATTTTAAAAAAATAGATGAAAACATACTTATCTATACCCAATTAGCTATTGGTGCTGATACTTTATTTGCAGAAACAGCTATTGAATTAAATATTCCATTTATTGTTTTATTACCTATAGATAAAGAAAACTATATAAAGGATTTTGAAAAAAATGATATTAAAAAGTTTGAAAAACTCCTAGCTAAAGCAAATTCGGTTGAAGTTGTTTCTTCAATAGGAGATAAACAATATCGTGCAACTGATTTAAATTACCAAAAAGCTGGGAGGCGAATGATTGAAATTGCGGATATTGTAATTGCAGTCTGGGATGGTAAGATTTCAGAAAAAATAGGTGGCACTTATGATATGATAAAATATAGTCAGCAGCAACATAAAAACCTTCATATAATTTATGGTGTTCGTGAGGATTATTCTCCTCTAATTACAAACTTGGAAAAAACCTTTTCGAGATATGATAATTTTGCAATTAAGAACAAGCGTAAATTCCATTTTTTCTGGAAATCTGGTATATTATTAGGGTTGTTAGCGGTAGTTTTTTTAGAGATTAATTTGTTTTTCAAACCAGAATCAGAATTAAAATATTTAGTTGCGTGTTTAGAGATATTGACTATTTTGCTTTCTTATTTATTTTTAATCCATTTTACTAATAAATATAAATTAATATTTTTAGAACATAGAAATTATACGGAATCCTATCGTTGGCTACTTTGGATAAGAAAAGCGTCCTTCCCATCATCCTTAAATGAATACAAGAAGCTTATAAAATTTGAAAATGATATTTATTTGACAGAAGAGATGTTAGAACAACAATTGAATACTACTAATGTATTTGAAAACAGTAAAAGACTTACGTGGTGTTTAGCAAATGAACAAATAAAATATCATCAACAATATAGAATGTCACATAGTTTTAAACAAATTCTTCTACACAATAAATTCTTAACTATATTAAAATATGCTTTTATTTTTAGTGTATTCTCTAAAATTATTTTTGAAACTATCGAATATTTTGAAATATGTCATAGTGCTTTATTTGAATGTTTTATATCACTACTGAATGCAATGATTATTTTCATACCATCATTATATGCAGCTATAGAGGGAGTAGTTCATTTTAATGAATGGACTAAAACATTTGAAAAATCACATGAAATTATGAACAAACTAGAAGAGTTAAAAAATCAAGTTAATAAATGCGATTCGTTTGAAAAATTAATAATAGAGGCTTTAAATTTAAAAAATATTCTAGTTACCGAAAATATTCAATGGCAAAAAAAAATAAAAGAGCAACAAATTTCAATAAAACCTTAGTGTTGTAAAAAAGAATTTTAAAGTTATTAAATCAATTTCTATTATTATATTTTTCTCAAAAAAAACAGATAGAAGTCAAAAGTTCATATATTCCCTTTTTTAAGATTGCTATTTGTTTTCAAGTTTTGGCTTTCTTGCAATAAAGTAAGCTGGTAAACCAATTATTAATAGCAATGCAACGAAAATACCCCAAGCAGTGCCATTCATGCCTCTGCTTATTGCATCCTTTTTAACTTGTAATCCTACTATTATTCCTATAATTAAACCTATAAATCCTATACCTGACATTTTTATTGTTATTTAAATTTTCCTTACTCTTATGACTTTTCAGATACGCCCCGTTTTTTTTATTGGTCGCTGGACTCCACTTTTATAAATATTTTTTGTAAACGTAATTCAAATATATAATTTATTTTTTTATATTTAATGATTCTAACTGAAAAAGATTAAAACAAAATGCTATGTATCTATTTGTTTTCAAGTTTTGGCTTTCTTGCAATAAAATAAGCTGATAAACCAATTTAATTCGCTCTTATCTCTTTATCAATAGTTCCTAAAGAAATACGAATTGTATCACACAACATTGACACATGAAATCTTACTTTATTATTATTGGTTTTATTTACTATAACCTTATATTCATCATCAAACTTGGATTTATATAAAACAGCATTAGATACACTTAAAGACAAACATGAATTAGAAATATTTTTAACTCGTAATTTAATTATTTCAACGCTATCAATTATTAAATAATCCTTGTTGGAAATAATAATTTTTGGCTTGTATTGTTCAAGATTAGTTAAGTCACATAAACAATTAGAAGAATTTTCCTCAATTACATTACCTAAACTATCATATACAATATTATAAGTTTTAGTATCATTTTGAATTTTTGCTGATATCGATAGTTTACCATTTCGAAAATAAGACTTAAAAGATCCATTATGAATACCTTTTTCATATACCTTTTTTCTATCAAGTTTTTCATCTTTAAATAAGATCCGAATCACACCATTCTGAAATCCTTCAATATACCATGCGGAGTTCTTTGGTTTTCCTTTTTCATGATAATCTGTTACTATGTTATTAGCAACTCCGTTATAACAATTTGCTTTTGTTTCAAGAATTTCGTTCTCGTCATACAATTTGTAAACACCGGGTTTTCTCCCATTTAAATAGTATTCTTCTTTAACAAGAATACTATCTATATTAAAATTTATAAATAACCCATTAGGTGTATTTTTGTCATCATACTCAATTACGGGTTTAACTGGTTCATTTAAATAATACTCTTCACTTATATCGTTACATCTTAATAAAGTCAATGTAACAATTATTATTATACCGTATTTCATCCTATTTGTTAAATTACACATAAACAACAATTTTTTTATTTTTAGCCAAGTATATAAGGGGCGTTTAACCCCAAACCCCTCATTGAAACTTACTTGATAGCCCCAAATGGAATAAACTTAAAACATAAAAAGATATCCGGTTGAGAACAGCATCAGTATGGGATTGCTGGCTGGTTTCCCTTTAGATTTACTCCTAATCATTAACTATCAAATAAAAAAGTTACTCTCTCAATGAAAGATCTGGAAAACTTCCAAACATAATCTCTCCAAATTAAAAAATTTGTTGAATTTTCTCTGTTCTTAACAATTTTTTCATAGAAGGCTTCTTCATATTTTTCATGTATTCTTGCCCACATATACCATATCAAAAATCCAAGAACGCCAACCAAAATAAATAGTAAAAAATCATGTATATGATTATAAGAGAAAATAGCTGCCAAAATCAGAAAACCTTCCGAGATTATAAATTTATAGACATTTTCTCTCGTAACTCTTTTTACTTCTTCAAAATAAAAAGGATCATTAGTACCACAGTTTGGACATATAATTGCATTTATTGAAATCTGCTTATTGCATGTTTTACAATCACACATAATTGCAGTATGTTCAGTGCTAATTTTACTACTCATTACTTTATTATTTAAATTAAATTAAAATTAATCCTTTTTGCTATTACCACAAATATTTACTCATCAAATTAATTCCTGACAACTTATCACTACCAGCAAATAATTCTAATTCATCTCAATCTTCTTTAGTAGGTACTTGCCAATCATAAGGAGCAATTCCTCTAGAATCTAAAACAGCATAAAAATTATACAATTTACCATATTTTTCACCATTCTTTGGGTCATTCTGATAATAACACCATGCTGGCTTTCTTTTGTTGGCGGCTATTTGCCATTCTTCATGTATTTTAGCTTCAGAAATGATATCACCATTTAAAAAAGATGAAGTATTTAAATTTTCTGCCATCCACCATTTATTGCCTAATTTTACGGTTTGATAAATCTGCGAATCTCGATTATCATTTAATTCTCCGAATTGTAAGTAGCCAGATATCATAAATTAATATATTTTAAAGTTTGTTAAATGCTAAATAATTATAAAGGCAAGCGGGTTTAAACTTACCCATAAAATCTAAGTTTCCTTCTTATTCCATTTTTATATAATCACTTAACTTATCAACTCCCATTTTAAAATCAACCAGAACATTATCCATGTCGATATATATTATCTTTTTCATCTTTTATTAATATTTTTTGATAATTTTTTTGATTTCATAAGTTTCCCCATTTTCTAGTTTTAAAAGATAGACACCTTTAGCAAAATCACTTGTTTGAATAATAGTTTTTTCAATTAAATTACTTTTATACACAACTTGTCCAATAGCATTAAAAATTTCAAAATTGATTATTTTAGTATTACCCTCTATTTCAATAATTAATTCTGTTGTAATAGGATTAGGATAAATTTTAATTACTCTGCCTGATTCAATTTCCTCAAAACTTGTTACCGTTACATTTATTGTATTTGATGGTTCCGAACAGCAACCATTGTTTGATATGATTACATAATAATCCCCACTGGCATTTACTGTATACTTTTTATTTGTTTCACCATTTATAATACCATTTTGATTATACCATTGATTGCCTATTGAAGAATTTGATTCTAAGATTAAATCATTTAAAAAAATAACTGGTTTTTCTGGTTTTAAATTTATAATAATTGGTAGAGTAGAAACAATTTCATCTCCACATGAATTAGAACACTTAACAGAAATCTCTGTATTTATACTAATATTTTTATTTCTACTTTCTCCGTCAGGTATACCAATATAATTAATTGTAATTTCGTTTCCTCCTCCTCCAGCAATTATTCCATCATAATTTATTGTTATTGTATTTGTATTACTGAACCCAGTTGCTCCATTTGGCAATGTCCAAACATAAGATATTGCATTTGCAATGGGTGGAACAGTATAAGTTACTCCCAATTGACCATGACAAACAGTTGTTAAACCCGAAATCGAATCTGCTGCCCCAATATAAGAATCTACAGTGATTGTATCGGAAATTTTATTAATACAGCCTGAAATTGGATGTATGTATGTGTATGTGATAGGGAAAATTCCTATACCAGAAATAGATGGATTAAACCAATTTCCAGAAACTCCTGTACCTGAATAACTACCACCCGAAGGCATTGCATGTAAAAATAATGGATTGGAATTTATGCATAACATATTAGTATCCAGTTGAAAATACAGGAATGTTGTAGGGTTAACTGTAATTAAATCTTGTGCACTTGATGAACATCCTTCAGATGTTGTATTAATATATGTAATATAATAAGACCCAACACCTGCAACTTGTGGATAAAAGTATTGATTATTTAATATACCTTGACCTGAATATATACCTCCAACAGGCCAGCCTCCTTGCAACTGAATACTATCAACATCCATACATACTTGTTCTTGTGCAAGTGCAAGACTAACTTGTTGAAGAGATTTTACATTAATGTATAACATTGATGATGGTCCCTTTCCACATTCATTTACGCCACACACAGTGATGTATCCGGATTGAGCATTCTTTCCAAAATTAACAATAATACTATCTGAATAAATTATAGCAGTGGCTCCATTTGGAATACTCCAATCATAAGATGTTGAATTTGTAATAGTTGGAATATAATATTTTATTGAATTTTGACCTTGACATACTGAAGTATCACCAACGATATCCGTTGGTTGTGAAGGCCAATTACCTAAATCAACATAAAGACTAGATATTGAACCTGTTCCACAATCGTTGTTTCCAGCAACTGTAATATAACCCGGAACGGCATTATATCCTACATTTACGGTTATACTGTTAGTATCGCTTGTCCCTGTGAATCCATTTGGTAAAGTCCAAATGTAGGAATTGGCATTTGCAATTGGAGGTACAGTGTATGTTGCTGATAATTGACTATTGCAAACAGTAGTGTGTCCTGTAATTGTACCAGCACAAACTGGTAGACCATTTGCTGGACAAGTCCCATGATATATTTGCAAAATTTCAGCATCGGATAATGGTCTATTGTAAATTAATATA
>CAZJKL010000008.1:15526-18962 GCA_964546655.1 uncultured Bacteroidales bacterium | reverse complement strand
TTTAGAGCTCTTTTATACACTCGAATGTCATCCATTTTCCCGTTAAAAGGATAAAAAAATGATTGAGATGGATTAATAAATAATGGTCCACCAAAATTCAAGTCTTGAGAATTTGCATTTGCAAATGATACTGATCCATTATTACTTGCAATCAAATTTCCATTTGCATATATCTTAACATTTGTAGTAGTTATTATAAATGTAAGATTTATCCATTGATTTACAGACGAATTTGGGATCGTATCACTTATACTAATACCTCCTGAACCAGTTTCAACTTTAGCAACAAATTCTCCATTGGGTAATCCCTGTATTTGTGTCGATAAATTACCTTTTGAAAATATAACGTGATTATCAAATGCTTGATAACTATTCATATTAACCCAAAATGAGAATGTTGAAGCATTCGAGAATTGAAGTGAACTGCTATTCGGTGTTATAATGTTGTGTGGCGGTGGAAATCCTGCAAAACTCCAGGCACTTGCTGAATTGCAGAATCTCCCTGCTGTAAATGAATATGCGCTGCAAAAACAATTATTTCCATGTCCGCTTGCATCATACAGATTTCCTTCAAATGGATAATATGCAACAAGCCCATAATCTAAATCTACTGTCTGAGCATCTGGAAGAAAGTTTGCTGTTAGATTTCTATTTGCAGTAACAGAAAAAGAGTATATTGGGTTGTATGAAACAGGTACACCGTTCTCTGACCAGTATGAAAAAGAATATCCATTATTGACAGTAGCCGTCAATGTAGCTGTGTAACCCTCTTGAATTGTTCCACCGCCTGTAGCTGTGCCGCCAGCATTTGTGTTGCGTGATGTAGAAACTATATAATAGGTAGCAAGTGCAAAATTTGCAGTTAATGTTCTATTTCCTGATACAGCAAAACTGTAATTTGTATTAGTAGATATTTGAACACCATTTTCTTGCCAGTCAACAAAAGTGAATCCATTATATCCCGAAGCTGTTAAATTTGCTGTTTGACCATATTGATAAGTGCCTCCTCCGGTGATTGTTATCCCAATGTTGGGACTTGATAAGGCAGATATTGTATAACTTGGTATTGTAGCGGTAAAATTTGCAACAAAATTACGGTTACTATTAACCGTAACTGGAAATGCAGCAATATCAGATATTTCTGTGCCATTTTCAGTCCAATTAACAAAAGAATATCCTGGATTAGGATTAGCGACTATAATTGCATTTGTTTCGCTTGTATATAAACTAGACCCTGATGCTGTACCGCCTGCTTGAGGGTTAGAAGTAGTAGAAATTGTATAAGAAGGACTATTTTGTCCGTAAACGTGTACAGTAAAATCCTCTGTCCAATATCCCTGATCAGATGTTATTTCAATAGTAAAAGTAACATCCTTTGCTGGACAATTCCATGAAACTGAAAAATCAAAATCAGAACCCCATTTAAATGTTCCTGAATTAATTGTGTTCCATAAAACAACATCGTCGGTTATTGTTATATCAGGATCATTTGTTGTTATTAAGGCACTAACATTAGTTGCGTTTACAATTCCTGTATTATACAACCGAACTTCTAAATCAATTTCTTCACCCGGTTCTATTAATCCATCATTATCTCCAGCACCTTCACCTCCTGTACCATCTTTAACCAATTGACTGCTATAGCTTAAATTAGGTTCGTTGCCATTCCCATAAACATGTATAACTATGGGAATAGACCAACTCCCTTCATTTGAAGCAATGTTTAACATAAAGTTGACATCATTTTCCACAAAACCTGATGAAACATTAAAGTTAAAATCAGAAGTCCATTCCTCGCCTCCTTCTCCAATAATATTTGCCCAAGTTTGATTGTTATCAGTAATAGTAATATCGGGGTCACTCGTAGTTAAAATGCCAGAAACATTTGTTGCTGTAACATCCCCAATATTATATAACGCAACATCAAGCGATATTTGCTCTCCACCCTCTGGTTTTCCATCTGAATCACCAACACCATTACCACTAATTCCATCTTTTACTGTATAATCAGATAAAATCAAATCAGGATTACCTCCGGCACTTCCATGTGCAGATGTGTAAGAGACATTCCAACCGGCTTTTGTCACAGAACTATTTGATGAAAACCATAAAAACATTGAGCTACCTGTAGAAGTAATGCTTGGTGGCAATGTGTTACCAGAATATGAACCTTTAAGTGGAGCAAGCCAACTATTTCCATCATAAATATTTAGCACATCATTATTTAATTCCGTATTAAAATTATTAAAATGCAAAGTTATTGAAGATGCACCAGGTGAATTTATTAACCAATTACAATTTGCATTATTGCAATAATTATTAGATCCACTTCCATCATCAAAAGTCCCATTGCCTGAATATGTCATAGTTCCCGAGCAACATGAAGCTTGTGTATTGCCAGTTGTAAAATAACCGTTTGCATATTCGGAGGTATTTGAACCACCTGTATTAACTCTTACACGCCAATAATATGTTGTATTACTTTGCGCACCTGACCACTGATAGCTTGTTTGGTTATTTTGAGTTCCAGAGGCTGGATAATCTACTAACAAATTTGTAAAATTTGAATTTGAAGAAACTTGTATTCTATAGTTAACTGCTCCTTGCACTGCTGACCATTGAAAATTAATTGGTGTATTTACATTTGTAGCGTTGGCTTGAGGATAGATTAGGGTGGGAGGATTAACAATCTTTGGTTTGATAATAACACATCTTTTTTGTGGTTGACCACTACCTTGTAGACCCCAACAGGTTAAAAATGCAGATAAAGAATAGGTTTTATAATTGCCAGCTGTTTTACCAGGGTCGTTTACATATACTAGATTGTTTGATTCATCAATTTTTCTGAGTATCATCCAATGTGTTTTATTTGGAGAAGAGGATGACATATTAGTATAAACTTGAACTATTACAGGTATATTTTGATTTAGGTATACTTTTAAATCATTTAATGTTAACACACCAGAGCAATTTGAATAAGAAGAGTTGCCATACCAAAAAGCACTATAACCCTTTTGATTTGCTAACCAAACTAATTTATTTGGGTCAGGTGTTCCTGTGCCGCAATAATTATTTCCTAAGTTATAGTGATTTTCAATTTCAGTATTATAATCGTAAATATTTTGATATTCAGGTACTCTATTTTCATATGTTGCAAATATCATTTCACAACATGTGTGTCCGCAAAATGCAGTTTTCATTCCTAATGCTATACCATCGCAACCTTGTTTGTATTGTTTAATAAATTTTACATAAACATTAATAGTAGATTGACTTATAGCAAACTGAGAAATAAAAAACGCTATTATTAAAAGTACAATGTTCTTTTTCATATACAAACAATTTTTCAGGTTGGGTCTAAAAAATCATTTATAAAAAACATCAAGAACCCTTTAACTGTTTTTTATAAACGTAATTCAAATATATAATTTATTTT
>CAZJKL010000008.1:0-15516 GCA_964546655.1 uncultured Bacteroidales bacterium | reverse complement strand
AATATTTAATAATTCTAACTTAAAAAGATTAAAATAAATATTATCTATCTATCTATCTATCTATCTATCAAAGACATAAACTTATAAATTATTTTTATTATTTAAACCTACTCTTTCTATAAAAAAATTATAAATTTTCTTAAATACTATTTGTTTCTATTTCATCCAAACGTTTTTTTAGCATATCACAAATTTCAACAAAAGCTTTCTTAAATTTGAGTTCACCTATTTTTTTTCTTAAAAAATCGTCGTCGTAAAAATATATATTACAAAGGATTTTTTCTAATTCTATAAAACATTCTTTTACAAGACCTCTATTATCTTTATTGTCGCCCCAACCCATATAACTAATAGCTAATATTTCGGGCACTACTTCATATTGGTTCGCCAGCTTAACTATTTCTGGCGTAGCTCCTGTGCCTGTGCCACGACCAAAACCTGTAATTATATATAATTTTTTATTTGAATTTTGCTTGAGTATTGTTTTTATATTTTCAGCAGAAATTTGAACAGCTTTCTTTGCATTATTAGGTTTATATTCTGAGCCAAGTCCTTTTAATAAATCCTTACCAATAATTATTTTGTTTTTCAACTTAATCATCGACAAATCTACTTCTTTGGTATCAATAGCATACATTAAAGTATTAGGTGATTGTTTTTGTAAAAACTCAACCGCCCTACTTCCAAAACCTCCTATGCCAATAATCCAATATTTTTCATTTATTTCAGATGTGTTTTTTGTCGATAATATTTTTCTGAAATAGTATTTGATATTGCTAAAAATCTTTTTCATTATTAAAATTTTTAAATGCTATTCAAATTTAAGTGAAGTATAATTAGTTGTAATATGGATTTTCATGCACTCATAACGTTCCATAGAAAATGGATGAGACATAAGAAATTTCATTATCTTTAAATCATTCATTTCTTTATTATCAGAAGCCATTCTTTCCCAAAATTTCACACCTGCCCGTGGGTCATAGCCTGCTGCATAAGCTAAGTCGGCACCATAACAATCGGCTTCTTGTTCGTTAAACTGATTAAATGATGGTGAAGTAAACTGTTTAAGTGTATAAAGTATTTCGCCAAACATACCTGCCATTTTAATCCGTTTAAGAATCATATTAATATGACCCTTTTCGTCATGGCCTATTTCGTGTGCAATAATACAAGCTAGTTCACTAGTTGTTTTACAATACTCGATAAGACCTATATTCACAAAAATATGCCCTCCGGCTGTGTATGCATTAACAATAGAATCATCCATTAGGTGTACAGTATATTTTAATTTGGTGCAATTATCAGGTCTGCAAGCCAAGAGACTGTTTGTCATTTGGGTAAGTGCCTCTAACATAGCTCCTGTTTTTATTTCTTTTTTTTCTTTTATTATTTCTTGGTAAAGTGTTTGACCATATTCATTTTCTTCTTCTGTAGTAATTTCAACTGGTGCCATTTGAACTGCACTTTCTTCGGCTTTATTAGTATAATAAGCCGCTTGTGAAAATGGATCCGTAAGCAGACAGTCGTAACTAAATACAATATTAGAAGGTATCTTTCCTCTGTTATTACTCAATTTATCTTCTTTTAACTTTAAACCATTAGTAGGCTGTCCGCATGCCGACATTGAAAATGCAAAAAGTAGTGTAGCAAAAATATGGGCGTTTTTTTTCATATTATTATTTTTATTTGTTTAACAAGTTTTTTACCTGATTTAAAATGCATATTACGTTATCGGGAGTTCCATCTATTGATGTGTAAATTATATTATTTTTTTCAAGCATTTCCTTAATATCTAAAGCAATTTTATCTGATTCAGCCTCTGACTGATTTCTTCCTTTCGGATTATATTCTTTTTTCCTATTAATAAAAAAATTTAAATTATTAAAGTTATGGTGAACATCTATGGCAAAAGAATCGAATGAAGCTGGTAGGCGAGAGGCTGTATTAGAAATGGAGTTATAGTATAATGAAAGTAAAATAGGTGAATCGGTTATGATTACATCTACTTTGCCATTTAATCGAAACATTCGATGATATTGCTTTCCAAACAAATATAATTGGTCATGTAATGTCTCTTGACGAGATTCCCAGACTAAATCTTTTGCATATTCAGAAATTAACTCACAATTTATATTATTCCATTTAAGTTTGGCAAACAATTCGGCACTCATGGTGCTTTTACCAGAACCAGGTGCAGCAAAAAAATTAACAATTAAACTGTTTTTCATTTTATATGTTATATGATAATTATAATATTACATAAATACAAGATAAATAATAATCTTTAATTAAACACACAGAAAAACCATAATTTTATTATAATTATAACAGTTTACCTTATTAAATAAGATACGAGCCTATTTTTTTATTTTCATCTAACTTTTTAAATGCTATTTCAAAACTATTATAATATAAATTAATAATCTTTTATACAACGAACAGAAAACCCTATATACTTATATATGTAGCCATTATAAATAGTGCTGTTATCGCAGTACATCTCAAAAAAGCAAGCAGTAGCGTCTGAAGCCTCCGTAGCACTCCACCAATCACCATAACTACCAATATTTTCGGAACCACCACCACTGTAACGAAACCCTCCAGGTAGAGCTGTGAAACCACTGCTGTTGTCTGCATCTGTATTCGGGCTATTCCAATAATAAATGGATTTTAATTTAGCTCCGGCTATTTCTTCTCCTCCTAAATAATTTATTAGTGTTTTCCATTCGGTTTCGCTTGGTATATGCCAACCATCTGGTGCTAATCCGCGATAATCATTTACTGCATACCAATTGTATAAGAGGCCATAATATTCTTCATTATAATTACAATATGCTCCTATTGTTAAAGAAGTCCATTCATTATCATCTATTACTTCAGGAATATCACTACCATCTCGGTAATGTTTGGTTTTTAGGTTTTCGGCCATCCAAACTTGATCTCCTATTTTTACTGTTTCATATACATTACCATCATAATCGGTTACAGTATTTTCCTCTTCGGTATCATTTATAATTGTACTATCAATATATGATGAATCAGCCATTACTGTATCGTTATTTGAATAATTAATAGTTTCATTTGAATTGTAATTATAAATAAAATACAATAGTTTTGCAACTAATAATATTACAGCAAACAATATTAATGCTTTTTTTGTATATGGTTTTTTTTCTACAAAATCTTTATTTTTTTCGTTTTTATTATTTGTGTCTTTGTAATCTATATTTTCAGATTTATATTCTGTTGATTGTGTTAAAGTTTTAAAAAAATCATCTACTCTCTGATATCTATCTGCTACTTCTATAGACATCGCTTTTAATATTGCATTGTTTACATTATTTGGAATTGATGCATTTAGTGTTTTAGGTTCTTTTATAGCAATACTTCGCCTATCTATGCTTTCGGTCGGAACTTCACCCGTTAGGCAATAATACATAGTTGCTCCTATGGCATATATGTCGGTATATTTACCTTTTTCTCGCTTTGTACTATACTGTTCTTCGGGGGCATAACCAGGTGTTATTATTGCTTGAGTTGAACGGGTATTACCTTGTATATATTCCTTGGCGGTACCAAAATCTATGAGTACCGCCTTGTTGTCGGGAGTTATAATAATATTTGAAGGATTTATATCGCGGTGAATTATCCCTTTTAAATGAATAGCTTCGGTGGCATCGCATAACTGACCCATAAAGTTCATCGCCTCTTCGTAGCTTAGTTTCCCTTTGCGTTTTACAAGCTGTGCAAGGGTTTCTCCTTGCAGGTAATCCATAACATAATAAGCTGTATTGTTTTCTTCAAATACACTTTTAACGTGTACAATATTAGGAATCCTATCGAACTGTGCAAGAGTTTGTGCTTCGGATAAAAAACGATTTTTAAATCCAGCAAAATCATCTAATGAAAGTGAATGAATATGTACACTTACATCGCCTGTTTGACGCATACAATTTGAAGATAAAAAAAATTCTTTTATAGCCAACTTGCATTGTAACCCTTTACTAAATGCCAAATATGTAATGCCAAAACCACCTTGCCCGAGTTTTTTCTCTATAGTGTACTCTCCGTTTTGTAAGGTTGTGCCTGATTGTAATTCTTGTTTTAGCTCCATTTATTTTATTTTTATTATATAATTACCTTCTCGTTATTTTGCTGCTTATTACAATTTTATTTTTGTTTTTTTTGTGATTTTTTTTTGGTGTTTTTTATTTAAATTAAGGGACTAACACTATACGGAAGCCTATACTGTTACCACGATGGCTTGGGTCGGCATAATTACGGTTTATTATTCGGATGTCGGATACATAATCGTACCAACTACCACCACGAAGCACACGATAAAAGCCTACTCCACTACTGCCAGAATAATCCTTATGCAAATCACTACACCATTCCCAAACATTGCCACTCATATCGTATATGCCAAGTTCATTAGATGATAACTGACCTACTTCTTGTGTTGTATTACTGCTATTACCACCATCATACCAAGCTACATTACTAGAATTATTGCTACCAGAATAAATATAACCATTACTCTTTTGACCTCCCTTTGCAGCATATTCCCACTCTGCCTCGGTTGGCAAACGATATAACTTTCCTTTTTTTTCACTAAGCCATTTGCAATATGCAATAGCATCATTCCAACTTACATTTATTACTGGGCGGTTGCCTCGACCCCAGCCTTGGTCGCTTGGTTTTTGTTTACCAGTTTCTTCACAATAAATATCATATTGCTCAAATGTTACTTCGTACTTACCTATATAATAACTACCTACACTTACACTATGTGCTGGTTTTTCATCAAACTCACCATCATTACTACCCATTACAAATGTACCGCCTTGTACGTAAACTACATAGTTTAAGGGTAAATTTGAATTTGGTTTGCTTTGAGGCTGAGATTGAGGTTCAGGTTGAGGTTCAGGTTGAGGTTCAGGTTGAGATTGAGGTTGAGGTTTGGTTGAGGGCGAGGTTGAATCGGCTATTGCTATTGATGAATGGTCTGGCTCTGATGGATTATTGTGATTTAATTCTGGAATTGAATTGGATATTAATATTATTACTGCTAATACGAATATTACTAATATCCATTCTAGTGTTTTACGTAAATTATAGTTTGGAAATACTTTTTCTTCTGATAAACTTTGTTCCTCTATATCTTTTTTCGGAGTTGTTTCGGTTTGTTCTTTATTTTCTATTATAGTTGACTCTTTAACAATACTCATTAAATCTTTTAAAAAAGATTGCACATTTTGGTAACGATTTACAGATTTGGGCTCCATAGCCTTGCGTATTGCTTGTATTACGTTTGTGGGTATTTGTTGTTTTTGTAATACATCGAAGGGGTCAGTTTTATTGTAATCCCAATCCATTAAATCTAAACTTTCTTTTGGTCGTTCGCCTGTTAAACAATAAAAGGCAGTTGCGGCAAGGGCATAAATATCGGTGTAGTTTCCTTTTTCTTTTTCGGTTGAATATAATTCTATGGGCGAATACCCAGCTTTAATTATGCTATGTGTTGACATGGATTTTTTTCGGGCAAAATCTTTTGCACTACCAAAGTCAATTAATATTGCTAATTTATTTATACTAACAATAATATTATCGGGAGCTATATCTCGGTGAAGTATATTTATTTTATGCACATCGTCTAAAGCCTCTGCTACCTGTGCTATATAGTTTATGGTTTCTTCATATCCCAAACATCCTTTTTCTTTTACTTTTTCTTGTAATGTTTCGCCTTCTATAAAATCCATTACATAATAGGCAGTATTGTTTTCTTCGAAAATATCGAAAACATGAACTATGCTTGGATTTCGGTTAAATTGTGCCAACGTTTGGGCCTCATTTATAAAACGTTCCTTTAATAAAATAAAGTCGTTGGGGATTATTGATTGTAAATGAATTGAAACTTCGCTGGGATTTCGCACACATGAACCAGAAATAAAAAACTCTTTTATGGCTACTTTCTTTTTTAAACCCTTAAAATTAGCCAAATAGGTTATCCCAAAGCCACCCTGACCCAATACCTTTTCGATAAGGTATTTGCCATTTTGTAGAGTTGTGCCTGATTGTAGTTCTTGTTTTAGTTCCATGCTTAGAAGTTTATTGCTATTCGCTTTTAACAATTGTTTTCATTATTTCTATTACATAAGTCACCCTGTCTTCTTCGGGCATTAATGAAGTTGAGACAGCTTCATTAATAATTTGTTTTGATAAAAATATATTAAATTCATTTTTAAGGTACAAGCGTAATTCGGTTGGTGATGCCGCAATTTCATTTTCAATTTCACTACGATTGTTTAAAATGTATATTATATCTTCAAAATCGCTATCGTAACGCATATCTTCGCCCCTGCTTTTAAAGGCTTCTATTTTTGTAGCAATAAAACAAGGAGCCGATAAAATTTTTATACTCTTTCCATTAGGTAACTTAAATAATTTTGCATTGGCTACGCCCCAGCTGTACCAACGATTCGAGAAGCCAAGAATTTTTTCATTCGTTGGCATAATATCTACCGATATTCCATGATACTTCCAACGGCAAATTATTTTACTTTCAGTATCGTTAGTAAAACCTTTGCTTCGTAATTGGTTTTCGAAATTATAAAACTCGCTTAGTTTTGCAACTTCTACTACGCAATCTACATCATCGGTAGGCCTTGCTTCTGCGGCAGCCTTATCGGTTGCATATATTCCCGTAACCGAACCACCTACAAAAACAACTTTTTCAAGAAGTTCTTCGAACCCAAGAGCAACCATTTCAATTATTTGTACCGATGTCTCCATTATTTATTTTACGTTAAGTCTTTTTTGCAATTCTTCTCGGGCTATTTTAACTTCTCGGGCCTTGCCAATTCTAATGGCATCAATCAATGCCAGCATTTGGTATAATAAAGGATTTGATTCTGCTATTTGTGGAACTGTATGATACAAAGGCTGTATGCCTTCGCCCCTTAGTGTTCCTTTAGCATAAGGCCATACATAAACATCTTCCGAAGAAACAATGCAACTAGATAATGGCTTTGCCGAATGTGCTGTTGGCACCCCCCTTGTTTTTTTACCAGGTATTGCGGGCCATACATACTTTAATCCATAAATTAAAAATTCGTATAATGCTTGTGGCATAATTTTACGCTTGCTGCTATCTACCAAGCCTGCCCGCCTGCTACGCTCTATACTTTCAGATACCTCCGACGGACTTATTTTTAAAGCCACGGCAATGTCTGCAAATATAATGTTTTCTTTTTGCATACAATTTAATTGCAGCAAAACAACAATATCCTGAGGACGCATTCCATTAATTTTACTCATATTATTTTAATAATTTGCGATTCGCGAATTGCAAATATAGGATATTTTTTATAAAGAAAAAAAAATTGGAACGTTTTCCATTTAGCGACATTTGATGTTAAGCAGTCCATTGCCTTCGCCAGCTGGCCACCAAAGAAGCCTTGCTTTAAAAAAAAGCAAGGCTTCTAATATTTCAAAAAAACGACCGCTGCGCGGTAATATTCAAATAATCAAAGGGTCAAATAAATCAAAAATCCCTCAGGCAGCGCACAGAAAAGCCATTGTTCTTGCTGTTGCCGCCCCTGCCCTCGCCGCTGTTATTGCAGACCAGGCTCCGACCCCAAGCGCTGCTTGTACCGTACTCGGTAGAACTCCACCAGTAACCGCCGAGACCAATATTGCCGAACGCCCCATCGTAGTCGCGGAACCCCCCCGGAAGGGCCGTAAAACCACTACTATTGCTTGCACCAGTATTGGGGCTGTCCCAACTTTTTGTAGATTTTAATTTGCCTCCTGCAATTTCACTACCTCCTAAAAAATTAGATAGGGTTGTCCATTCAGCATCACTTGGTATATGCCAACCATCTGGTGCTAATCCGCGATAATCATTTACTGCATACCAATTATATAAACAGCCATAAGTATTGCCTTTGCTTGTACTATTATCGTAGTTACAATAGGCAGCAGTGGTTAATTTTGACCATTCATTATTGTCTGTTACATTAGGGATATCGCTTCCATCTCGGTAATGGGTAGTTTTTAGATTTTCTGCCATCCATACTTGATTGCCTATTTTTATTGTTTTATATACATTGCCATCGATATCTGTTACGGTGGTTGAAGCAGGCTCACTTTGAGCTACCTTAGCCGCACTGTCAACAACCAATACCTTAGCCGCACTATCTTTTTTTAGTGAGTCTGCTTTTAATGAATCGACTATCGCTGTTGAAACAGGTATATCTACTTGTTTTTTTCCTGCATTGTTATTGAAAATTACAAACAACAATACTACCGCTACAAATACGGCCAATATCCACAGTAGTGTTTTACGTAAATTATTATTGGGTTCCTTAATGGGCTCGGGTGTTTTTATTTTTGCTTTTTCGTCAAAAGCAATCTTTTTTATTTTATCCTCATCTATTTTTCCAAATTGTTTTTCGAGAGATACTATAAACGAATACCATTCTGAACTTTTCCAAATCCCTTGTTTTTCTTTTACAAATATTTCTATCTGTCTGCTATTAATAGCTTTGTTTGTGTTTTGGCTAATATCTTCGGTTGGTTGTGGTGTAGGTGAATCATCCGTTTTTAACATATCACTTAAAAAGGCATCTACCGTTTGGTAACGATCGGTATGATTTAATTCCATAGCCTTTAATATTGCCCTATTTACATTATTTGGTATGGCTGTATTTAGCATTTTAGGCTCGGGCATTATTATGCTTCGCCTATCTATGCTTTCGGTTGGAACTTCGCCCGTTAAGCAATAATACAATGTTGCTCCTATGGCATATATGTCGGTATATTTACCTTTTTCTCGCTTTGTGCTATATTGCTCTTCGGGTGCATAACCCGGAGTTAGTATCGCTTGAGTTGAACGGGTTTTGCATTGTATTAATTCTTTTGCTGTGCCAAAATCTATTAGTACCGCCTTGTTGTCGGTAGTTATCATTATGTTATCGGGCTTTATGTCGCGATGTATTATGCCCTTTGAATGTGCACCTTCGGTGGCATCACATAACTGACCTATAAAATTCATCGCCTCTTCGTAGCTTAGTTTCCCTTTGCGTTTTATTAGCTGTGCAAGAGTTTCTCCTTCTAAATAATCCATTACGTAATAGGCGGTATTGTTCTCTTCAAATACATCTATTACATGAACAATATTGTGATGTGTACGAAACTGAAATAATGTTTGAGCTTCTTGCTTAAATTTTGTTATAAAATCTCTGTAATCCTGAAATGTTAACGATTGCAATGTTATTGAATTATTATCGGTTTGCCTAACACAGCAACCACTTAAAAAACATTCTTTTATGGCTACCTGTGTTTGCATATCATTATAATAAGCCAAGTAAGTTATTCCGAACCCGCCCTGACTTAGCTTTTTTTCTATCCTATATTTTCCGTTTTGCAGGATTTTTCCTGATTGTAAATGTGATATATTTTCCATATTATATAGTGTCTTTCTTTTTTAATGCTATAAAAATTCCTAAAAACACAAGCAAATTAAGTATTGTTATCATAAGCATATTGTGGTTTATATTGTGGCAAAGTTCTATTAGTTTGCCACCGCTATTATAAAAACCAAGTTGATCTAAAGCCCCTGTTTTAGTTAGCTTTAAGTTATCGGTAATATAGGGTACAGTATCATTGTTTTGCAACATGAGGGTGTCTTCTGAAATAACAGGAGATGAAGAATAAAGGCTTTTTATGCTTTGCTCAGGTATTTCGGTATAATTTATTTTTATATCCGAAATCATTTTTATATTGTTGTGAACCTGACCAGGAGCATATTCGCAGGGAATTTGAACATTTGTAAAAACAGTATCTTTAACCGGATTTATATAAAGTTTTTCGGGATAAGAATAATCTGGATTGCTGTCTTGTATTCTGGCTAAGCCTTCGGTACCCCATCTGCCTAAAGTACAATAGCTTAATATTTCTTTATAAACATTGTCCATACGTGTAACCACTCCGGCAAGCATAATTTGTGGCATTAGAGCAATTGGAACAATAGACATTACCTGCTCTGTATTTTCGAATAGAGTAGAAAGCAACAAACCCAAGAGTGTAGCAGAAAACGAAATATAAAACATATAGGCAATAAAACTCCAAGGTTTAATAATAGCAATTCCATCTGGATCGTTCATATAAACAACATAAACAATAACAACAAACACAACCACCTGCAACAAAGCAATTACAGAAAGCACCGTTAGCTTCGAGAACAGATAGGTAAAAATATTGAGGTTATACATTCGTTCTCGTTTATAAACAGAAAGTTCGCCAACAATTTCTTTAGCGGCATTACTAACGCCAAACCATATAGCTGCTACTGCCATTAAAAACAATACCCCAAGCTGTAATGTTTGAAAAATAATAACCAACAATAAGGCAATAATAATTGGCTGTGCTATTAACAAACCCAAATTCATTTTATCGCCAATTTTAATATCTATATACCTTCGAGTAATCCAGAAAAACTGACGAAACAGAGATGTTTTTTTATCTTTTTTAATTATCTCTGAATTTTCGGAACACTGTTCTTTTTTTTGTTTGCCCCACTTTTCATAAAAACTACGGATACGATTTTCTTCTTCTTTTTCATCCTTTGATTTATCAAAAGAAAGGAGTGAATATACTTTTAATATTGAATCTTGTTTAAAATAAGAGAGAAGATTTTTACGGTCGTCATAGTAAACCGGGTATCCGCGTTCGGCCATAAACACTACCTTATCAACATATTCTAAATCTTCGGGCTTATGTGTAACCATAATTACGGTAGTTCCCTGATTACATAATTCTCTCATACAAGAAAGAAATTCATGTATTGTTTCGGGGTCAAGAGGAGAAGTAGGTTCATCTAAAAACAGCAAAATTGGGCTATTTAATAATTCAACGGCAATTGAAACTCTTTTACGCTGTCCGCCCGATAAATCTTTTACTTTGTTTCTTCTTATTTTTTCGTGGTTTAGTTTAAGAATATTAAGCACTTCTACGATACGGCGGTTTATTTCGTTATCGGTTGTGTCGTCGGGCATTCTAAGCCTAGCAGCATAATACAATGACTCATAAACTGTAAGTTCTCCGTGAACAATATCTTGTTGAGGTACATATCCTATTTTACGCTTTAGCATTTGATAATCTCTTATCAAATCAAGTCCATACAGACTTACTTTTCCTCTGTTTCCTGGGTTTGCACCATTAATAGCATTAATAAGTGTTGATTTTCCGCAACCAGAAGGTCCCATTAAGGCAACAAAAGATTTATGAGGAATGGATATTGAAGTGTTTTGTAAACCAATATTTCCGTTTGGGTATATTTTTTCGAGACCTATAGTACTAACTGCTTCCTGTAAACTAAGTGCCGTAGCATCTTCATTTAATTTGAACGAAGTCATGCTTATAACAATAACATCTTTTTCGGTAAATTTAATTTTATCTTTACCTTTTATATTTTCACCATTAAGAAAAGTGCCATTAGTAGAATTTAAATCTTTTACCCAATAAGATTGACCATCGAAAGAAATTTCGGCGTGTTTTCGAGAGACAAGAATATCTTTTATAATAATATCGGCATCGACACGACCTATAATCAGTATGTTTTTTTTCTGTAATTTTTCACGAAGCGAAATTTCGGGAATTGGAACCGATTGAGAAGTTTTAATAGAAAATATATGCTTACCTATAGAAATTTTATCGTTTTCGGAAATAAAAACAGGACCATTAACCAGACGTTCATTTACATAAGTACCATTGGTTGAAGTATCTTTAATTAGGTATTTTCCTGATGCAGTTTTCTCAATAGTTGCATGTATTCTAGAGATGTACGATTCATTAAAGACAATATCATTGGTATTGTCGCGACCAAAAGATACAATTCCTTTTTTTTCAAGTATAGCATTGATATTGCCACTAATTTTAGGCATCTCTGTTTTTCCAGATATTTCAGCTTCTACTGCAATTGATTTTTCTACAATCATTTGTATATCTGGTAATTTTGCAAATGTTACTACATCTCCAATAGATAAAACATATTGTTTTTCGGGAATTAATTTATTAGCCGACCCATTTATGTATGTACCATTTGTGCTATTTAAATCGGCAATATACAACAAACCTTGCTTAGCCTCAATAAAAGCATGCTTTCGGCTAATTTGCGGATTATCTAAAACAATATCAATAGGCTCGGTAGCAGAACTTCGACCAATTTTTAGTGTACTTCCATTGTCAATATTAATTTCTTTGATTTTTCCGCTTGGTGTTAAAAAGGTAATTTTAGCTATACTCATTTTTAAATATTTAAGTATGTTTCTATTTAATTATATTTCAAATTTATTAAAAAAAATGATTTATAATATTTTTTGTACAACAAATATAGTAACTCTAAAGCTTTGCTCAGGCTGGCGCGGAAATGTTTTCCGTGCCTTGTTTTTATATGAACTAAGTTATTTAACCACCATTCTTAATTTTGTGTTGTGGCTTTTGTGATGTCTTAGGGTGACAAGGTTACTCGTTGCCTTTTGGTAAACCTCTTTTTTTTAGCTCAAAGGGTATGACACAAATAACTACCATTGAACTAAGGGACTAATACATATTCTATCTTAACCCATATTGGATATAATATTTCTTTGAGTGTAATCATAATTTCATGAAAAGGTATTTTTTGTTGTATATTAATTTTATTCAAAAAACTATTCCATGCTTTCTGGCGATTTGGGCTATTTGAAAATTCATCCGTAAATAAGGCATGGTCTTTTATATAATTTGTATTCCTATTTTTGAATGTTGCGATAATTGATTTTTGCAAAATATCATTATCAAAATCGCCTTGTAATATCAACTTATAGACATCATAAAAATCTTTCATACGGCTGTTTATAGTTGATAATTCTATCATTGCATGAAACTTTTCGGCAATAACGGTTTCTAATGAATATGCATTAATTACAGGAACTTGCATTTCGTTTAACAATACCGGAAAATGTAGTTGTTGTGGCTTGGTAATAAACACATCGCCAAAACCAATATCAATTTGTAGCCGTTGGCGTATGGTATCAAAACCCGACTGTATATATATTCGCACTCCATTATATTTATTGTTTTCAGTAATTATTTCGGCACTTATGGAATTGGACTCAAACCAAACACCATCATCTGTAAATTGAATTTTGCAAATTTCAACAAAAGTGTTTTTAATTACATCTATTTCATTTGGTATTTGCACAGCCAAAAAATCAATATCTATAGTAGGGCGTGTTTTTATTCCTTCTATTGCATATAGAAGCGTTCCTCCTTTTAAAAAAAAGTTATGGCTACTACTTGAATTTGAAAGACGATACAAAAATCGTTCATGCAAATAACGAATAAGGATTATTTGAAAATCAATATTTTCTTTCTTCGCCAGGTTATTAAGCCTTATACGTATTGATGCTGCCGAGTTTTTCATAGCATCACATTTAAGTATTGAGTAATAATATCCGATATACGAAGTGCTTTGGCATATTTCATTAACACATCAAGATTACGGTCTTTGCGTTTAATATAATTATTGAGCACTTCGGAGGTTATATCAACACCAACCTTATTGCGAAATTTTACTGCATCGCATACCGATTTTTCGAGGTCGTAAATAATTATATTTTCGTTTTTATTTAATATTTTAACTTTTGCCATGCTTTGATATTGCTCGCTCCAGTAATATAATTTTACAGGAGGATAAGGAGGCAGCACCATTTTTTGTTTGCGAGGTACTGCAATATGCACCATAGATGGAATATGCGTAGAAAGTTTATAATACTGCCATGCCGAAAACATACAAAGCACTCCCGATGGAATTATGCGGCACACCTCGCCCAAATTATCGGCATCCGAAATTTTAGCATTGCGATACAGCCCACGTTTAAGCTGTACAAGTTCGCCACTATTTAGCATTTTTTTTAACTGATAATGCAATGAACGAGAGTCAAGCTGCTTACTTTGCAAATAACCATTGTTTGCTTCCAATAGGTTTAATATTTTTTCCTTCATTTTTTTTGCATAAATATACGGCAAATATAATTAATTGCCGTAAAAAAAACAAATTTGATTGTGTTAAAAAAAGCATTTCCGCTATCGCTTATTGGAATGGTAAAAAGACGTACTTGCATAAAAAATAAATTTTGGCGCTTCGCGCAAGTTTATTATTTTAATTCGTTGCCTTTTGCTCGTTCGT
This sequence comes from uncultured Bacteroidales bacterium, assembly GCA_964546655.1. Lineage (GTDB taxonomy): Bacteria > Bacteroidota > Bacteroidia > Bacteroidales > CAZJKL01 > CAZJKL01. Next base: position 1,283 of record CAZJKL010000008.1, on the reverse strand, counting down.
CTCTCTCGGCTCCGCTCGAGAACCGCCTCACTCCCTTTTGGCAAACCTCTTTTTCGCCCCGTGAAATTTACTCCGTTTTTCACAGGGTAAACTTAAAAGGAAGGATAGGATTAACCACTGTTTACCCTGTTAAATAAGATTTGAGCCTGTTTTTAATAAACATTTTCCCAAAATGTGTTTTTAAATACTTTTCTCTATGTGTTGCATCATCTATACATAAACATCCTTCAAAATATATTATTTTTAATGGTCTTCTATTTTTAGTTGAAAAAACTAAACCCTTGTTATGTTACTCAAATCTTTGTTCTAAATTTTGAGTAAAACCAACATACTTCTTTCCATCTTTTTCGCTTAAAAGCACATAAACATAATAAAAACCTTCCATAACTCAAAATTTAAAACAATTTAACAGGGTTTACTTGGGAGAAACCAGGCGGAAGCCTAAATCGGAGTCGCGGAGGCCTGGAGTGCTGAGGTCGCGGTACGCCGACCGGCAATCGTACGCATAGTCGCTCCAGCTACCGCCACGACGCACGCGGTACGACCCTGTATAATCACTTACTCCACTACTACCAGGATAGCCTTTATACCAATCGCTACACCATTCCCACACATTACCGTGCATATCAAACAATCCATAAGCATTGGCTGCAAAACTGCCTACCGGCAAAGTTTTTTGTCTGTATTCGCCTTTTGCATTGTTTTTATATGGATAATTGCCGTCGTAATTTGCTTGCGAAGTTGTTATATTATTGCCTGTGCTAAATGGTGTTGTTGTACCTCCACGTGCGGCATATTCCCACTCTACTTCGCTTGGCAAACGATAGGTTTTGCCAGTTTCGTTACTTAACCATTTAGCAAACGCAACGGCATCGTTCCAACTTACATTTATTACTGGGCGGTTGCCTCGACCCCAGCCTTGGTCGCTTGGTTTTTGTTTACCAGTTTCTTCACAATAAATATCATATTGCTCAAATGTTACTTCGTACTTACCTATATAATAACTACCTACACTTACGCTATGTGCTGGTTTTTCATTAGTTTCGCCATCGTTGCTACCCATTTCGAAGGTGCCACCTTGTACGTAAACTACGGCATAGTTAAATGGTTGAGATTGAGTTTGAGGTTGAGGTTGAGATTGAGGTTCAGGTTGAGATTGAGGTTGAGATTGAGGTTGAGATTGAGATTGAGATTGAGATTGAGATTGAGGTTGAGGTTGAGATTGAGGTTGAGATTGAGGTTGAGATTGAGATTGAGATTGAGGTTGAGGTTGAGGTTGAGGT
>CAZJKL010000007.1:0-71333 GCA_964546655.1 uncultured Bacteroidales bacterium | reverse complement strand
TTATATTTTTTTAGATAACTTTTGGACAAGTATATAATTCACTTTGGTATTATATATTCAATTTAAAAAATAAATATATGTATTGTTTTGGGTTATATAACCCAAAACAATATCTTTGTCAAAACTTTAAAAATATAGAAATTTTGATAAAGTATAAAATAAACAACTGAAATTCCGACAATTATGCATGATTTGATATATAGAAATAATTATATTAAACAATTAGAAAAGTTAAAAGACACGCATATTATTAAAGTTATTTCAGGTATAAGGCGTTCGGGAAAATCTACATTGTTTGAAATTTTTTCTAAAAAAATTATTGATTCTGGTGTAAATTCTAATAGAGTTCAGCAGTATAATTTTGAAAAGCCTATTTTCCCTAAAGAATTCACCTGGCTTGATATTTATAAAACAATTATAGAAAAAACAGATAAGAAAAATATTAACTATATTTTTCTTGATGAACCACAACAAATTAATGAATTCGAACGACTTATAGATGCACTTTATGTCGAAAAGCATATAGATTTGTATGTAACTGGCTCAAATGCATATTTTTTATCTGGTGATATTGCAACTTTGCTCTCGGGTCGCTTTATAACAATTCATATTTTGCCTTTTTCTTTCTCTGAGTTTTTTGAAAGTGAAAACGAAACAAATAACAATAAATACGAGTTGTTTAATAACTATCTTTATGAAACATCTTTACCGCAGGGAGTTATGCTACGAAAAAAAGGTGCAGATATTCAAAATATGTATATTCAAGATGTCTATAATACTATTGTAGAAAAGGATATTAAGCAAAGATATAATATACAAAATACTAGAAGTTTCGATAATCTTTCAAAATTTCTTATGGCTACAATCGGAAATATTATCTCTCCAAGTAGTATCTCAAAAGCTATGAAGAAAGACAAACAAGATATTCACCACAACACAGTTGAAAAATACATAAAATACCTAGTAGATTCTTATGTTTTTTATCAGGTAAATCGCTTCGACATTAAAGGTAAACAGCAATTAGCAACACAAGAAAAATATTATTTAGTAGATATAGGTTTCAGAAACTTAAAACTTGGGAAATTTCAATATCAAGATGTTGGAAATATTTTAGAAAACATTGTCTATTTAGAATTAAACAGACGAGGTTATCAAATATGGATAGGTAAGATTGGAGAATATGAAGTTGATTTTATTGTTAAAGATTCTTTAAATAAGTTTGAGTATTATCAAGTAACATGGTCTATGTCAGACAAAAAGACAGCCGATAGAGAAATTAGACCATTGAAACTAATTAACGACAATTATCCAAAATATATTATTTCAACTGACTTAATAACACCAGATATAGATGGAATTGTGCATAAAAATATTGTTGACTGGTTGTTAAGTAGTGAATAATTTTTTTATTTAACTAAAGGTGTTAATAGAAGAGTCTAATATTCAACATTTTTAGATTTTTAACTTCGTTAAAAATGACAAAAATCTCGGGATAGGATGTGTTTTATAATTATGGTTTTAAACGTTTTAGGATTTCTTCTGCATTTAATTTCATTTTGGAAAAAGCAAACCATTTTTTACCAATATCTTTTAAAGATGCCCCTATATGATAAGTTATAATATCATCTATTATCATAAACCTATCATGAGATTTTGTAAAAGTTATTATTTCTATTAATGAATATTGATGATTATGTTTTTGTAAATCGAGTTTAAACTGTTCAGAAAGAGGTTTTGTGAATATTGTTGCTTTAACATCTTTTTCTCTTTTTGATAATAAGACCAAAGTGCTTTCATCTACATAATTATCTATAAGAATAATTGACTTTGTGGCTGATTTAATTAATTTAACAATAAAAATATATGCATCAAATATTTCTCCATCATAAAAAATACCATAACTAGGAGTTAAAGAAGTATTAATTTGTAGTTTCATTTCTCCAACTTCTTTTTTAATTGAATATACATCAGATTCTAACTTATCAATACGACTATTAACAGCATATCCTTTTAATAAATAATCTTTCAAAATTCTATTTGCCCATATACGAAATTGAGTACCTCGCTTAGATTTTACACGATAACCAACCGATATAATTATATCTAAATTATAATATTTTTTATTATAATTTTTACCATCAGACCCAGTAGTCAAGGAATACTTGACTACTGAATCTTACATAAGTTCACCTTCCTTAAAAATATTATTAATGTGTAAACTTATATTTTGTTTAGTTGAATTAAAAAGCTCCACCATTTGAGTTTGTGTTAACCACACACTTTCATCTTCTACTTTTACTTCAATTTTTGTTGATTGTATATCTGGTTGATATATTATTATTTCGTTTTTCATATTTTTTGCATTAATATAATACGATATATTATGCAAATATAAATCAAAATACAACAATGTGGAATAAATATAAAGTAAAAGTATTTGATATTACTAATGGACAATATTCATATTGAAAATAAATGAATCATTTCAATATAAATAGCAAGGGCCTTCGTTTTTTTTGTCCTTCTGAGCGGTAGCCTTGTACTTCTGAGCGAATCGAAGAATCTAACAATCAACGCGTTTAGATTTTTTAATTCGTTCAAAATGACAAAAACAAAGCCTTTTACCATTTTGAGCTAATCTTTTGTCTCCCTGAACGGCAGTGAAGGGTCTTATATCTTCATAAAAAAGATGCTTCGTTCCTCAGCAAGACAAAAAAAGCCTTTAATCTTCTGGGTGGTAGCCTTGTCTTTCTGAGCGAAGCCTTGTCATTCTGAGCGACAGCGAAGAACCTAATATTCAATATTTTAAGACTTTTTACTTCGTTCAAAATGACAAAAAAGCCTCTTAGGAGCGATTTTTTAATTTCATAAAAAAAACATAAAATGAAAGAAGTAATTATTTTAAACTAATGTATTTAAATTTTTGTTTTTTTAATTTATTTTTTATATTTGCATAACAAATTAACAATAATATGATAAATATAAACAAATATTGGTGGTGGCATTCTTTTGATTTAAATTAGTCGAAAAGCAAAAGCCATATCCATTTTGTAAAATATATATAGGCCTGCCATTTTCGGCAGGCCTTTTTTTATTTATGATTTTAAATTTTAAAAAAATGAACTCAAAATATAGTTTTAATATAAACAAAAGAACACTACTTGCAGATACTTTTACTCCTATAAATATTTATTTAAAAGCACGAGATAAATACTTTAATTCTGTTCTGCTTGAAAGTGCTGATTATCACAGTCAAGAAAATAGTTATTCTTTTATCTGTCTTAAGCCTCGTGCAGGATTAATTTTCACAAAAGAATCATTTAAAATAAATTATCCTAATGGTTCAGAAGTAATTAAAAACATTGATAAAGATAATTCGGCCCAAACTATTATCTCAGATTTTATTAATTGTTTTAATCCAATAAACAAGAATGAATTAAGCGGAATAATTGGTCATTTTAATTATGACTCGATACGTTTATTTGAAAATATTGATTTGCCTCACAGTCAAATAATTCCAGACATTAATCTTAATTTTTATCAATATATTATATCATTCAATCATTTTAAAAACGAATTAATAATTTACGAATATTTGTTCGATAATGAAAAAAGCACAATGGATGATATTATTGATTTGATATACAAAAATGTAGCTCCAAAATTTAAGTTTGATATTGTTGGCAATGAAGTTTCAGAAATTTCTGATGACGAATATAAAAACTACGTTAGAAAAGGTAAAAACTATTCTAGTTTTGGTGAAGTTTTTCAGGTAGTATTGTCACGACAATATAAACAAAAATTTAAAGGTGATGATTTTAATGTTTACCGTGCTTTGCGTTCAATAAACCCGTCGCCATATTTGTTTTATTTTGATTATGGAAATTATCATTTGTTTGGCTCTTCTCCCGAAGCACAACTTATAATAAAAAATAATAAAGCATATATTAATCCAATAGCCGGAACGGTTCTTCGTACAGGTAAAGAGAAAGAAGATAGCATTAGTGCTCAACAATTAATTAATGACCCTAAAGAAAAAGCCGAACATACAATGCTTGTTGATTTAGGAAGAAATGACCTTTCTAAAAATTGCAATAATGTAAAAGTAAAAAGTTTTGCCGAAATACATTATTATTCACATGTAATACACTTGGTTTCAAGTATTGTTGGTGAAATAAAAGATAAAACAAATATTATTAAGGTTTTATTCGATAGTTTTCCTGCTGGAACATTGTCGGGAGCTCCTAAATATAGGGCAATGGAAATAATTAAAGAAACTGAAAATAGTAGCAGAGGCTTTTATGGTGGATGTATTGGTTTTATTGGTTTCAATGGCAATTTAAATCAGGCTATTATGATTAGATCTTTTTTAAGTGTTGATAATGAATTAACTTATAGAGCAGGTGCTGGTATAGTTGAACAATCTGATGTAAATAATGAATTTGCAGAAATTAATAACAAACTTGGGGCTTTAAGAAAAGCTATTGAAGTCGCAGAAAATATTAATTAAAAAAACATGAAAATGAAAAATATTTTGGTTCTTGATAATTACGATTCGTTTACATACAATCTTGTTCACTATATCGAGAAATTTACCGATAAAAAAGTTGATGTATTTAGAAATGATAAGATTTCATTAAAAGACATTGAAAAATATGATAAAATTTTATTGTCACCCGGACCAGGATTGCCAATTGATTCGGGTATCTTAATGGATTTAATAAAAACATATCATAAAACTAAAAGTATCTTTGGTATCTGTTTAGGTCTTCAGGCAATTACACAGGTTTTTGGAGGAAAACTTAATAATTTAAATAATGTTTTTCACGGGGTTGCTAAAAAAACTATTATAAAAGACCCAACAGAACCTTTATTTAAAAATATTCCTATTGTTTTTAATTCTGGAAGATATCATAGTTGGGTTGCATCTAGAGAAAACTTTCCCGAATGCTTGTCAATTACTGCCGAAGATGAAGAAGGTTTAATAATGGCGATAAAACATAAGGTTTATGATGTTAAAGCAGTTCAATTTCACCCCGAATCAATTTTAACAGATTATGGCGAAAAAATAATTGATAATTGGATAAATGAATAATTAATACACATTAAAAAGTGCAAATTATTTAATTTTAATAAATAAGAAAATGAAAGATGTTTTAAATTATTTATATAATCAAAAATCGCTAGATCGTAATCAAGCGAAAGATATTCTTATAAATATTGGAAAGGGCAATTATAATCAAGCTCAAATTGCTTCATTTATTTCGGTTTATTTAATGCGTCACATTACCGTTGAAGAGTTATCTGGTTTTCGTGATGCATTGCTTGAGTTATGTTTAAAACTTGATTTTAGTGATTACAATACAATAGATATGTGTGGAACTGGTGGCGACGGTAAAGATACTTTTAATATTTCTACATTAGCTTCATTTGTTTTAGCAGGAGCAGGTATTCATGTTGCAAAACACGGTAATACAAGCGTTTCTTCTGTTTGTGGCTCTTCTGATGTTTTAAGTTTTTTGGGATATAAATTCACAAACAAAAAAGAGGTCTTAACTAAACAACTTGAAAAAGCTAATATTTGTTTTTTACATGCTCCTTTATTCCATCCGGCAATGAAAGAAGTTGCTCCAATAAGACAAATGCTTGGAGTAAAAACTTTCTTTAATATTCTTGGACCAATTGTTAATCCTTGTTTACCCAAAAATCAAGTTATAGGTGTTTATAACCTTGAAATAGCACGATTATACAATTATTTATTTCAATCTACCGATTATAATTATTCAATAGTTCATTCTTTAGACGGATATGATGAAATTTCTTTAACTAATAATTTTAAACTAATTACCAATAATTCCGAAAAAATTGTTTCACCTAATGATTTCAATTTTGAAATTATTAAACATAATGAAATTTCGGGTGGAAATTCTGTTAAAGAATCTGCAAATATATTTATTAGTATTTTAAATAATAATGGTTCAGAAGCACAAAACAGCGTGGTTATTATAAATGCAGCAATAGGAATTAATTGTGTTTATAAAGAAAAATCGTTTTTAGAATGCATCGAAATGGCAAAAGAATCTTTATTGTCGGGTAAGGCAAAAAAATCATTCGATATTTTAATTAATTTAAACTAGTTATTATGGAAACAATTTTAGATAAAATAGTTTTTGAAAAGAAAATTGAAGTTAGTAATAAGAAAAAAGTTATTGATATTAAATCGCTTGAAAAAACAATATTGTTTTCAAGAAATACTTATTCGTTGAAAGATGCTTTAACCAATAATAAAACAGGTATAATAGCTGAGTTTAAACGAAATTCGCCATCTAAAGGAATTATAAATAATGAAGCTCTTGTAAATGAAGTTACAACTGATTATTGTAATGCCGGAGTAGCTGCAATATCAATATTAACAGAAACTAATTTTTTTAAAGGAAACGATAATGATATTATTTCATCTAGAACAGTTAATTGCCCAATACTTAGAAAAGATTTTATTATTGACCCTTTTCAAATTATTGAAGCAAAATCGATTGGAGCTGATGCCATTTTACTTATTTCGGCAATTTTAACAAAAAACGAAATTAAGCAATTTACAAAACTTGCTAAATCATTAAAATTAGATGTGTTATTTGAAATTCATAATAAAAATGAATTTGATAAAATATGTGATGATATTGATATTGTTGGAGTTAACAATAGAGATTTACATAGTTTTAAAGTTGATATAAATAATTCGATTATGCTTTCAGAATATATTGGCAATAACTTTTTGAAAGTATCTGAAAGCGGAATTTCTGATGCAAAAAATATTTTTAAACTAAAACAATATGGCTTTAATGGATTTCTTATAGGTGAAAATTTTATGAAAGAAAAAAATCCTGGATTAGCCTGCAAAAACTTTATCGAAACTTTATTGTAAAAATTAATCGAAAACATAATACTTATGAAAATTAAAGTTTGTGGATTAAAATATCCTGATAATATTGAAGATGTAAGTAAACTAAATATTAATTATATGGGTTTTATTTTTTATCCATATTCAAAAAGATATTTTAAAAGCAATTTTGAGTGTTTGAAAAATGTAAATGATAAAATTAAAAAAGTAGCTGTTTTTGTTGATGAAAAAATTGAAGTGGTTAATGAAATATATTTGAAAAACAATTTTGATTATGTCCAATTACACGGAAATGAAGATGCTGGTTATTGTGGCAAATTAAATAAAATAGGAGTTAATATTATAAAGGCTTTTGGCATTGATGAAACTTTTGACTTTAATATTTTGAATGAATATTCTGAATATGTAAAATATTTTTTATTTGATACTAAAAGTTGCGATTATGGCGGAACAGGTGTAAAATTTAATTGGAATATTTTAAATGATAAAGATATTAAAACACCTTTTTTTTTAAGTGGTGGAATAGAAATAAATGATATTGACTTAATTAAAAAATTGAAAATTGAAAATTTATATGGAATAGATATAAATAGCAAATTTGAAATTAAACCTGGTTATAAAGATATTAATATGATAAATAAATTTATAAATGAATTATGAAAAATAACTTTAATATAACTAAAAATGGCTACTACGGTGAGTACGGAGGAGCTTTTATTCCCGAAATGCTTTTTAAAAATGTTGAAGAACTTAAAAGCAATTATTTAAAAATAATTAACGACAAAACATTTAAAAAAGACTTTGATTATTTACTGAAAAACTATGTCGGAAGACCAACTCCTTTGTATTTATCTAAAAGCTTAAGTGATAAATATAAATGCCAAATTTATCTAAAAAGAGAAGATTTAAATCATACTGGAGCACATAAAATAAACAATACAGTTGGTCAAATTTTACTGGCACAAAGACTTGGTAAAAAAAGAATAATTGCAGAAACAGGAGCCGGTCAACATGGAGTTGCAACTGCAACCGTTTGTGCATTAATGGGTCTTGAGTGCATTGTATATATGGGAAAAACCGATATTGAAAGGCAGATGCCAAATGTAAAAAGAATGGAAATGCTTGGAGCCAAAGTGATTCCAGTTATATCAGGCAATATGACTTTAAAAGATGCTGTTAATGAAACAATTAGAGATTGGATTAATAATCCAAATGATACACATTATATTATTGGTTCTGTAGTTGGCCCTCATCCATATCCAGATATGGTTGCGAGATTTCAGTCGGTGATAAGTAAAGAAATATCGGTTCAGTTAAAAAAGCAAACAGGCAAAAATTACCCTAATTATATTGTTGCATGTGTTGGCGGAGGAAGCAATGCTGCGGGTGCTTTTTATAGCTTTATTAAAAATACAAAAGTTAATCTTGTTATGGTTGAGGCTGCCGGATTAGGTTTAAATTCAGGGCATTCGGCAGCAACAATAGCATTAGGAAGTAATGGTATTTTGCATGGAAGCAAAACTATTGTTATGCAAGATGAAAATGGCCAAGTAACCGAACCATATTCTATTTCGGCAGGATTAGATTATCCAGGGATAGGTCCAATTCATGCTAACTTATCAAAAACAGGTAGGGCTAAAACAATAAGTATTACCGATGAAGAAGCAATGATTGCTGGGGTATTGCTTACTAGACAAGAAGGAATTATACCTGCCATCGAATCTTCTCATGCTATTGCTGCTATTGAAAAACTTAAGCTCAAAAAAGATGATGTTGTTGTTATAAACCTTTCGGGAAGAGGAGATAAGGATATTGATACATTTATTAATTACATAGAAAAAAACAAAAATGAATAGAATAGATACTTTATTTAAAACCAAGCAAACCAATATATTATCGGTATATTTTACTGCAGGGTTCCCTAATCTTGATGATACAATTAAAATAATTTTACAACTCGAAAAATTAGGTGTAGATTTAATAGAAATTGGTATGCCTTATTCTGATCCATTAGCCGATGGTCCAGTTATTCAAAAAAGTAGTCATACTGCCATAGAAAATGGAATGTCATTAAAAAAATTGTTTAATCAATTAAAAGAAATTAGAAAACAAACCAATATTCCTCTTGTATTAATGGGGTATTTAAATACAATAATTAATTTTGGAAAAGAAAACTTTTGTGAACATTGTGATAAAGTTGGAATAGATGGTGTAATTCTTCCTGATTTACCTTTATTTGAATATAAAAAAGACTATAAAAAATTATTCAGTAAAACAAAATTGTATCCTATTTTTCTTGTAACACCCGAAACAGATGAATATAGGTTAAAACAAATTGTTAAAGAAAGCAAAGGTTTTATTTATGTGGTTTCAAGCTCAACAACAACAGGCAATAAATTAGAATTTAATCACAAACAAAAAGAATATTTTAATAGAGTTAAAAAAGCAACAAAAAAGCCTTTAATGGTTGGGTTTGGAATAAATAACAAAAAAACTTTTAATGAAGTTTGTAATTATGCAAACGGAGCTATTGTAGGAACACAATACATAAAAGAATTGTCAACCGAAAACAATATTGAAAAAGCAACACAAAAATTTGTGAAAGAGTTTTTGTTGTAAATTTATTAGTAATTAAAAAGAGCTATGCCAACGCCTTAAGATATAATAGATAAAATAATATTTAAATTATTGATTAAACCTAGATTACGCAATAGAAAAAAACCATTAAACATCGAATCATTAACTCTGTTTTTTTATTTGTAATCCTGAACTATTGACAAAATTACCTCTAATAACAAGTCGCGTAGCGACGACATTATGGTAATAATTGGATATCCTATGCCAATAAAGCCACAGAGTGGCGACATTATAATGTGTTGCTCCTACGGAGCTTTAATATATTTTCAGTATTTGTTTATTACCATAATATCACACCTACGGTGTTTTTATTTACAAATTAAACAATATAATATATACATAAAACATCAATTATTGTTGAATCAAGTTTGTAAGTATCTCAAAGTCATTAACCGATAAATCCTCAGCTCTATTATTGTCAAAAGGAGATATAGTATTGTTTAACATTGACTTTAACGAGTTTCTTATTGTTTTTCGTCTTTGATTAAATGCCGTTTTTACAACAGCAATAAATAATTTTTCATCACAATTTAATTCTTTTGTCTGGTTTCGGGTTAACCTAATAACTCCCGACTTAACTTTTGGTGGTGGATTAAAAACATTTTCATTAACCGTAAATAAATATTCGGTAGTATAAAAAGCTTGGATAAAAACACTTAAAATACCATATTTTCTGCTATTTGGTTTTGAACAAATTCTTTCGGCAACCTCTTTCTGAAACATTCCAACAAGTTCATCAACCTTATTTCTGTTTTCAAAAACTTTAAATAAAATTTGAGTTGAAATATTATAAGGGAAATTGCCAATTATAGAAAAGTTATCTGGAAATATTTTTTCCATATTATAATGTAAAAAATCCCCTTGAATAATATTATTTTCAAAAGCCTTATACTTAGTTTTTAAGAATTCAATAGACTCTTCGTCAATATCAATAATAAAAAAATTATTGCGATTTTCATTAAATAAATATTTTGTTAAAACACCTGTTCCAGGTCCAATTTCTATAAGATTATTGTTCGGCTTTAACAGACTAGTTACAATTTTCTCGGCAATTCCTTCATCAATAAGAAAATGCTGTCCTAGCCTTTTTTTTGGGTTAACATACATATTAATTAATATTATTTTTTGTCAATAATCTATATCTTCGTTTTGCTTCATTCGATAAAATACTATCAGGAAAAGTCATAAAAAGCTCTTTATATAATTCTGTTGCTTTTTCATTGTTAAATGTTTTGTTTTCGTAGATACTTGCCATTTTAAATAAAGCATCATCAGCTAAAAGTTCATATTTATAGTTTTTATAAATTGAATCATATAAGAGTAAAGCTGTTTCATAATTTTTATTAAATTCATTAATGTTTGCTTTTTTAAACATTATATCATCATTTAATGTGTTATATCCCTTTTCATTAGAAATTGAATCTAAAATTACAACCGCTTCTGAATACTTTTTTTGAAATATTTTTAAATCAGCTCTTGCAAACATTCTTAATGAATTAATATTAGAAGTGTCGTTGGCTATATTATCAGATATAACCAAAGATAACTCAAGTGCATCATTTGAAATTAGTTTAGATGTTGAAGCTTTTAAAACATTTAGTTTTGCTAAAGCCCAGTTAAAATCACCAATATAATAAGATAATTTAGCATTTAAATATTTTGCTTCTTGACCTAAAACATCATCATTAAAATCTAATTCAACTTGACCATACAAAAGTTTTGCATCCCAAATATCATTATTTAAAATATAAACACTTGCAAGTTCCATTTTGCAATTAGCAAGTAAATCTTGAGGAAAATTATTGTGATTAGCAATAACACTATCTAATAAATTAATAGATTCATCAATTTTATTAAGATAAAACGCTTTAATGTCCGATAAATTTATGCATAATTGAATCGTTTTTATATTTATTCCAAACTCATCCAAAGTATTTGAATACAGTTTTTCAAGTTTATTAAGCTCAACTTCATCAAATTCTTTAGAGGTAGTTTTCTCTTTTAACATATCTAAAAGAGAAATTTTTGCATCAACATATAAATACGAATCTTTACCTTTAGAAATAACATAATTGTAAGACTCTTCAGCTATTTTATAATCTTTATTTTCATAAGCAATATTACCTAATTCATAAAGTTTTTCACCTTCTTCTTTATACCTTTTATCAAGAGCTTTGGCAAAAAGAAAGGCATTTTCAAAATCTTTATGTTGAATATAAAGCCATATTAAAAGTTCTTCATAAACAGGATTCGAACTATTTTTCAAGGCATTTTTATATAATAAATTTTTTAAATAATTATATTTATCATTATTAGGGTCATCTAATAAAATTTTATCTTGTAAAATAGGCTTAACAATGTTAATGTTTGAATAATCAGCGTCAATAGATTTTACATATTCTTCGATTTCAGAAGAAATTTCGCCAATTAAACCATACAATTTAGCTATTTCAAAATAATATCCATTATTCGAGGTTTCTCTGCTTTTAAGTAAAGTCTTTAAAGCATATTTATATTCTTTTCTTTTAATAAAAGCTTCTGATAATATTATTGGATTATATAAATCAACATTTTTAATACAATATTCGTATTGATTTTTTGATTTGTCTTCTTTTCCTGAAAGAGAATATACGTAACCTAAATCAATTTGATATACAGGAGTATCTTCGTTTTTCTTTATTAAACTTTTTAGAATTTTTTCAGCTTTTTCGTAGTCTTTTAATTCAATTAAACACGATAAATACTGGTTGTAAAAATAAACAGTTGGTTCTTTGTCAAATAATTTATCGTAAATTTCTACGGCTTTATCGTATTCTTTATTTTGAAAATATTGAGAAGCTAATTGCTCTTCAACCGTTTTAGATGATTGAGAAAAAGTAGGATTTAATAAAAATATAAGCAGAATAAATAATATAACACCCCACTTAAATTTCATTTTTATTCAATTTTCTTGCTGTTTTCAATATTTTTAATTTTTACTTCAAGTAAAGGATTTAAAGTGTCAAAATTCTTAATCAAATTAATAACATCTTTTGCATTAGACTCCATCTCATTAGATAAATTAACTATATATTCTTTTTCCATTTCAAGATAATAATAAAAAGAATCTTTTTTCATAACTCTTATCTCCAAATCATGATATAAATTGTTTAATTGATCTCTAGATAAATCAACTTCTTTACGATATTTCTCGTAGTTACCTAAAAAGTGTTTAAAAGGTTTTTTTATTAATTTGCATCTATTAACAATTGCACTCATTTCCATGTCAATTGAATCAGGAGCATTTTCTCTTATTCTATTTAAATTAGATTCATAAATATTTAACCGATTATAAACGTCTTCTTTAGGAATAGAAAAAAACAAAGAATCTGATTTGTCAAGAATCTTATTAAAATCATCAACTTCTTTTTTTTCTTCAGTAAAATTTGGAGCACAAGAAAACAAAAAAGTTGAAAGAATTAAGAAAAAGGCTAATGTTCTCATTTTAGTTTATTTTATTAAATGAAGTATATTTAGTTAAACATTCAGGTATATTAATACCATCATTTGTATAGTTGTTTTCGATTATAGAAGCCATTATTCTAGGCAAAGCTAAAGCACTTCCATTAAGAGTATGAAGTATAGTAGCTTTTGAGTTTCCATCTTTCATTCGTAGCTTTAATCTATTAGCTTGATAATCTTCAAAATTAGAAACCGAACTAACTTCTAGCCATTTTTCTTGTCCAGCAGAATAAACCTCAAAATCATAAGTTAATGCAGACGTAAAACTTAAATCACCGCCACATAATCTAAGAACTCTAAAAGGTAAGTTTAATTTTTTAAGTAAAGAAGAAACATATTCAACCATTTCATCTAAAACTTTATATGAGTTTTCTGGTTCAACAATCTGAACAATCTCAACTTTATCAAATTGATGCAATCTGTTTAATCCTCTAACATCTTTACCATAAGAACCCGCTTCTCTCCTAAAACAAGCAGAATAAGCAACATTTTTAATAGGTAACTCTTCTTTACGATAAATTACATCTCGGTGTATATTAGTAATAGGTACTTCAGCTGTTGGAATCAAATAAAGATTATCTTCATTAACAAAGTACATTTGACCGTCTTTATCAGGAAGTTGTCCGGTAGCATAAGCCGATTCTTGATTAACAAGAAGAGGTGGCAAATATTCAGTATAACCGTTTTCAGAGGCCTCATCAATGAAAAAATTAATTAAAGCTCTTTGAAGTTTAGCTCCTTTGTCTTTATATAAAGGAAAACCTGCACCTGTAATTTTGTTTCCTAATTCAAAATTAATTAAATCATATTTTTGTGTTAGCTCCCAATGAGGAACTTTATTTTGCAAAGAAGGAATTTCGCCATAAGAAGTTACAATAACATTATCTTCGGCACTTTTTCCAGAAGGCACATCTTTGTGTGGTACATTTGGAACTTTAATTAATAAATCGGTTAATTTATCTTCGGTTTGTTTAAGCTTTTCGTTTAATTCTTTTGATATATCTTTAAGCTTCAATGATTTATTTTTATAATCATTAGCTTCTTCAACTTGTTTGTTTTTATAAAGTTCGGCTATTGTTTTAGCAATAATATTTGATTCAGATAATATGTCGTCTAGTTGTTTTTGTATAGACTTACGATCATTGTCTGCAGTAATAATATCATTGATTATGGTTGAATTATTAAATCCTTTTTTTGATAGGCTTTGAATTATTTCGTCTTTGTTTTCTCTAATTCTACTTACATTTAACATAGCTTAATCTTTTAGATATGTAAAAATACAAAAACCTGACTTATAAAAATACAAGTCAGGTGATTTTAAAATATTATTATTAATATTATTTAGTTTACTAATGGTTCAATAGAAACAAAAGATTTGTTATCTTTTTTCTTTTTAAAAATTACAATACCATTTTCAAGAGCAAATAAAGTATGGTCTTTTCCAATTCCAACATTTTTATCTGGAAAATGTTTTGTACCTCTTTGTCTTACAATAATATTTCCTGCTTGAGCATATTGACCTCCGTATATTTTAACGCCTAATCGCTTGCTTTCTGATTCTCTACCATTATTCGAGCTACCAACTCCTTTCTTGTGTGCCATAACTTTTAATTTATTTTTTTAACAAAGTGCAAATTTATAATAATATTTTTTATAAAAAAAGTTTTTTTATTCAATTTCAAATAAAATATCTCCTTTAGCTACAGATTGAGTTTCAATAACACTAATTTTCTTTACTGTACCTGAAACAGGAGAAACAATGTTATTTTGCATTTTCATAGCTTCAAGGATAAGAACTTTTTGTCCTTTTTTTACTTGTTGTCCTTCTTTGAAGTTTAATTTAACAATTGAGCCAGGAATTAAGGCCTTAACAACATTTGGATTTGGTCTTTCCCAAGGCTTACGCATTAAATAATAAGCATTAAAATTAGTCCAATATCTAGCTTCGAAAATCCTAAATTCCTTTGTGTCGTATTGTTTTTCTATATTATTTTCTTCCATAATTTTTCAATAATTTAAAATAAGATTAAAAAGGAGGTATTCCATGTTTTTTATTTGGTCTTAGAACGGTTTTGTTTTTAGAAACATCTAATGCATGAATAAGCATTTTTCTGGTTTCTCTTGGATCTAAAACAGTATCAATATAACCTTTAGCCGCTGCAACGTAAGGATTAGCAAATTTCTTCTTGTATTCAGCAACTTTTTGTTTTCTCATTTCATCAGGATTTTCAGCTTCCATTATTTCTTTTCTGAAAATAATATTAGCAGCTCCTTCAGGTCCCATAACTGCAATCTCAGCTGTTGGCCATGCAAAAACGAAATCAGCTCTTAAATGACTAGAGTTCATTGCTATATAACCTCCACCATACGCTTTTCTTAAAATAACAGTTATTTTAGGAACAGATGCTTCGCTAAATGAATATAATAATTTTGCTCCGTGTCTAATAACACCATTGTGTTCTTGGTCAATACCAGGTAAATAACCAGGTAAATCAACTAAAGTAATTAAAGGGATATTAAAAGCATTACAATATCTAACAAATCTAGCTGCTTTATCTGAAGAGTTTATGTCTAAAACACCAGCGAGCACTAATGGTTGATTAGCTACAAAACCTACAGTATCTCCGTTTATTCTACCAAATCCAATAACAATATTATCAGCAAAAAGTTGTTGAACTTCTAAAAATGCAGAGTCATCACTAATTGCTTTTATAACATCTTTAACATCATAAGGTTTTTTAGGATCACTTGGAATTATGCTTTCAATTTTATATTCTTTTTTAGGAGGTTTTGGGTCAAAACGCATTGCTTTTTTAGTGTTATTCCAAGGAATATAAGTAATAAGCTCTTTAATTTGATCTAAACATTCTTGTTCGCTTTTTGCAAAGAAATGAGCATTACCAGAAATTTCACAATGAACTCTAGCACCGCCAAGTTCTTCCATTGTAATTTCTTCGCCCAAAACAGTTTTTATAACTTCAGGTCCAGTAATAAACATTTTAGAAATGTTTTCAACCACAAAAACGAAGTCAGTTAATGCTGGAGAATAAACTGCTCCACCAGCACAAGGGCCTAATATTACAGATATTTGAGGAATTACACCAGAAGAAATAGTATTACGATAGAATATTTCACCGTAACCAGCTAATGAGTTAACGCCTTCTTGAATTCTAGCACCACCTGAATCATTAATACCAATAATAGGAACTTGCATTTTCATCGCATGATCCATTATTTTTGTAATTTTCCTTGCATGCATTAATCCTAAAGAACCACCTGCTACTGTAAAATCTTGAGCATATACACATACATTTGCTCCATAAATAGTTCCTGTTCCAATGATTACACCATCACCGTGTAATATCTTCTTGTCCATGTCAAAATCACGAGCTTCGTGTTCTGCAAACATATCATATTCTTGAAAAGAGTCAGGATCAAGTAAATAAAGAATTCTTTCACGAGCTGTAAGTTTCCCCATAGCTGCCTGCTTCTTCATTGCACTTTCTCCTCCACCTAAAGAAATTTCTTCTTTTTTCTTTCTAAGTTCTAAAATTTTTGATTTTAAAGACATATAATTGTATTTAAGTTAAACTAATGATTTTAAAAAATCAAGCAAAAGAAACAAATATTATTATTCTAAAAAAATATTTCGTGTTAAAAATTCAAAAGGTTATTAATTTGACTTTTCTTCAAAATACTTTTTTATGTATACTTTTGAATAATCAACATACTTTAATGCATTGAAATAAAATCCTTTTACTTTTGAATAATATATTCTATTGTTTTCTGGATACCAAATTGCAGAAAAAGGAGCATCGTTAATTAAAATTTGTTCTGCTTGAGCAAATTTTAAATAACTTTCTTTAGTTTTTAATGATTTTTTACCTTCTTCATATAATTTATCATAGTCATTATTTATATATCTTCCAAAGTTAGGGAATGAAGGGTCTTTTTCTAATTTTGGATTATTTTTCCCGTAAAATAACCATAAAAAGCTTTCAGGACTAGGATAATCTGCTGTCCATGTAGTTAAAAGCATATCAAATTTACCATATTGAGCATTTTGTAATTGTTCTTTTATAGGTATATTTTCATATTCAATTTTAATTCCTAAATTATTTAATAATTGAGTTTGAATGCTTTGTGCAATTATCGTATTAACATTTTCTCGGTTATTTATTAGTAATTTAATTTTTGGTAATTTGTTAACGTCAGAATAACCAGCTTTTTTCAAACATTCTCTAGCTTTAACTAAATCATAGTTTAATCCTGTTAAAGTTTTTAATGAATCATAATTGTTGAATGTGTTTTTTGGAGTTATACCTAATATAACATCTTCTATATCTTCTGATTTTAAAATTTGTTTTATTATTTTTTGCTTATCTATAGCATAAATAAGTGCTAATCTTAAATCTTTATTTAGTAATAGCTTGTTTTGCATATTAAATAATAAATAATATACTGTCATATCTGTTTTTCTATCTGATACGTATTTAGGATTTTTACTATTAAAATCAGCTATGTTTTCTTGAATAATTTGATTGAAAGATTCTGAATTAATATTTGTAATTATATCTAATTGCTCTTTTTTAAATAATTCGAATTCTTCGTCTTTTGAATTAATAAATGTAATAGTTATAGAATCAATATATGGCAATTGATTTCCTAAACTATCAAATTCATAATAATTATAATTTTTTGTTAATATAAGTGTGTCTTTATTTAGATTGTTTGCCATTTTATAAGGGCCTGTTCCTATTTTTAATTCTTCTCCATACTTTTCAACTCCTTCTTTTGGTACTATAAATGTTCCGGGCTGTGCCATTGCGTATATAAAAGTTGAACTTGGTTGCGATAAAGTAATTTGAACCGTTTTACTATCTATAGCTTTTATTCCTTTAATATCAAAGTTTGGTACTCCATTTTTACTAGCTTCGTAGTATTCATCTGCTCCTAATACTCTACCACTAAAAGTGTTTTTAAAATATTGATTTGATTTAGAATAGGTACATAATAATTTAAAAGAATAAACTACATCTTCTGATGTAACAAGTCTTCCAATATTATCACTAAAACATGGGTCGTCATGAAATTTAACACTATCCTTTAATATAAATGTATATGTTTTTCCTGTTGAATCAATAGTCCAAGATTTAGCAATACTTGGAATAATTGATAAGTCTTTCATATCATATTTAACAAGTCCTTCATAAATTTGACTTGCTATTCTTAATGAAGTTATATCAATTATATTATAAGGATATAGAGTATGATAAGTACCATTTTCATTTACTTTTAAATTTCCGCCATAACAATAATCACCTTTAGCGACTTTTTTTACAATGTTTTTTTCTTTTTTATTATCACTACAAGAAATAATGAAGAAACTAATAATTAATAGAAATGGAATAACTTTTTTCATAAAAAACAATTTTTAATTTATAATTTTAAAAATAGAAGTTTCAAAAATACAAATTATTTTAATTAGTAAAATGATTATTAAATAAAAAGAATTTTTTTAATTTTTTTGTAATTATATATAATATAATATAGATTTGCAAAATGATACAAAAACATTAATTGAATTAATTCTTTTTATTTAAGATATAAACAGAGAATAAAAGTTTTTTTGAAAAAAAAATTAAAATTAATAATGTTTGATTAGTATTATTTTATAAATTTGTTTTTTACAATGATTTTTTAGAATAAAACATTATTTATTATGAAGGACATAATGTTGATTTTTTTAGTTTTAGTGGCATTTTCTTTTACTGCTGTAGCAGAGTCATCTATAATTTTAGACGGAAATTACCAGGGTAAAAACTTATATGTTCAAAATCCATTTGCTTCTTCGGGAGTTGGTTTTTGTACATACGAAGTTACTGTTAATGGACAAAAAACCACAGATGAGATTAACTCAAGTGCATTTGAAATAGACTTTGAAAGTCTTGATATTAAACTTGGAGATAAAGTTAGAGTAGAAATTAAGCACAAAGATGACTGTAAACCTAAAGTATTGAATCCACAAGCAATTAAACCTAAAAGTACTTTTGATGTAATTGCTATTAAAGTTGACGATAATGGAACTTTATCGTGGGAAACTAAAAACGAGATTGGTAAATTACCTTATGTTATCGAACAATTTAGATGGAACAAATGGGTTAAAGTAGGCGAATTAGAAGGTAATGGTTCTATTAGTTTAAATAAATATGACTTTAAAATTATGCCTCATTTTGGGGTAAATCAATTTAGAGTTAAACAAGTTGATGCTAGTAGAGAAGCTAGATATTCCCAAACTGTTAGATACAGATCTCCTTTAGTTCAAAAAATTGAATATAAAATTAGTAAATCGACAATCAATTTTACCAATGAAACAATGTATGAAGTATACAATAAATTTGGTGAAATTGTAAAAAAAGGATATGGTTCTAATATCGATATTAGTAGTTTCGAAAAAGGCAACTATTATTTGAACTATGATAATAGCATGGATGAATTTAAAAAATAGAGAACGTTAGTATTTCTTAACAAGATATAAAATATAAAGCTCCAATTTGATTGGGGCTTTTTTATTTAGCAATAAATTTTAATTCCATTTTATATTTTCCTTGATAACTTTTGCAGGATTTCCTGCAATTATAGTATTTGATTTAGATTGATCGTTAACTACTAATGAATTGGCTCCAACAACATTATTATTCCCGATTTTAGCTCCTTTAAGGATTGTAGTTCCTGAACAAATCCAAATATCAGAGCCTAAAATTATTTCCTTATCCTCATTAATAATTGTATTATCTAAATTCATTATGTGATGCTGGTCGGTATCCATTATTAGCACATTCCATGACACAAGAACATGAGTTCCTAATATAATTTTCTTATTACATATTATAGATGATCCTCCTGTCATATTAAAGTTATCTCCAATCTCTAATATACCATTTCCATTCACGTTTATTTTAGAGCCTGCTCCAAATCTGCATTTACCGTGAACAATCAAAGAACCTCTAATATTAATAATAGTTCTACTATATTTAAAGTCTGTTGTGGGAGTTAAACCAAACCCAATTTTTAAACAGGCAAAAGAAGGCGAATCAATAGTTACTTTCCCTGAAAGAGATTTAATATAAGTTTTATGAGAAACAACAATAGGTAGTTTAATCGCTTCCGAAAAACTTAACAATCTAAAATTAATATAAATAGTTTTAGGAAACCCTAGTATATATCTAGTTATTAAGTTTATTTTTTCCATAGTTTTAATTAAGTTTTTGTAAAGGCGATATATTTATTTTTGCCAGATTTCCCAAGCTTTTTCTGCCTGCAGATAAAGCATTTCTAATCCGTTTTTAATTATAGCGTTTTTTGATTCACCAAAAAGTAAAAACTTGGTTTTTTCGGGATTATAGGTTAAATCAAACAATAAATAATCTGAATTTATTAATTCATAAGGAATTTCAGGACAAGTATCAATATTAGGATATGTTCCAAGAGGAGTTGTGTTAATTACTATATTATAATCTGCAATTAAATGTTTATTATTATTAATTTCAGAATACTTATATATATTATAATCTTTAAATGCTTTTGAATCTTTTAAATATTCAGAATCTAAAGTAACAAAAGAAAAATCTATATTTAATTTATTCAATACCCAAGCAATTGCTTTTGCTGCTCCACCACAACCAAGAACAAGAGCTTTTTTATGTTTATTATTTAATAAAGGAGTCAACGATGTTTCAAAACCATAAACATCAGTATTAAAACCTTTCAAAATCTTTTTATTGTTAATATTAATTACTTTAATAGTATTGACAGCACCTATTGATAAAGCATCACTATCAATTTCATCTAAAAAAGGAATAACACTTTCTTTGTAAGGAATAGTTACGTTTAACCCAATTAAATCAGGGTTATTTTTAATAATGTCCAAGAATTTATCGATACTATCAATCGGAAATAATTTATATGACGAATCATTAATTTTTTCTTTTTCAAATTTTCCGGCAAAATATTTTCCTGAAAAAGAATGACTTAATGGATAACCAATTAATCCGTATAACTTCATTTCTTGAAATTTTATTTATATTTATTTTTTATTTCTTCAGGAAGAAAATCAAAAAATGTATCGCCTCTTAATCCTAATCTTAATGTTTCAAGAGCAATAACTTCATTTGAAGAAATATTTCCAAGGTTTACATTAGCTCCTAAATATTTTATAAACCATGTTTGTTGAGCCTTTGCAGGTGCTTCCCAAATAATATCATCAATAGAAATTTTTGTTATTATATTGTCTATTAAAGAACAATTTGCTTTGCCATTGTTTTGATAAATGCCAACATTGCCGCTTTCTCTTGCTTCTGCAATAACTTTCCAAGAACCTTCTTTTAGCTCTTTTTGCATCATATTAGTCCATTCATCATCTTCAATTATAACTTCAGAATCTTTTGACCCAACTTCAGAAATAACAATTTTATTTTTAGCAAAATTATTTATAAGTTTTAACTTCTCTTCATGAGGAATATTCATACATCCATCAGATATTTCTACTAAATCTAAATTATATTCATCAATTAATTTTTTGTATTCATCAACCATTCCTCGAACATAAAAAACTTCGAACAATGTTCCTCCTAAGTATGGAATTATATTGTTTTGTTTATATAATTTAATTTTTTCTTTAAGATTAGTATTTAAATAAGAAGTACCAAATCCAATTTTAGCTAAATCAATTAAACTTCCGCTCGACGAAATAAGATTTTCAACTTCATTAATACTAAGACCTTTGTCCATAACCATAGTTAAACCTTTTTGTCTTGGTTTTGATGGTCTTTCAGGAATAAACGGTAAATTATAATTCATTGCTTTTGTATTTATTTAATATTTTTACAATACTTTTATCTTCTTTAAGTTCAGGGAAATCTATAAAAAAATCTTCTAAAAAAGCTGTATCACAAATTACGCTGTCTTCAAAAAATGTTTTAGCCTCTTTTCTTTTACCAAGTTTAAATAAATATCCCGATAAATATAAATTTAATTGACTGTTGGTTGGATTGTTTTCTACTGCATCTCGTAATATTTCAACTGATTTTTCAATAGATTCACTATATGAAATTAATTCAGCATAATCGACCAACAACTGAGAAGAATCATATTCAGGAACCATACATCTAATATAGTTTTCTTCTGCTTCTTTATAATTATCTAATTCAAAAAGTATTTTACCTTTTAAATGATAATATCTAAAATCATCATCATCAATGTTTATTGCATTATCAACATATTTAAGGCTTTTTTGAAGTTTTTCTTCTTCATAAAAAATAAGAGCTATATTATACCAAGCTTCTGAATAAAACTCATCTATTTCAAGAACTTTTTTATAATATTTAACCGCATTGGCAAAATCACAAAGATTATCATAAGTAATAGCCATCATATAAAATACATGAGCTTGATTATCGTCATGTTCAAGTATTTCATCATAAATTTTAATAGCCTCATAAAAATCACCTTTGTTAAAATAAATATTAGCTTTATTATAATAAGCCGAAATCATTTTTTTATTAATAGCAATAACATAATCATAAGCATCAATAGCTTTATTTGTGTCATTAAACTTTGTATGAAAACAACCTAAAGTAAACCAAACATTATAGTTATAAGGGTCTTCTTCAATTAAATTATTTAAAAAAGCTAAAGTTTCATTTTTACTATCTTCTTTGGTGTCAACAAACAATTCGGTTAAAACAAATAAATCTTCGGTATTAGCTAATGCCGCTTTCTTTTTATATTCAAAAGCTAAATCAAATTTGTTTAATTTTTCAAATTCTTCTGAAATAAGATAATATATAAAATTTTCTTCAAAGTCATCATTAATCGACAAAATAAGCTGATAAGTTTCAATAGCTTTTACATGTTTATTTAATGAAGAATAAATGCGAGCTTTAAAAAATAAAAACTCTGTATTAGCAGGGTCTAATGCAATTATTTTTCGCAATATTTTTAATGCATTATCATATGAATTTTCGAAAAATAATTTTTTCCCCTTTCTGAATTGAATTTCAATTGATTCAGGGAAGGTTCTTTCGGCAATAGAAATAGCCTGATTTGCTTTAGAAAAATCAAGATAAGATAAGTAATGGTCAATAACTATTTGATAATCATCTTCATCCATATAGAAGTCATTGTTGTTTAATACTAATGACTCATATTTTTTTATAATATTTGATTCGTTTTCATCAAGATATTCCGAAAAATCTTCCATATAAGTAAAATTAATTTACAAAGATACAATATTGATTTTTTGTAATAAAGTTATTTTAATAATATTTTGTAATGGCTTTTCATAGAATAAAAACTTAATAAAAAAATCAAAAATTAGCATTATAAAAAAGAATTATTAAGTAAAATATAATATTTTTGTAAAAATTTTTTTATGCAACAAAGAATTATCACAAACAAAAATGTATTAGTAACAGGTGGCGGGGGATTTATAGGTTCAAATCTATGCGATACATTAATAAATCAAGGAAATAAGGTAGTATGTTTAGATAATTTTATAACAGGAAAAAGGGAAAATATACAACATTTATTGTCAAATGCAAACTTTAAATTAGTTGAAGGAGATATATGTAATCTTGAAGATTGTAAAAAGTCTTTGGATGGAGTTGAAATAGTTCTGCATCAGGCAGCCTTAGGTTCAATTCCACGCTCAATTAAAGATCCGATAAAAACAAATTCAATAAATGTAGATGGCTTTTTAAATATTCTTGTTTCTTCAAAAGATGCAGGTATAAAGAGAATAGTCTATGCTTCAAGTTCGTCTGTATATGGTACTTCAAAAGAATTGCCTAAGCAAGAAGAAATAATAGGAGAACCTCTATCTCCTTACGCAATAACAAAACGAGTAGATGAGTTATATGCAAAAGTATTTTCTGATTTGTATGGGTTAGAAATAATTGGATTAAGATATTTTAATGTTTACGGAAAAAAACAAGATCCAACTAGTGTATATGCAGCAGTAATACCTAAATTTATTAGTTCATTAATTCAACATGAATCACCTATAATTAATGGCGATGGAAGTTATTCAAGAGATTTTACTTTTGTTGAAGATGTGGTGCAGATAAATCAATTAGCTGCTTTAACAGAAAATAAAGATGCATTAAATAATGTTTATAATGTTGCAGCAGGTGGTAGATATACAATAAATAGGTTGTATGAATTGATTCATAAAAACTTATCAAAGTACGATATTAATATTGAAAAAATACAACCTATCTATGGCGAAGTTAGAAGTGGAGATATACCACATTCTCAAGCTTCGATTGAAAAGGCAAAAGATAAATTAAAATATGAACCAAAATATAAATTAGAAGAAGGTATAGAAAGTACAGTTGAGTGGTATTTAAAAAATTTAAAACAAAACAATTAACAAATAATAAAAATAAATTAAAACAAAATAAGATGAAAAAGATAGCATTAATAGGTCTTGGCTATGTAGGATTACCGATAGCTGTTGAATTTGCTAAAAAAAGAGCAGTAGTAGGTTTTGATATTAAGCCAGAAAGAATAAAAGAATTAAACGAAGGACATGATCCAACACTTGAAGTAGAAGATAAAGAATTGCAAGCAGTATTAAAAACACAATTATGTTGTAATGAAATAGGATTAATAGTTACAAACGACATTGAAAAAATTAGAGATTGTGAAATTTATATTGTTGCTGTTCCAACTCCTACCGACAAAAATAATAGACCAGATTTAACCCCTTTAGTTAAAGCTTCTGAAACTGTAGGGAAAGTATTAAAAGATGGAGATATTGTTATTTACGAAAGTACAGTTCATCCTGGTGCAACCGAAGAAGATTGTGTTCCTGTATTAGAAAGAGTTTCAGGTAAAAAAATGAACAAAAACTTTTATGTAGGTTATTCTCCAGAAAGAATAAATCCAGGAGACAAAGTTCACACTCTTACAAGTATAAAAAAAGTAACATCAGGAAGTACTCCTGAGATAGGAATAGAGGTTGATAATTTATATAAAGAAATTATTACTGCTGGAACACATCTAGCTTCATCAATAAAAGTAGCTGAAGCATCAAAAATTATTGAAAATTCACAAAGAGATATTAATATTGCTTTTGTTAATGAGTTAAGTAAAATATTTAATAAAATGGGTATTGATACTTTAGAAGTATTAGAGGCAGCAGGTACAAAATGGAACTTTTTACCATTCAGACCAGGATTAGTTGGAGGTCATTGTATTGGCGTTGATCCATATTATTTAGCACAAAAAGCACAAGAAGTTGGTTATCACCCTGAAATAATTTTAGCAGGAAGAAGACTTAATGATGGAATGGGTGCTTATGTTGCAACTGAAGTTGTTAAATTAATGCTAAAAGCTGGAAAACCAGTAAAAGGAGCAAAAGTCTTAATTTTAGGTATAACTTTTAAAGAAAATTGTCCTGATATCAGAAATACAAGAGCAATTGATATTTATCATGAATTAAGATCTTATGGAATTCAAGTTGATGTTTATGACCCATGGGCTTCTATAGAAGAAACACATGAAGAATATGGTATTGAAATAGTTAATGAATTTCCTGAAAATAAAGAATATGAAGGTGTTATATTGGCTGTAGCTCATAAGGAATTTACATCTTTAAATTTAAATAACTATAAAGAAAAAGGTACTATTATTTATGATGTAAAAGGAATATTAAATAGAAATATTATTAACGGTAGATTATAAAAGATAATTATGAAAAAAGAAATTAAGAACATTTGTTGCATTGGAGCAGGTTATGTTGGCGGCCCTACAATGGCTGTTATAGCTCAAAAATGTCCTGAAATTAAAGTAACAGTTGTTGACATTAACGAGAAAAGAATAGCTGATTGGAATGACTCAAATTTAGATAATTTACCAATATATGAACCTGGCCTTAAAGAAGTTGTAGCTGAAGCTAGAGGAAGAAATCTTTTCTTTACAACAGAAGTTGATAAAGCAATAAAAGAATCAGAGATAATTTTTATTTCTGTTAATACCCCAACTAAAACCTACGGTAAAGGTAAAGGTATGGCAGCAGATTTAAAATATGTAGAGCTTTGTGCAAGAAAAATTGCAGAAATAGCTACTGAAGATAAAATTATTGTTGAAAAATCTACTCTTCCTGTTAGAACGGCTCAAGCTATAAAATCTATTTTAGATAATGTTGGTAATGGAATAAAATACCAAATATTATCTAATCCTGAATTTTTAGCTGAAGGTACAGCTATTCAAGATTTACATTATGCCGACAGAGTTTTAATTGGTGGTGATCATCATACAGTAGAAGGTCAAGAAGCAATTGATGCTCTTTCGGATATTTATGCTCATTGGTTACCTAAAGAAAGAATATTACAAACAAATGTATGGTCTTCTGAATTATCTAAACTAACAGCTAATGCTTTTTTAGCACAAAGAGTTTCTTCAATTAATGCATTATCTGCTTTATGCGAAAAAACAAGTGCTGATGTAGAAGAAGTTGCAAGAGCTATTGGTTCTGATAGCAGAATAGGTAATAAGTTTTTAAAATCATCTGTTGGTTTTGGTGGTTCATGCTTCCAAAAAGATATTTTAAACCTTGTTTATATTTGTAGAAGTTTAGGGTTAATAGAAGTAGCAGACTATTGGGAACAAGTTATTATAATGAACGATTACCAAAAACGTCGTTTTGCTGAAAATATAATTAGCACATTATATAATACTGTTTCAGGTAAAAAAATTGCTTTCTTAGGTTGGGCATTTAAAAAAGACACTAATGATACTCGCGAAACAGCAGCAATGTATGTAGCTAGTACTTTAATTGAAGACAGAGCCGAACTTCATGTATATGATCCAAAAGTATCTGAAGCACAGATATATGAAGATTTAGATTACTTAACAGAACTACAATATCATAATTTTTCTAAAGAAGAAATAAGAAGTAGAGTAAAGGTTTATAATAACAGCTATGAAGCATGTAAAGACGCTCATGCTATTGCAGTTTTAACCGAATGGGACGAATTTAAAGATTATGATTGGACGAAAATCTATCAAAATATGTTAAAACCTGCTTTTGTTTTTGATGGCAGAAATGTTTTAGAGAATAAAAGTTTAAAAGAAATTGGATTTAAAGTTTATCAAATAGGTAGATAAATAACAAATAATTTATTTTATAAAAACCTTTGCAGAGAAGATTAAATTTGCAAAGGTTTTTTTTATGATTTTTTTCAAAATAGGTATTTATATATAGTTGAATTTGTAGATGCAAAAAGCAAAAATTTAGAATATCGCACTTGCAATTATGTATTTATTTAAATAATTGTTAATTTTGTTGTGCAATTTGTATCTTTGTGGAAATCTAGTTTATTAAAGCAATGAAAACACTTTATCAGAAATTCGAAACACTTTTACAAAATACCTCAATGGATTTTAAACGTTATTTATACGGGAAAATTTCGTGGGAAAGTCGTATGATTGGTATTATTGGTGCTCGTGGCGTAGGCAAAACAACACTGATTTTACAATATATAAAGCAAAATTTAAACAGTAAAAATGCACTTTATGTATCGGCAGATGATATGTATTTTAGTGAAAATAAACTTTTTGATTTAGCCGATGAATTCTATAAAAATGCTGGAGAATATTTATTTATTGATGAAATTCATAAATACGAAGATTGGTCACGTGAGTTGAAAAATATTTACGATTCGTTTCCTTCTTTAAAAGTTGTATTCACAGGCTCTTCTGTGCTCGACATTCTTAAGGGTTCTGCTGATTTGAGTCGTCGTGCATTAATATATAAATTGCAAGGACTTTCATTTCGTGAATACTTGAAATTTTTCCATAATTATGATATTGAAGTTTATTCGTTACAACAGATTATTAATAACGAGGTTAAAATTGATAATATAGAACATCCTATACCTTTGTTTAAAGATTATTTGAAACGTGGATATTATCCTTTCGGAATTGAAAATGAAATGGATTTACGTTTAGGGCAAATAATTGTGCAAACATTAGAAACAGATATTCCGCAATATGCTAACTTAAATGTTGGAACAAGTAGAAAACTTAAACGTTTAATTTCCATTATAGCTGAAAGTGTCCCGTTTAAACCAAATTTCACAAAAATAGCTGAAATAATTAACGTTAGTCGAAATTCTTTAGATGATTATTTTTTATATATGGAGCATGCTGGACTTATCGGACAGTTACGCAATGAAACAAATGGCATCCGTGGATTAGGAAAGGTTGATAAAGTGTATTTGGATAATACAAATATCACTTTTAATTTAGTTGGGGATAAATCAAATGTAGGAAATATTAGAGAAACTTTCTTTTTTAATCAAATGCGAGTAAATAATGAAGTAATATCTTCAAAAACATCCGATTTTGTTATTGATAACTATACATTTGAAGTTGGAGGAAAAAACAAACAACAAAAGCAAATTGAGAAAAATAGTAAATCATTTGTGGTAAAAGACGATATTGAATTTGGTTATCTCAATGTTATACCGCTTTGGGCTTTTGGATTAAATTATTAATAGAATAAAAATATAAATAATACCGGTGTAGAACAATGATTTTGCGTAATGTGTGGGTTTATAACAGAAAGCTTATTAAACTATTTCAATAAAATAGAAACATCAACTTTGGAATAGAAAAGTGTTTTAAATAACCTGCCCGAACACAAAGTCGTAATCATATAAATAAGTTATGAATATAATTGAAAAAGAAGTTGTTGTTATTGGTGCTGGATTAACCGGACTAACAGTTTCTTATTATCTTAATAAAAAAAATATAGATTTTATTACAATAGATAATGCTAACGAAGTTGGCGGGGTTATTAAAACAAATAAAGAGCAAGGCTTTTTGTTTGAACAAGGTCCTAATACTGGTGTTATTGGCAATACTGCTGTTGTTGAGCTGTTTAATGAACTATCTGATGAATGTTGTTTGGAGGTAGCAAATGAAAATGTTAAAAAAAGATATATTTTAAAAAATAGTGAATGGAATCATCTTCCTTTAGGATTTAAAGATGCAATTAAAACACCACTATTTACTTTTAAAGATAAAATCAAAGTTTTAGGTGAGCCTTTCCGTAAAGCTGGAAGTGATCCTCATGAAAATTTAGCTGATTTTGTTAAACGACGATTGGGAGATAGTTTTTTAAAATATGCTATTGATCCTTTTATTTTAGGCGTTTATGCCGGAGACCCTAATTATTTAATTCCTAAATATGCATTGCCAAAGCTTTATAACCTAGAACAAAAATATGGCAGTTTAATTTGGGGTTCGGTAAGAAAGAAATTTGAACCCAAAACAGGATTAGAAAAACAAGTAACCAAGAGTGTGTTTTCGTTTAAAGGTGGAATGTCTTCATTGATAAATGCTCTTTATAAAAAAAGCAATTCTAATAATTTCATATTATCTGCAAATAATATTATTATTAAAAAAACAGATAGTGGTTATAGTGTCGAATATATTGACAAAGACAATAATTTAAATATTATTAAAACTAAAAAAGTAATAACTACAATTGGTGCGTATAATCTAAATAAACTATTACCTTTTATTAAAAAAGAAAAGATTGAAAAAATTAATAATTTACTATATACAAAAGTCATTGAAGTAACTCTTGGATTTAATAAATGGAACGGAATAAAGTTAGATGGTTTTGGTGGCTTAATACCTTCTGTTGAAAAAAGAGATATTTTAGGGTTTTTATTTATGTCGTCATTATTTGAAAATAGATGCCAAAAAGAAGGGGCATTAATAACCATATTTATGGGCGGAACAAAACGACAAGATTTGATTGAATTTGATGATGAACAAATTGAAAAAATAGTTGAGAATGAGAGTAAGAAACTTTTGAAATTAACTGAATTTAAACCAGATTTATTTAAAATTGTTAGACATAATTATGCGATACCTCAATATGGAATAGATAGTGGAGTTAGATTTGAAACAATTAATGAAATTGAACTTGAAAATGACGGTTTGTTTATTGGCGGTAATTTATGTAATGGTATTGGTATGGCCGACAGAATTATGCAAGGAAAAACTTTAAGTGAAAAAGCTTTGAAAATATAATATTGAATGATTTGCTTTAATTTAAAACTGAAATGATTGAAATTTTGGTTCACTTACTCAACACGAAACAAAATCTACAAAAGACATAGACTTACTTGTAAGATTTAAAAATATGCCATCATTACTTCAATTGATAAAAATTGGAACTTAATTGAGTCGAAAACTTGGAGATAAAGATGATTTTTTGACAGATGGGGTATTCAAAATAAAATTATTTTTCTGGCTTAATAAATAAGCAGATTTAAAAGGCCTCTTTTTTTATTTGAAATTTAATAAGTAAACATTATCTTTGGAATGTTTACTTATTATTTATATTTATATGAAAAAACTAACCTTATTTTTAATTGTGAATTTTTTATTTATTTGCATTTATTCACAAGAAAACAATTATTTAAAAGTTAAAAAATATGTTTTAGATAATGGATTAACGGTTATTTTAAATGAAGACAATAATAGTTCTGAAGTTATTGGAAGTATTGTTGTTAAAGCAGGATCAAAAAATGACCCCAAAGATGCAACCGGCATGGCTCATTATTTTGAACATATTATGTTTAAAGGCACAGATAAAATAGGAACTATTAATTGGCCTAATGAAAAATTTTACCTTGATTCAATTACACTTTTATACGATAATCTTTATCTGTGTAAGGATGAACAGGAAAAATTATTAATTCAGAAACATATTAATAAACTGTCTATAAAAGCTGCTGAATTTGCCATACCAAACGAAACCGATAAAATTTTACAATCTATTGGCAGTAGTGATTTAAATGCTTATACGGCTCCAGAACAAACAGTTTTCTACAATAGTTTCCCTATTAATCAACTCGAAAAATGGTTAGATATTTATGCAGAAAGATTTAGAAATCCTGTTTTCAGACTTTTTCAATCGGAATTAGAAGTTGTTTATGAAGAAAAAAATATGTATGCAGATAATTTTTATATGTCTATGTTCGAATTTTTCTTGAAAAATTTTTACAGAAATCATCCTTACGGACAACAATCTACAATTGGAAGTACCGAACACTTAAAAACACCTCGTTTATCAAAAATGAAAGATTTTTATAATACTTATTATGTGGCAAATAATATGGCTCTAATTTTAACAGGAAATTTTAAATCTGAAGATATTCTTCCTATTATTAAAGAAAAATTTTCGGTTCTAAAATCTGGCGAAATACCTAAATATCCTATTTACGAAGAAAAAGAATTTAAAGGAAGAGAAGTTGTTAACGCTAAATTTACTCCTATTCCAATAGGTATAATGGGACTTAGAGGTGTTCCTAATAATCATGAAGATGAATTAAAATTGAATATTTGTACTATGCTTTTATCTAATGAAGGCAAAACCGGTTTATTAGATATTTTAGCTGAAGAAAACAAAATTTTAATGACACAATCTTTTAACTATAACTATAATGATTATGGAAGTATTTTAATAATGTTTGCCCCTAAAATATTAGTTCAATCTTTATCAAAAGCCGAAAATTTAGTTCTTGAAGAAATAGAAAAAATAAAAAATGGCGACTTTTCTGAAGAAAGATTAAACGCAATAAAACTTGACACAAAAATAAAACTTGAGAAATATTTTGAAAATCAAAACAATAGAAATGATTTGATTATTAATTGTTTTGCCACTAATTCAACTTGGGATGATGTTTTAAAGATGCCAGAAAAAATTGACAATATCACAAAAAATGATATTATAGAAATTGCAAAAAAATACTTTAATGGAAATTATTTAATGTTTAATTCAAAAATGGGATTTCCTAAAAAAGACAAAATTGAAAAACCAAATTGGGAGCCTATCCCTTCGTTAAATTCAAAAGAAAAGTCAATATTCGCAAAAAAAACTGATAGTATTCCTGACAAATCTATTGAACCAAAATTTATAGATTTTTCTAAAGATGTTTCAATAAATAAAATTAAAGATGGGGTTGAATATTATCAAACAAAAAATAGTTATAATGATATCTTTACATTAATTATAAAGTATAAAGTTGGTACCGAAAAAAACTTAAAATATCATTATGCTGCAACTTATATGGGCAAAATTGGAACTCAACAAAAAAGTGTTCATGAATTTAATGCTTCACTACAAAATTTAGGAGCAAATTTAAATTTTGTTGCAGATAAGAACTTCATAACTATAAAATTAGAAGGTTTAGATGATAAATTTGATGAAACAATTAAATTATTAGCTGAACTAATAAACACACCGACTCCTATAGAAAACCCATTAAAAAACATACTTCAAGAAGAAAAAGCAAATTATAAGATGTTAACTAAAACTAATGAATCTCTTGGCGATGTTTTGTTTGAATTTGCAAAATATGGTGAAAAATCTGATTACATTAATAAGTTATCTATTAACGAAGTAAAAAAACTTAAAGGTGAAGATTTAATTGAATTGTTTAAAGAGATAACTCAGTATGAATCTGAAATACATTATATTGGAAATATAAATGAGGATTCTGTAAAATCTAAAATATTAAAATATTATCCTTTAAAAGATAATCTTCAAAAACAATATTTTCTTGAAAAACAAGTTCTTGAACAAAAAGAACCTATTGTTTATATTTTGAATAATCCTAAATCTGTTCAGTCTAAAATTTATATGTTTTGTAATGGAGAAATAGCCGACAATAAAGATAGAGCTTTATTAAGAGCTTTTAATACTTATTTTGGATCTGGTATGAGCTCTTTATTGTTCCAAGAATTAAGAGAATTTCGTTCATTGGGTTATGCAACTTACGGATCTTATAATAATACTTATTTAAAATCGAATAAGGGATATTTTTCTTCTTTTTTAGGAACTCAAAACGACAAAGTAATTGAAGGAGTTGATGCTTTATATTCTTTAATTACTAATATGCCCGAAAAACCAGAACACATAGATATTATAAAAAAAGAGCTTACCCAAAAAATATTTACCGAAATTTTTAATTTTAGAGATTTAAGTTCTGCCGTTAGCATTTGGAAACTAGGTGGGTACGACTGTGATCCAAGAATTTATAGAATGAAAGTTTATGAAGGTTTAACTTTTAATGATATTACTAATACATATGAAAAATTTATTAAAAATAAACCTATTATTATAACCATTGCAGGTAATTTTAGTGATTCTGACAAACAAAAGTTATCAAAATATGGTAAAATAAAAGTAGTTAAAATAAACGATATTATAAAAAAATAAAAAATGAGACTAATTATTTCTGTATCAATATTGTTTCTTCTTTCTTTAAACTTAATAAGTCAATCTACTTTAAAAGATATTGCATTTAAAGAAGGAGAAGAAATTCAATATATTATTTCTTATGAATGGGGAGCAATTTGGGTTGATGCAGGAAATGTAACATTTTCTGTTGTAAAAGAGGAAATATCTAATCAGCCATGCTTTCATCTAATTGGAGTTGGAAAAACAACTCCAAAATGGGATTGGCTTTTTAAAGTTCGCGACAGATATGAATCATGGGTAAATGTTAATACTTTACTGCCTTATAGATTTAAAAGAAAAACTGATGAGGGTGGCTGGGAAATCTATAATGAGTATTTTTTTAATTATAATAAAAAAAATGTTATTACTTTAACCCAAAGTACAAATTCTAAATTTAAAAGAGATACTCTTAATATTACAAATAACACTTTTGATATAATGACAATTGTTTATTTAACTAGAAATCTAGATTTTTCTAAATATAAAGTTAATAGCACTATCCCAATTACCATAATTCTTGACAATGAAATTAGCAATATTTATATAAGGTATCTAGGAAAAGAAGTTTATGATTCTGAAAAATATGGTAAATTTAATTGCATAAAACTAGGTGCATATTTAATTGAAGGTACTATTTTTAAAGAGGGTGAAAACATGAAAATTTGGGTTACAGATGATAAAAACAGAATTCCTCTTATGGTTGAAACTCCAATATTAGTTGGGAGCATAAAAGCACGTATAGCAAAGGTAAAAGGATTGAAATTTCCTTTAAGTTCGAAAATTAAAAAATAAATTTTAATCAAGCTCCTAAAACTAACTTTTGATTATTTATTTTTGCATAAAAAAAATTGACTATTTTAACTAAATTACCAAATAATAAAATTTTTAATACTATTAAACAAATAGTAGAAGAAACTAACTCTGAAACTTATGTTGTTGGAGGATATGTTCGAGATTTATTACTTAATAGAGAGTCGAAAGATATTGATATATTAATTATAGGAAGCGGAATAGATACAGCTATAAACATCGCCAATAAACTTAATCCATCTATTAAAGTTAGTGTTTTTAAAACTTATGGCACTGCTATGTTTAAATATGATGGTATAGAAATAGAATTTGTTGGAGCAAGAAAAGAATCGTATAATAAAAATTCGCGAAATCCTATTGTTGAAGAAGGCTCTCTTATAGATGATTTAAATAGACGTGACTTTACAATTAATGCCTTTGCTATTAGTTTAAATAAAAATAATTATCAAGAGTTTATTGATAAATTTAATGGATTAGATGATTTAAAAAATAAATTAATAAGAACTCCTCTTGACCCTGATATTACTTTTTCTGATGATCCTTTAAGAATGTTAAGGGCAATTAGATTTGCTTCTCAGTTAAATTTTAATATCGATAGTTTAGCTTATAATGCTATTATTAAAAATAAAGAACGAATAAAAATTATAACACAAGAACGAATTACCGAAGAATTAAATAAAATAATATTATCAAAAAAGCCTTCAATTGGATTCGATTTATTATTTAAAACAGGACTATTAGAAATAATTTTCCCTGAATTTCATAATCTTCAAGGCATTGAAGTTCAGAGCAATAAGTCACACAAAGATATCTTTTATCATACTTTAGAAGTTTTAGATAATGTGTCTGAGAACTCAGATAATATTTGGTTAAGATGGGCTGCATTACTTCATGATATTGGCAAACCTCAAACTAAAAAATTTGAAAAAAATCATGGTTGGACTTTTCATGGACATGATTATATAGGTTCAAAAATGGTTTTTAATATTTTTAAAAATTTGAGATTACCTTTAAATGAAAAATTAAAATATGTTCAGAAACTAGTTAAATTACACCTAAGACCCATTAGTTTATCAAATGAACAAGTTACAGATTCGGCTATAAGAAGATTATTGTTTGATGCAGGAACTGATATTGATGATTTAATGATTTTATGCAGTGCTGATATAACCTCAAAAATTGAATCTAAAGTTGAAAAATTTAAGAAAAATTTTATTTTAGTCCGTCAAAAAACAAAAGAGATTGAAGAAAAAGACAGAATTTGTAATTGGCAACCACCTATTTCGGGTGAAGATATTATGCAAACATTTAATCTTTCTCCATGTAAAGAAGTTGGTTTAATTAAAAATGCAATTAAAGAAGCTGTATTAGAAGGCATTATCAGCAACAACCGTGAAGAAGCCTTCGAGTTTATGTTAACTAAAGCTGAAGAATTAGGTTTAATTCCTAATAAAAATGAATAAGCTAAATAAAAATTTCTACTTAAGTAATGATGTTGTTTCAATTAGCAAAAGCCTAATTGGTAAAGTGCTTGTAACAAATATTAATCAAAAATTAACTAGCGGAATAATAACAGAGACAGAAGCTTATGCTGGAATAACCGATAAAGCTTCGCATGCATATAACAACCGAAGAACTTTAAGAACCGAAACAATGTATTGTGAAGGGGGTGTTTCTTATGTTTATTTATGTTATGGAATGCATTCACTCTTTAATATAGTAACAAACAATAAAGATATTCCTCATG
Organism: uncultured Bacteroidales bacterium; assembly: GCA_964546655.1. Taxonomy (GTDB): domain Bacteria; phylum Bacteroidota; class Bacteroidia; order Bacteroidales; family CAZJKL01; genus CAZJKL01. The sequence goes on along the minus strand of CAZJKL010000007.1, from coordinate 35,411 downwards.
CTGTATTGATAAGAGCAATTAACCCTTTAGATGGAATAGATATTATATTAGAAAGAAGAGGAAAAAACAAGATAACAAAAGATCTATGTAATGGGCCAGGTAAAATTACTGAAGCTTTGGGTATAAAAACTATTCACAATAATTTTTCATTATTAGAAAATATTATTTGGATTGAAGATAGAAATATAAATATTGATGTGTCAAGAATTGAAATTACGCCGCGAATTGGAATTGATTATGCAGGAGAAGATGCTAAACTACCTTATAGATTTTTATATAACTATTGAGTTGTCTATTTTTCTAAAACTATATCCCCAGACCTAATTATATTGCTTTTATTTAAAGCTCTATCAAAAATATAAATTGAAAACTGAAAAGTATCAAAAGGGACAACAGATAAATAATTAATATTTACTTCTATTTCTCCTTTTGTTGGTGCTTCTGTATAGCTTTTTTTGTATATAGGTGGTATTCTATAATATGCAGGTGGATCTTGTTCAAATAAAATATATTCGCCATTAGATTTTTTATAGTAGTCAACAATTAAATTAAAATAATGTATAGAATTTTTACTATATGGATAAATTGTATCTCCCTGACCTAAACCTATATCTCCTTCGCCATCAGTAAAAGTTAGTTTTAAAATGCCTGATGAATCTTTATTATTAATATCTTTTGAAATAGTAAATCCATTATATTCAATATTAGGAACAGTTGAATATTCTTCAACTTTTGTACATCCATAAATAAACAAAAATACTATTAATATATACTTCATTAAATTTCAGATGTTTTTTTACAATAAAAAATATCTAATGCTACAATCATAGAAATAAATAGCCAAAAAGGTATTGAAGCCTTATCGGTGTCAAGGAAATTATTTAATATCCCATGGAAAACATAAGTAGTTAAACCTAATAGCGGGATAATTGCAAAAAACTTAACTTTGTTGTCATTACTTTTAAAATACACTTTAATAGCTGTATAAAATGAAGTAATAATAATAAAAAGAAATGAAATCATCCCCAATAGTCCAGACTCACTTAATGGGCCAAGATATTCACTATGAGCATTACCTCCATCTCCTGAGTTTGTGCTTATAATTGTTTTTTCATTAGAAATCTGATATGGAGCATAAAGAAACATATATGTTCCAGGACCTGTTCCAAATATAGGATTTTCTTTAAACATTCTTATTGCACAATTCCATCTATTTAATCGTTCTAAATTTGAGGCATCAGTTGTTATATTAGACATTGATTGAACATGCTCAACTAAATTATTAGAAGAATCTTGATTATTTTTTTCTAAATAATAGTCTATTTGTTTTTTAAACATAAATGCAAATATTGCAAAAATTAATGCTGTTGATATTATAAATATTAATTTTATACGATATTTCAATATTATAAAAAGAACTAATGCTACAATCAAGCTAATCCAAGCTGCACGGGTATAAGAAAATATTATTGCCACAACAAAAATTAAAATTAGAAGATAATTCCATGTAATCTTTTTTTTCTCAAAATTCTTATTAAAAGTATAACCTAAAATAAAAGGTAAAAACATTACAAGAATAGCTCCATAAGAAGTATGATCATTATAAAATGGCTTCATAACCCAGTTCCCTGATTTTTGGGTAAATCCATTTAAATAATGATTAATTATAGTGTAAAAAATAATTATTACAAATGGAATAATATATAACCAATAAACACGAGAAAAATTTCTGAAATTTTTAAAAAGATATATTCCTAAAAAATAAAAAGGTATAATAAACCAAAGTTTGGCAATTAAAAACTTTAAAGAAACAAAAGGCATTACACTAGTAAGAGTAGTAACAAGAATCCAAAACAAATAAAAAATAATTGAGATTGAAACGGGATGCCTAACTATATTATTTCCAGTATATACTCCCCTATTATAAAATATATTTAACCCAGCAACTATTAAAACAATACCCAACAATGGTTCTGTTGGGAGAGTAATTCCAATACCAAATCCAATGTTTTCAAAATTAACTGAAAGAGGAGTTAATGCAATAATTATTAGAAGAAGTATGTCTAGTTTATAAAACAATAAATACCCAAGTATTATTATTATTGGGAAAAATAAAAATAAATATTGTTCATTTATAATAAAAACTGCATTTATTATTATAAATAAAAAACTAACTAGATATACAATATAATTATTTTTCAACAACATCTAATATATTTATTTTTCCAATACTGTCAAAAAACAAGAATAATAACAAAGCTAAAAATTCAACCGAAACGAAAGAAACAAGAATAATTAGCCATCGAACTGGATACGATTTCTTATCTGGCAAGGTTGGTTTAGATATAATATGAGCATAAGTTAATTTTTTATCATATTCTATTTGTAACTTCCATAATTGCTCGTCTAACGTTGTATATAAATTATTCGCTCTGTCTAAGGCTATTTGCAATCTTAAAAATTCACTTCCATAAATTTTTAAATTATTTAAAATTTTAGTAGACCCTTCAACATTAGTAGGTACAACGCTGGTTCTTAAATACCCTTTTGTTGCCTCTACAACCTGAGTATTATAATCTAATATGCTCTTATTAACTCTTAATCTTTGAATTTTTTCTTCTAAAGTGTCTATTTCTATTCTCTTTAAAATCAATTTTTTACCTACAATATCAATCAATTCTTTAGTTTTTTCTCTTTGCATCTCTCTTACTTTATCATTGTATGCATCAATGATTGTGTTTACCATTTTAAACGCTATTATTGAGCTTTCATCCATAACTTCAATAACAATTGATTCATATTCCGTCTTAGTAAATTTTACATTATTCTCTAGCTCTTTAATCACATAAGTATGAAAATATTTTTTAGTTGTATCAATTCTATAATGTTTATATAAATTATATTTTTTAATTAAAGTATTGGGTATGTTATCTGACAACAATATTTGAATCATTTGTTCTGATTCGCTTTCACTCGAATATGTATTCAGATTCACTGGATATATTATTGCCTCTGATTTAAACTTTGGAGCAATAAAAAAACTTGATGACAAAATAATTGACAAAATAACTGATGATATACCAATTATTAAAAATTCTTTTCTTCTTTTAAAAATTATCTTTAGAATTTCATTGTTTGCAAAATATTTTTCCATGGTGTTTGTATTTTTTGATTATTTAAAATTAATAAAAGAAATATTGTTAAAAAATTAGTTGAGACAAATGAGATTAAAACAATTAGCCATCTTATCGGATAGGCCTTTTTATCAGCTGGGTAGGCCTTATTAACTAAAAATTTTTGTGGAAATATTGTTTCTGCATCAATTTTTGCTTCATTATATCTTTGTGATAATTCGCTCATTTTTTTATACTCAAATTCTAATGCATCTCTTATTGAAACATATTGACCTCCATATAATTGTAGAATCTTTAGCTTCTCTTCTAGTGCTTTTACTGTTCTTGTATCTCCTTTAGAAACTGCAATCGCATATTGTTCAGAAAAAACTTCTGATTGAGACTCATAATCAATAACTCCTTTACTCCTAATATATTTAAGCGTATCCTCCATATCCTTTATAGAATGCTTAAGATTTTCATATTCATTTTTTATAACATCATATGCAATTTTTGATCTTTGTTGCTGAATTTGCGACTTAACTGTATCTATTAAGCTAGCAATATCATTTGCAATTTTTGCTGCAATGACAGAATCTTTATCTAAAACACTTATTTCTATTGATAAATGCTTTGTTTTAACGGCTTTTATATTTGAATCATATAAATCATTTAATTTAGTTCTGCAATATTTTTCTTTTGAATCAATATTATAATGACTCATTAAAGAGTATTTTCTAATAATCTTATTTCTAATCTCATCTGAATTAATAATCTGTAATAATTGCTCTGCCTGCTCTTCTTCTCCAAAACTTAAAATATCATAATTATTTGCATTATTCTCATACATCAATGATTTAGAAAGTGAGTTTGAATAGGCAGGGAAAAGGATAACTGTACTTTCAAATTTATCTTCTATCAACAATGATGATAAAAAAGAGATTATAACACTAACTGTTGATAAAAGCAATAATATTCTTCTTTTTTGATATATAAACTTGACTAACTCATTAAAAGAAAATTTCTCTCTTTCATTATTATTCATTTTCTATCCCTTTTAATGAATTCTCTTTTAAAATATTATATTGCATTCTATTTTTATGTATGTCGCACGCTAAATATATTGCTTCTCTAAATGAAGACTCATTTGCTAAATTTTTACCTGCTATTTCAAAAGCAGTTCCATGATCAGGTGAAGTTCTAATTATTGGAAGACCAGCAGTATAGTTAACTCCTGTTCCAAATGCTATTGTTTTAAAAGGCACCAATCCTTGATCGTGATACATAGCTAAAACACCATCAAATTTTGTATAATTTAACGAACCAAAAAATCCATCAGCAGGATATGGCCCAAAAACAACATATCCTTTATCATTAGCTTCTTTTATCGCTGGAGATATTATCTCATTTTCTTCATTCCCTAAAACTCCATTATCTCCAGCATGTGGATTTAATCCAAGTATTGCTATCTTTGGTCTTCTTATATTAAAATCTTGAACTAATGTTTTGTTTAATATTTCTAATTTACTTAATATTAATTCTTTAGTAATATATTCTGATATTTTAACTAATGGAATATGTGTTGTAACAAGACCTATTTTTAAAGTTTCACTTGTCATTAACATTAAATAATCTTTCCCTCCAGAAAATTGTTGTGATAAATAATCTGTATGCCCAGGAAAATTAAAAGCTTCTGATTGAATATTATATTTATCTATTGGAGCTGTCACCAAAGCGTCTATTTTATTCTCCTTCAAATCTTTTAATGCACATTCCAAAGATTTCAAAGCATATATTCCCCCTATCTTTGTTGAATAGCCTAATTCTATTTTAACTTCTTCATCCCAACAATTTATAATATTTGCTCTTTTAGAATTAGCATTATCTGCATCAGTTATTAAATTAAAACTAAAATCATTTATCCCTAATACTTTTCTATGATAAGAGGCAACTTTAGAAGAACAATATAATATTGGTGTGCAAAAATCTAACATTCTAGGATCAAGAAATGTTTTTATTATTACTTCTAGTCCTATTCCATTAATATCTCCAGAAGAAATGCCTATTCGTATTTTATTTTGGCTCATATATATAATTTACATAATATAAAAGAAGCCAAATTTAATAAAAATTATTAATATCTTGATTAATGTTTTTTATTTTATAATCATAATAACCGAATAATTTTTGTGGTCTTAAATATTTCTATTAATTTTAATAAAAAAACATTCTTTTCATCAAAAAATTATTTGGTATAATTATTGTTAAAAGAAATTAGTCTTTAAAAACTTAAAACTATGAAAACTTTAACAACATTACTCATCTCAATATTAATATTTTTATTAAACATTAATATTGCAATATCTCAATATGATGACATATATTATAATCCTGCTAAAGACAAATCTTATAAAAAAGAAATCCAGACTCAAGAAGCAGATTATAATGAAAATAACAACTATTATAATGATAGTGTTATTTACGAAAATACTAAAGAAACCAAATCTTATGAAAATGGAAATTCTAATGTAACCAATAATTATTATTATGATGACAATGAATATAACTATGATTATAATGATTATTCTTATTCATCTAAAATAAATAGATTTCATCGTCATAATTATATATATGGCTATTTTGACCCATTTTATTATGGCTATTGGAATGACCCATTTTATTATTCTGGGGTAAGTATTTATATTGGAAGTCCTCGTTGGGGTTATTATAACTCTTATTATTATGACCCTTATTATTATAATCACTCATATTATTATGGATACAACCACCATAGATATTACAATAATCCTTATTATTATAGTTATAATAATTATGACTATAAAATCAACAATAAATATAATAATAGATATTATGGCCCGAGAAATAGCATAAGCTCTAATAGAAATGTTTCTCGTTCTTCTAATATTAGAACTGGTAATCAAGCTGTAAATAATAATGCTTATAAAACTAATCAAGATATTAATTCAAATAATAGAAACGTTCAACCTAATAATAATTACAAAAGAGTAAATTCTAATAGCACTAGCAATCAGAAGCCTATTTACAATTCTAATAATAACACTAATACTAACAATACTCAAACAAATAGCAATTACAAAAGGGTAAACTCAAACTACTCTAGCAAACCTACCAATCAAGTTAATGAAAAACCTAGTGAATCAAATACTAATTACAATCAACAAGATAATCAAAACAGAACCTATCGTAATTCTTACAATAATTCTTACAATAAAAACTATAATGTAAATCATAATAGTCAAAACAATTCAAATAATCAAAGTAATTATAACCGAAGTACTAGTCAGCCTTCTAATAATAGAAGTTCTAGCAATAACAATAGCTCCTACAATAGGAGTAATAGCAATTCTTCTAATAATAGAAGTTATAATAATAATAATAATAATAATAATTCGAATAGAAGCAGCAATAGTTCTTCGTCAAATAGGAGTAGCAGTAGCTCTTCCAATAGAAGTAGTGGATCTTCTTCAAGAACAAGATAATAATTAATAATTAAATTTAAATGATATGAAAAAGTTAGTAGTATTTATTCTATTGTTCATCGGAATATTAGATTATACCTATTCTCAAGATGAAACTCACGCATTAATGTTTTCGCAATTTTACAATAATGGAACAGTAAGATATAATTCAGTTGCTGGAAGTATGGGGGCCTTAGGTGGCGATTTTTCATCTATTTCATCTAATCCAGCAGGTTTAGGTGTTTACAGAAAATCTGAATTTTCGTTTACTCCTTCTTTTTATAACAATACCTCTAGTTCAATTTTTTACAATAGCAAAACTTCAGATAGCAGATATACTATCAATATTCCACAAGTTGGAATTGTAGGAGCAATTGATATTTCTTCTAAAGAAGAAAACAAAGAATGGAAATTTATAAATTTTGCGATGGGTTATAATAGATATAACAATTTTTATGAAAATATTTATTTAGATGGATTTAACTCAAAATCTTCTATGATTCAAGATTTTGCTAACAAAGCAAATGGTTATGATGTTGATAATCTTGACCCATTTTATTCATATTTAGCCTATTCTACTTGGCTTATTGACCCAGATCCAGATACAAACTCAACAAACAATCAATATATTGGTAAAATCCCAGCTAATGGAGTACAACAAAGCAAATCAATCAATAAAAGAGGTGGCATTGGAGAAACAGTTTTTGCTATTGCCGGGAACTACAACAACAAAGTATATATAGGAGGTTCGATTGGCATTGTTAATTTGCGTTATATAGAAGAGAGTGAATATAAAGAAGTTAATGATAATGATACTGCTTGTGATATGCAAGATTTTATTCTTTATGAAAATTTAAAAACAAAAGGTAATGGTGTTAATGCTAAGTTAGGTATTATTTATAAACCTTATCAATGGGTTCGTTTGGGCTTATCTTTCCACACTCCAACTTTCTATTCTTTGAGCGATGAATACAGCACTTCTATTTCATCACAAGTTAATGAAGTTGTATATGATACTTCTAGTGCTATTGGAAATTACAGCTATAATATAACCACTCCTATGAAAATTATTTCAAGTATTGGCTTTGTTATTGGTAAATATGGATTTATTTCTGGTGAGTATGAATTAATTAACTATTCTGATGCAAGAATAAGGTCAAATGATTATCTATATACAACTGAAAATAGAGCTATTAATAATTCATTTGGAACTACAAATGTTTATAAAGTTGGTGGCGAAATAAATATAAAACCTTTTGCAATAAGAGGTGGCTATGCTTTTTATGACTCTCCTTATGTTAATGCGACAAATAAAATAGGCCAAAGAACTTCTATCTCAGGTGGTTTTGGGATAAGAGAAGAATCGTATTATATTGATTTTGGATATATTTATTCAAATTACAAATATAATCATTACGTTTATTCACCGGATTTAGTTAACGAAGCATTAATTGAAAGAAGCTCAGGAATGTTTAATATAACAGTTGGATTTAAATTTTAATTTTAGTTCATTAGTTTTATAGGAGCTAATGAACTAATTAAATAAATCTTATCATTATTTAAACTTTTACATTTAAATCTTGTTCTGTTTTTTTCAAGTTTTTGATAAACGTTTCCGTTTTCAAGCATAAATATCGCATTTATAGGAATATCTTCAATATATAAATCGTTTTTTAAACTATATGTATTTAGTTCTTTTAATAAAACTTTATCACTATACGTAGATGCTTTAGGTTTTAAAAAATGAATTATCAATTTTTCTTTTAGATTTTCAGGAAAGACATTAGCATTAATTAAAGGGAAAATTATTTTTTTAAAATTATTTTGCCATTCTATTCCATGAGGCTTCACATTTTTATATTTTGTTTCCTCAAAAGTAATAGCATGTGCTATTTCGTGTATTAGTGTAATTAGAAAATTATACTTATTTAAATCATAATTAATAGTAATACAATGTTTTTTATCAATACTTGAATATTTATAATCTCCTGATTTAGTATGTCTTTTACGTTTAATAATTAATTTAATGGGGATTTTATTAAATATATTCACAACATAATTAATAGATTCTGTTGGTATATATTTTTTTAATACCTCAATTTCATTCTCTTTCATTTATAAAAAAGTGATTTATTTGAGGTCAGCAATATTTGAAACACCCGCTTGAACTTTATCTCCAATTTTTACATTAAGTTTTGTTCCAATAGGAAAATATAAATCGACTCTTGAACCAAATTTAATAAAACCAAGTTCATCTGTTTGTTTAACTTGCTCTCCATCCTTAGAATAAGTTACGATTCTTCTAGCAACACATCCAGCAATTTGTCTTAATAACACTTCTGTTCCATTTAAAGATTTTACTACTACTGTAGAACGTTCATTTAGTTCTGAAGCTTTGGGATGAAAAGCAACTAAATATTTACCAGGATGATATTTACAATAAGAAATTACGCCAGAAAAAGGGTATCTATTAAGATGAACATTAAAAGGAGACATAAAGATAGAAACTTTTAATCTGTTTTCTTTAAAATATTCATTCTCATATATTTCTTCTATAATAATAACTTTACCATCAGCAGGAGAAACAACAACAGTCTCATCTTTTAACAATTGTCTTTCTGGAACTCTAAAGAAAAATAAAATAAATAATAAAAATAATATTGAAGCTGTTAATACTGAATAAAAAATAATTTTATATTCTCTTGATAAATAACAAGTTATAATATTAATTATTAATAAACTTGCTAATACTATAATAATTGTTGCAAATCCTTCCTTGTGAATTGTCATAAAATTAAAAATATTTTATTGATAAATAAATAAAAACAAAAATTGATGCAAATAGGAAGCTATCGAATCTATCTAAAAAGCCACCATGCCCAGGCAATAAAATTCCAGAATCTTTTCTATTACAAGTTCTTTTCATTGCAGAGGCAATAAAATCTCCAATATTCCCAAAAATTGACACAATTATAGAAATATTAATCCAATCAAATAAAGTTAATGAGTCAAAAAATAAATATATTATATAACTTGTCATTAAACTTAATAAAACACCTCCAAAAAAACCTTCCCATGATTTTTTTGGAGAAATTTTAGGCATCATTTTATGCTTACCCTTCCAAACTCCCAACAAATAAGCACCAACATCATTTGCCCATAAAATAAGAGTAAATCCAATAAATATTTGATAATGATTTTTACTAAAAGGTGAATAAATAATATTTAGCCATAATATACACGGTAAAAGGATATAAATATATCCAAGTACCCCTATAGACATATTTCTTAAGAGTTTATTATTTTCTGAAAAAAGTTCATAAATAAAAATTAAAGGAACAATAGCTAAAAACAATAAAAAATATTTTGATTCGAAATTAAAATGAGCAATTATAAAATAAAAAATAAAAAATATTACAGCTGGAATTAACCATATATAACGAGGGAACTCTACTTTGTACTTTAAGCAATAAAATTCATATAAACATAAAGTAGCAATAGAAAGCAGTAAAAACCCTAAAGTAAAATAATTTATAAAAGCTAATAATAAATAAACAAAACCAAAAATTAAACCTGTTAAAGATCTTTTTAAAAAAGTTTCCATTTAAAAATTAGAACAATTTACAAGACAAAATGATTAATACTTATAATGTCTTTTGCTATATTTTCTTGCATTTTTTTCACAAATAATTCTATCTCTCCAAAATTATATGAAGAGTCTTTTTTATTAATTAAAACACAGTCAACATTATTTTCTTCTAGTTTAGTTTTTGCAATTTCTGCATCTAGAATACATCCATAAGAACTGATTTGAATCCAATTTTCATTCATCATAATAATATTTGTTTTAAATTAGTTATCAATTAAAAAAACATAAATTTCACGAGGTCCATGAGCACCTAGAATAAGAGTTTTTTCTATATCCGCAGTTCTGCTTGGGCCAGTAATATTTGTAATTAGAGAAGGTAGTTTTTTTTGATATTTATTTTTGATTCCGTCTAATGCATCAGAAATATCATAAACTAGCTGAGATGTATACGCTACAACAATATGTATTGGTGCATATATAAAAAGTTGTCGGCTTTTTAGTTGTGCTGAAGAAACCATAACACTGCCTAATCTTGAAACTAAAAATTCACAACTTGTTATGGCAACATCAATATTTTTTAAATTTTGCATATTAGGACTATATTTTAATTCAGAAGGTATTATTTTCCCAATCTCTTCTTCTAAACAAATAACATTATCCCATTTTAGCTTATTATAAATTAGTTTTATATTTTCAGAGAATTCGTTTATACTTTCACAAAAAATAAACTTACCATTAACTGATGTAAAATTTTTAGCAAATTGAATTTCGAGTGGATCTTCTGATTTGGTATAAATTGATTTCGAAAAATCAACATCAAATTGCCTTTCGTCAAGTTTATCAACCAAAGCATTTCTGATGTTTTTAAATATTTTCTCTTTTGATGTGCTTTCCTTCATCTTCTTTATTTAAAAAGCAAATTTAACGCAAGTTAATTATTTTTTTCAATAATTTCATTATTCTCATCAAATTCTCTTTCTCCAAAAACATTTACAAGGTCTTCTCTAAATATTACTTCTTTCTCTAATAGTAGTTCTGAGAGGGCTAAAAGCTTTTCTTGATTTTCCTTTAAAATTATTTTTGCTCTGTTATATGAATCATCAATTATTTTTTTAGCTTCAACATCAATTATTTCAGCTGTTTTCTCACTATACGGTTTATTGAATGAATAATCTGATTCTCCAGATGAATCAAAAAAGCTTAAATTCCCAATTTTGTCATTAAGGCCATATATTGTAACCATAGAATAAGCTAATTTTGTTGCTCTTTCCAAATCATTTAAAGCACCTGTTGAAACTTTCCCAAAATTAATTTCTTCTGATGCTCTGCCACCAAGAATAGCACACATTTCGTCAAGAATTTGATCAGAATTTGTAATCTGTCTTTCTTCTGGCTGATACCAGGCTGCACCTAAAGCTTTTCCTCTTGGAATAATTGTAACTTTAACTAATGGTGATGCATATTTAACTAACCAACTTATAGTAGCATGTCCTGCTTCGTGATAAGCAATAACTTTTTTCTCGTTTTTTGAAATAATTTTATTCTTTTTTTCAAGCCCTCCAATAATTCTATCAATAGCATCTAAAAAATCTTGTTTAACAACAGCTTTTCTATTAACTCTTGCACCTATTAAAGCTGCTTCATTGCAAACATTAGCTATATCAGCTCCTGAGAAACCTGGTGTTTGTTTTGAAAGAAATTCTAAGTCAACCGATTCATCTATTTTAAGAGGTTTCATGTGAACTTTAAAAATTTCTTTTCTTTCATTTAAATCTGGAAGTTCAACATGTATTTGTCTGTCGAAACGACCTGCTCTCATTAAGGCTTTATCAAGAATATCAGCACGGTTTGTTGCTGCTAAAATTATAACGCCTGAATTAGTTGAAAACCCATCCATTTCAGTTAACAACTGATTAAGTGTATTTTCTCTCTCATCGTTTGATCCATGCAATGCATTCTTGCCTCTAGCACGCCCAATTGCATCTATTTCATCTATAAAGATAATACAAGGAGATTTTTCTTTAGCTTGTTTAAATAAATCTCGAACCCTTGAAGCACCAACACCAACAAACATTTCAACAAAATCAGAACCAGACATTGAGAAGAAAGGAACCTGAGCTTCACCAGCCATAGCCTTTGCTAATAATGTTTTACCTGTTCCTGGAGGGCCAACCAATAAAGCTCCTTTAGGAATCTTTGCACCTAAGTCGGTATATTTTTTAGGGTTTTTCAAAAAATCAACTATTTCTCTAACTTCTGTTTTTGCTTCTTGCAATCCGGCTACATCATCAAAGTTAATTTTAACATTAGTTCCTTTATCAAACAAGGTTGCTCTTGATTTCCCGATATTAAAAATTTGTCCTCCTGCACCACCCGACATTCTTCGCATTATAAACATCCACAAAAAAATCAAAAGACCAAAAGGAAGAATCCATGTGGTTATTAAAGAATTCCAATCATATCTTCTATCATTTATTAATTCAATTTTATTTTCATTTTTCAGTTGTTTTGTATTAATATCATTAATTTTATTTTCAAAGGCTTCTAATGATCCAACAATAATAACATAATGAGGTCCTTCATTAAAATAAGCTCCTTGTTTTTCTTTAAGTTTCTTAAATTTAGGATCTTTCAGTTTATCTTTTTTAATATAGACTTCGGCTTTTTCATTATTTACAATAATGATTTTTTCAACATAATTATTTGGTAAAAGTTCTTTTTCTAATTTTAACATTGATATTTGTTCAATATTATTGGGGGAATTAAAAAACATCATCACCAAGAATACTAAAGCCATTGCACCATAAATCCAATAGAAATTTATTTGAGGCTTTTTCCCTTCATTATTTAATTTATTTTTGTTTTCTTCATTATTATTTGAAGAATTATTGCTAAAATAATTTTTATCTTTTTCCTCTTGCATACTACTCTTATTAGTTTTATTTTATAGTTTTAATTTTGGCATCTGCCCAAAGTTGTTCAAAATTATATTTTGTTCTTATTGAACTTTGAAATACGTGAACTATAATATTATTATAATCAATTAATACCCATTCTGAGTTATTTAATCCTTCGATTGAATGTGGTTTTTTATTATACTCTGTTTTAACATTTTCAATAATATTATCAGTAATAGCCTGAACATGTTTATCAGAGTTTCCGTGACAGACAATAAAATTATCGCATATTGAATTATTAATAGTCTTAAAATTTAAATCAACTATGTTCTCGCCTAACTTATCTTTAATACTTTCTATTATTGTATTTATTATTTTTAAACTATTTTTGTCCATATTATTATTTTTTTGAAGTGCAAATTTAACCTTTTATATTTAGATATAATATAGCTTTTAAAAAATTGTAACAATTAATACTTTAATTTATGTTAAATATTGTTGGGTCAAACATTATTAAATTACAAAAAGTAGCATCAACTAATAATTATGCCAATAAGATTTCATGCCAAACTGTCGTTAAAGAGGGGTCTGTTTTTTATGCAGATTTTCAAACAAAGGGAAAAGGGCAAAATAAAAATGTTTGGCACAGTGAAAAGAATAAAAACATACTTTGTAGTATTGTTTTATATCCTGATTTTTTAAATATTGAATATTTTTTTGTTTTAAATCAGGTTATTTCTTTGGGTATTATTGATTTTTTAATAGGATATAATGTGAGTGATTGTAGAATAAAATGGCCAAATGATATTTATATAAATGACAAAAAAATATGCGGAATCTTAATTGAAAACACATTATTGGGAGACACCATAAGTAAGTCAATAGTTGGGATAGGTATAAATATTAATCAGACTGACTTTCCGTCTGATTTGCCTAATCCAATTTCTTTAAAAAACATAATTAATAAAAGCATAGCAATAGAAGATGGCTTAGAAACTCTAGCAAAATGCATTAATTTAAGATATAATCAATTAATTGATGGTGATTTTTTAAATTTAAATAATGATTATATAAATTTATTATATAAGCGAAATATTTTATCTGCTTTTTTAAAAGAAGGGTTGGAATTTAAAGGCACAATTCAGGGGGTTGACAAAAGTGGTGAACTAATTATTAAAAATGGAAATGGAAAAACTGAGCAATATCAATTTAATCAAGTTAAATATATTATTTAGATTTTGTAATAGCCATTTATGTTTTTATTTATATTTGACCAAGTTGGACATGTATGGCATTTAGGTTTTTTTCTTTTGGGCTTTCCTTTTTTAACAGAATAACATCCATAATTTACAAAAAACAATATTGTTAATATAAACAATAATGTATTCTTACATTTATTCATTTGAAGGAAAGTTAATTATTGCAAACTCATCATTACCATTACCTGACAATAATTTTTCAATATCCTTAACAAATTCATCAAGCAAAAAAGTTTTACAATAATAGCAGTTTGCCTCTTCGTTGAATGATTTAACAACATCTTCTTGAGAATGAGACGAAGAAAAAATTATAACAGATGTTTTTTTAAGTAGTTCATTAGCTCTTATTTCTTTCAAAACTTCATGCCCATCTTTTTTAGGCATTCTTAAATCAAGAATGATTATTTCAGGAGTAAAAATCTTTAACTCTTCACTTTGTTTTATGAAATTAATAGCCTGATCACCATCATTGAAAATTTTAACATTAAAATTATAGCTGCTTTCAGATAAAGCATCAGACAAAAGCACAATGTCTATAGGATTATCTTCAACTATTAAAATTTTCTTTTCTTGATTTGCAAAACTCATCTTTCTTATATTAAGATTAACCAACAAATATAAAATTTATTTAAATATTAAACTAGTTAAATTTTAAATTGATTTAATTTTAATTACCATTTTTATAATTCTTTCAAAAAAATTATTAAAAATATTTTAAAAAGCAATTTTAAAGTTTATTCCTTAGCTTAATATTTATTCTTCTGTTAAAGATTGTTAAACAATTTATTAGCCTTTATAAAAAAGTTATATTTGCAATTATTTATAAAACCAGATATTTTTTTGAAAAAAGAAAAGTTTATATTTTTTGTTGTATTATTTAGTATAGTCCTTATTGGATTGATACTTATTCAAGCATATTTAATTAACAATTCTATAGAACTTGCTAAATCAAATTTCAACAATGAGGTTAACTCTGCATTAGAAAAAGCTATAAAAAAACTTCAGGTTGACGAAGAGGTTTTTTATGTTTCAAGTAAAATGATAAAATTCAAAAACAGTTCTAATATCTCTTTTAAAAACAATAATTATCAGAAGAAATTAAATAAAACTAGTGAAAAGAATTTGAAAGACAACTTTAAAAAGTTGCTTGATGCAAAAGGAGTTAATTTTAATAATGACACTATAAAGAAAACTTTATCTAACAGAATAATTACAAAAGAAGGAGATATAATTCAGTTAAAGAAAACGGACCAAATTTTAAATGTTAAGAATTTATTGTCAGAATCTGTATTAAATAATTTTGATAGTATTAGTTCTTCGCTGGAAATGATTTTACAAAGAATTATTAATTCGAATAATGATTTAAATGCCCGATTAGAATACAACGATTTAGATACTATTATTTCGAAAGTTTTTATTGAGAACAATATCCCTCATTCATTTGAATACGCTATTGTTTCTGGCGAAAATAGCTTATATTTTAAAACATATAATTACAATTTAAGCGACAAAACAAATACTGTTTTTAAGATAAACTTGTTTCAAGACGATTTATATGAAGATTCGGACTATTTATTATTGTATTTTCCGGATGAAAATAATATAATTTTTGAATCTATTGGCTTAGTTTCATTTATTTCAATTTTACTAACTTTATTATTAATCTTTGGTTTTACTATTACAATTTATTCTATTATTAAACAGAAGAAATTATCTGAAATAAGAAATGATTTTATTAATAATATGACTCACGAATTTAAGACACCTATATCAACGATTTCTCTTGCCTCTCAAATGCTTTCGGACAATAGCATTAAGAAAGACGAAAGTACCATTACAAAATATTCATCAATTATTAATGACGAAAATAACAGACTTAAACAACAAGTTGACAAAGTTTTGCAGATGGCAGTTTTTGACAGAGGAGACGTGAAATTTAACTTTGAATTTATTAATATTGATATTATTATAAATGATATTATTAGAAAAATAAATTTAAAAATACAAGAATTATCAGGAACATTAATTTATACACCTGATTTTAATAATGATTTTATTGAAATAGATGAAACACACATTAAAAATGTAATTCATAATTTGCTTGACAATGCGATAAAATACAGCGTTGGTTCACCTGAAATTACCATTAAAAGCTGGAACGAACAAGATTTGTTTTGTTTTTCGATTAGTGATAAAGGGATAGGAATACCAAAAGAAGCACAGAAAAAAATATTTGATAAATTTTATCGCGTTTCTACTGGCAATGTCCATAATGTTAAAGGATTTGGGTTAGGATTAAGTTATGTAAAATATATTATTGAAAAACATAATGGAAATATTTTCGTTAGAAGTGAGTTAAATAAAGGATCTGAATTTATTATTAAGTTACCACTAAAAGTAAATAATTATGGAAAAGAAAATTAAAATTTTATTAGTTGAAGACGACAATAATCTTGGGTTTTTAACAAAAGAATATCTTGAAGCAAAAGAGTTTGAGGTAGTTCTTAAAATTAATGGACAAGAAGGAATAGAAGCGTTTGACAAAGATAAATTTGATATTTGCATTTTAGATGTTATGATGCCTATTAAAGATGGATTTACTTTAGCAAAAGAAATAAGACAAAAAGACACTTCAACTCCAATAATATTTTTAACAGCAAAAACATTAAAAGATGATGTTTTAAATGCTTTTAAATTAGGTGCCGATGACTATGTTACAAAGCCTTTTAGTATGGAAGAGCTTTTATTAAGAATAAAAGCTATTTTAAAAAGAAGTTCTTCACAGGTTAATACTTCTGAAGAGAGAGAAATATATCAAATTGGCAATATGAAATTTGATGTATTAAAACAACTTTTAATTGGAAGCAAAATTGAACGAAAGCTAACCACAAAAGAATCTGATTTGCTGAAAATGTTATGTATGAATGCGAATAAAATTCTTGACAGAAACGAAGCATTAAAATCTATTTGGGAAGATGACAGTATATTTAATGCAAGAAGTATGGACGTTTATATTACAAAATTAAGGAAATATTTAAAAAATGAACCTAATGTTGAAATAGTAAATGTTCATGGTAAAGGGTATAAATTACTTATTAATAATTAAATTTGCGGCAAAGATTAATTTTATTTGTTATTACTTAAAATATTTTTATAATGACTAACGAACTAAACGATTTAAATAATAAATTTAAATCTTCTAATCCGGAAGAAATTCTAAACTTCTGTTTAAAAAAGTATAAAAACAAAATAGCTTTTGCTTCAAGCTTAGGAGCAGAAGATCAAGTTTTAACAGAAATGATTGTTAATACAGACAAAGACCTTAAAATATTTACGCTAGACACAGGTCGAATGTTTAATGAAACATATAGATTAATTGACAGAACAAACAATAAATACAATATTAAGATTAATGTTATTTTCCCTGATTACAATGAGATTGAAGCCATTACAAAAGAAAAAGGGATGAACTTTTTTTATGAAAGTGTTGAAGATAGAAAACTGTGTTGCAAGATAAGAAAAACAAACCCTTTAAAAAGAGCATTAAAAGATGTTGAAGTTTGGATTACAGGGCTTAGGAAGGAACAATCGGTTACAAGAACTACATTAAATATTTTTGAATGGGATGAAACTCATAATATTATTAAAATAAATCCACTAGCTAATTGGACCGAAAAGCAAGTTTGGGATTATATAAAAAACAAAGATATACCATATAATGTTTTGCACGACAAAGGCTTTTTAAGCATTGGCTGTGCTCCTTGCACTAGAGCTGTTAATAAAGGCGAAGACATACGTGCCGGAAGATGGTGGTGGGAAAACCCAGAAAACAAAGAATGTGGTCTTCATTCTAAATAAAAGACATAAATTTATTTTTTTAAACAGATTTTTTATATTTTTATAATATGATATCTGTTTTAAAACTTCTTAGACCTCAAAACCTATTAATTATAATACTTACCCAAGTATTAACTCTGCATTTTTTGCTTGATTCAACAATAGGAGATTTTAATACTATTTTATTAATACTATCAACAGTATTAATTGCCGGGGCAGGTTACATTATTAATGATTATTTCGACATAAGGATTGACAGAATTAATAAACCCCAAAAAATGATATTGGTAAATAAAATAACTAGGAAACAAGCGATTTTACTGCATTTGCTTTTCAATGTAATTGGGGTATTGATAGGTTTTTATCTTTCTTTATATTTTAAAATGTTTTCAATTGCTTTAATTTTTATTTTTATTCCAGCTTTATTATTTTTTTACTCAGCTCAGTTTAAAAGAAAATATTTAATCGGAAATTTTATTATAGCTTTTTTTATCGCTATTACAGTATTTTTGCCAGCTATTATTGAATATGCTAACGAAAAGAACTTTTTATCTTTTTCAAGTACAATTAAATTTTATGTTATTTTTACTTATTCTATTTTTGCTTTTTTATTAACACTTATAAGAGAAGTTATTAAAGACATTGAAGATATAGACGGAGATTTAAAAGGTGGTTGCCGAACATTTCCTATAGTTTCGGGGATAAAAAAAGCAAAAGTTTTTATAATATGGACAATATTTATAGTTTTAATTTTAACCTCAATTATTTTATATTATCTTAATTTCGAATCGCTCTTATTGCCTTTATACATTATTTTCGTAATAAAAATTCCATTAATATTTCTCATTATTTTAATTGTTAGAGCTGACAAAAAAGCCGATTTTTCTAAAGCAAGCCTTTTAACCAAAACAATAATGCTTATTGGTATTTTATCAATGATTTTGGTTTAAATATATTTTAAAATTCTTTTTAAAATTATCTGATTAAATTTTATAAATTTGACACATGAGATTTATTCCAAAAAACAATGAATAATATATTAGAAAAAAATATTAATAACAGAAAAATTATTTTAGCTTCTAAATCGCCAAGAAGGCAGGAACTTCTTACAAATTTAGGGTTAAAATTTGAAACTGTTCACAATGATATTCCTGAAGTTTTACCAGAAAACAATAATATTGAAATTGAGAAAGTAGCGGAGTATTTTGCATCAGAAAAAGCCAATTATTACAATAATATTATAAATGAAGACACAATAATTATTTGTGCCGACACTATTGTTGTAAAAGACAATGCTATTTTGCATAAGCCCAAAAACGCTGAAGATGCCAGAAATATATTAAATGCTTTAAGCAATGGAGAGCATAAAGTTATTACTGGTGTTTGTATAAGAACAAAAAACAAAACTGTTTCGTTTTCTTCTGTTACTAAAGTATATTTTAAAAAATTAAACAAAGAAATGATAAACTATTATATTGAAAACTATAATCCTTACGATAAAGCTGGCAGTTATGGAATTCAGGAATGGATAGGTTATGTTGGTATAGAAAAAATTGAAGGTTCATTTTATAATGTTATGGGATTACCAACATCACAATTATTTGACGAGTTATTAAAAATTTAATTTATAATATAATTTGAAAAAAATATTAATAATACGATTTAGCTCAATTGGAGATATAGTTTTAACAACTCCAATAATAAGGTGTTTAAAACAACAAACTTCAGCCAAAATATATTATTTAACAAAGAAAAATTTCACAGAAATTCTTGAAAACAACCCCTATATTGATGAACTAATAACTTTTGAAAAAGAATATACCGAAGTAGCAGAGTATTTAAAAGAATTAGATTTTGATTTAATAATTGATTTGCATCACAATTTAAGATCTATGCTTGTAAAAAGTTTTCTTAATAAGCCTGCTTTTTCTTTTAATAAATTAAATATTCACAAATGGCTAATAGTTAAATTAGGGATTAACTTTTTACCTAAAAAACATATTGTTGACAGATATTTTGACACATTAAAAGAAATAGGTATTGTTAATGATTTTGAAGGATTAGATTTTTTTATTGATAAAAAAAACGAAGTTGAAACAAACAAACTTATTAATGATAATAATGAATTTATTGCATTTGTAATAGGAGCAAAATTTAATACAAAACAACTTACCTCCGAAAAAATTATTTCAATTTGTAATAAAATAAATTATCCGGTTTTGCTGTTAGGAGGCAATGAAGATTTTGAAAAAGGAGAATCAATAGTAAAAAACACTAATTCAAATATTATTAATGTCTGCGGAAAATATAATTTAATTCAATCAGCATCAATTATAAAAAATGCAAAATTAGTTATTACACACGATACTGGGCTAATGCATATTGCCTCTTCATTTAATAAAAACATTATTTCAATTTGGGGAAATACCATTCCGGAGTTTGGAATGTATCCATATTTGCCAAAAAAAGAGAATTTTAAGATAGTTGAAGTAAAAAACTTAAAGTGCAGACCATGTTCAAAAATTGGGTTTAACCAATGCCCGAAAAAGCATTTTAATTGTATAGATAATATCTCCCCAAGCGAGGTTATTGCTTTAAGTGAGCAACTATAGCCCTTGACTTTTATATTATTTCACAATAAAAAAGCCCACCGTTAAAAGTGAGCTTTTTAAAAACTTATATTTTATAATTTATTTATTTTGCAATTCTCTCAAGCCATTTTACCATCGAAAGCATTATCATCATAGAGATAAAACATACAGAAACAAATAAAGTCCATGTTAACCATATTGGAAGATTTTGATAAAATATTGCACCAATAAATAACAATAAATTACCAACAGCAGTTGCACCTAACCATGCTCCTTGCATAACTCCTTGATATTGCGGAGGAGCTACTTTTGACACAAATGACAACCCTAATGGACTAATAAACAACTCAGCAACTGTAAGAATAAAGTATGTTCCTATTAATAAAAATGGAGTTACTTTATCTACTTCTGCTAAACCACCCATTGCTTTAACATCTGATAAAAGAGGTAAATTACTTACATAAGAAACAACTGTCATTAAAATATATGCTGAAGCAGCAATACCCATACCTATAACAATTTTTCTAGGAGTTGAAGGTTCCATGCCTTTACTTCTTAACCATCCATATATTGCAATAACTATTGGTGTTAAAAACACAACAAAGAAAGGATTCATTGATTGGAAAATTTCAGCAGATATTTCCCAAGAACCGATTTTTAATAAAGTATAATCTTTTGCAAAATATGTTAAAGTTAATCCGTTTTGATGGAATGAAAACCAGAAGAAAATAACAACACCCATAACTGCTAATAATGCATAAATACGTTGTTTAATTTCTTTAATGTCCATAGTTATATCACCTGATTCTTGTGCCGCAGATTTTTCACCTATTTTTTTAGGATCTGGGAAATATTTTTTATTTACTAAATAAATAACTAATGATATTAAAACAGCAAAAATTGCTACTCCAAAAGCATAATGGAATCCTTCTGTGAAAACATTTAAATAATTTTTAGCAAAAAGAGTTAAGTCGGTAGCATTTTGAGCACCCATCTCTGTTGCAAGATTTGTTAGTTTTGCAGTTCCTTCAGCGTTTATTGTGCCACCAATTTGACTATGACATAATTCTGGTAATGCTGCATTATAAGTAAATCCTCTTGTTCCCAACCACCAGCTTCTAATTCCAATAGCTGTGAATGGAGCAAAAATAGCACCTACATTAATAAACATATAAAACCATGAGAAACCAGAATCTCTTAATTTTGAATATACTGGATTATCATACATTTGTCCAACTAATGCTTGAAGGTTTCCTTTAAATAAACCATTTCCAAAAGCAATTACAAATAATCCAAAGCATGTTATTGCAAGTGACACAGGTACATTTGCAACCGGTGTAGCAGTAGGTATAGCTATTAATAAATAACCAACAGCCATTAAAATTTGACCTACCATTATAGTTCCTTTATAATTTCTTGTTTTATCTGCTATAATACCTCCAACAAATGCTAGTATATAAATAGAAAAATAAAATACTGAATAAATTAAACCAGCATTTGTTTCGTCTAATCCGAATTTTGCTTGAAGAAATAATACTAATATTGCCATCATGGTATAAAAACCATAACGCTCTCCCATATTTGCAAGAGCCGAAGCTAATAATCCCTTTGGATGTCCTTTAAACATAATTTTAACTTTTTTAAATTAATAATAAATATTTTTTGTTATTGCAAATATATAATTTTGAATTTATTATACTAATATTTTTTGATGTTAATTGATGTTTTTTGTAATTTAAACTTTTTATTTTTAAACCAACTTTATTATGATTATTAGATTAAAACTTTATTTCTTATTATCAATTTTATTTTGTTCTATAAACATATATTCTGTTGATGCCCAAAACAATAAAACTACAAAATCAAATAAATATATTAAAGAATGGAAAGTAGTTGATGCTTTTCTTGAACAAAGCAAACCTAAGTCGGCTTTAGAAGTTGTTGAAAAAATTTATGCCTCTGCTTTATCTGAAAATAATTCGCCTCAAATTATTAAAGCTCTTTTTAATATTGTTTCAATAAAATCGCAGTTTGAAGAAAATGCCGAAATTAATGCTATTAATTTTTTAATTACCGAGAACAAAAAACTA
Source organism: uncultured Bacteroidales bacterium (assembly GCA_964546655.1). GTDB lineage: Bacteria > Bacteroidota > Bacteroidia > Bacteroidales > CAZJKL01 > CAZJKL01. The sequence goes on along the minus strand of CAZJKL010000007.1, from coordinate 12,535 downwards.
AATTTTCCCGAAAACTGTATTATTAACTCTTTTATTGCCAAAAACATATACGATTATTATCAAAATAATTCATGGACTATTAACGAATTAACCTCTTGCAACGACACTTCAAATGATATAACTTTGTGGGATTCTAAAACTTTTGCCGACAAAATTTCTAATTATTATAAACTTTCTATTTCGAACAAAACCAAACTTTCTCAAATTCCAATTGAAAACTACAATGATATTCTTATCTCTGGCGAAAACTCAAGAAATTTAAGACCTTCTTTGTTTGATGTATTAGCTTATAATGCTATTGATTATTTTAAATATGATAATATTTCTTTTGATAAAAGTTTTGATGAATTTATTATCTCAAATGATTTTTATAAAGTTTCGTTAAACAATGTTTTTTATCCTGAATATCAAGACTCTACTAATAATAAGTTTATTGCTTCTAAGTTATTTTATACTATTGAATCCATTCATAAAAATGATAAAAACCCTGATGCTTGGATTATCGCAGTTAATAATCGCTTAGGCTTTGCTTACGAAAACTCTTATTTTGAAAATAAAGATGATTTATATAAAAATGCCTTAGATTCATTAAGTAAAATTTATCCTAATAACCCAAACTCTGCCGAACCTTTATTTAGCATTGCTAATATTTATTTTAATAAGCAGAATTACTTAAAGGCTAAAGAACTTTGTGAAAATATTATAAATAAATTTCCAAAATGTTATGGCGTTTCTCAGGCTATTAATTTATTAAACTCTATTAAATCTAAATCTATTTCTTTTGAAACCGAAGATTGTGTTTTGCCTGATTCACCTTCAAAATTATTTGTTAATTATAAAAATATAGATAAGCTTTATTTTAAAATTTATCAGGTTTCTTCGAATTATTATTTATATAACAATAATTATTATGATTCAAAAAAGAATATTGAAGCCTTAAAAAACAAAAAACTAGTTAAACAATGGGAACAAATTATGCCTGTTTTTGAAAATGACTACAAAAATCATTCTTTTGAAATTGCTCTTCCTTCTTTACAGTCAGGCATTTATGTGGTTTTATGTAGCCCTGATGCTAATTTTAAAAACGAAAACAATATTATTTGTTACAGCTCCTTGCTTGTGAGTAATCTTTCTTACATAATTAAACAAAATATTGATAGGTCGTATAATATTTTTACATTAAACCGCAAAACTGGCGAATTGGTTAAAGATGTTAATTTAACTCTAATATCAAGTAATTGGGATTCGGCAAACAGAAAATATGTTTATTCTGATATTGAGACTTTAACTAGCAATAATGACGGCATTATAAATATACCTAATTCAAGCAATGGCCGTTCGTTTAAGTTTAGATTAACAAAAGATGGCGATACTTTATATAATTCAAATAATTTTTATCAGAACGAATATTTGTTTGAAGAGAATAATGAAATAATAAGAACTTATTTGTTTACCGACCGAGCTATTTATCGCCCTGGTCAAATTGTTTATTTCAAGGGTATTACGGTAAAATCGAAAGGTGATAGTAATTTAATTTATCCTGATTTTAAAAGCAAAGTTTCGTTGTTTGATGTTAATAGTCAGAAAATTGATGAAATAGAATTAACTACCAATGAATATGGTTCTTTTAATGGTTCTTTTAAAATTCCTATTTCTTGTTTAAAAGGCGAAATGAGCATTCAGAGCGAGAGTTATGGTTCTGTAAGTTTTAATGTTGAAGAATATAAAAGACCTAAATTTGAAATAACTTTTAATGATATTTTAGATAGTTATAAAATAAATGATTCGATTAAAATTTCGGGTAAAGCTAAATCTTATTCGGGTGTAAATATTAATAATGCAAAAGTTAGTTACAGAATTGAACGTAAAGACATTAGACCTTATTACAGATGGATTCCTTATGACTCGGAAAATATTACTATTACAAAAGGCAAAACTACCACCGATATTGATGGCAATTTTAATGTTTCTTTTAAAGCTATTCCTAGTGCCGAGTTTAATGATGATATGTATTCTACTTATACTGTTTATGTAACTATTACCGACCTAAATGGCGAAACTATCTTAAACGAGAAATCAATAAATGTAGGCAATAAATTACTTATTATAAAAACTGATTTACCTGATAAAATTAATATCGACAACTATTTTTCTTTTAATATTAACACTTCTAATTTAGACAATATTCCTACTCCTGCAAAAGGCAATATAAAAATTTATAAAATTAAAGAACCTTCTAGATTACTTAGAGATAGATATTGGGGAATGCCCGACCAGTTTGTTTTATCGGAGGAAGAACATTTAAAACTTTTCCCTAATGACTTATATAAAGATGAAAAAAATATTGAAAAATGGGAAAAAGATCAAATGGTTTATTCTAGCGATTTTGATAATTTTTCTGACACAAAAATTTCTTTAACCGATATAAACAAGTTTAAACAAGGTCAGTTTTTGTTCGAAATTAATTGTAAAGACAAAAACAACAATGATATAACATACACTAGTTATTGTAAATTTTATTCCGAAAAAAATAAAAATGTAGCTATTAACGATATTGATTGGTTTAATGTTTTAAAGAAATCGGGTGAACCTGGCGATATTATTAATGTTATGATTGGCTCCAAAGCAAAAGATGTAAATGTTTTATTTGAAATTGTTTGTAGAAATAAAGTTGAAAGTTCTCGATGGATTAATTTGTCTGATGAACAAAAAGTTATTCAAATTCCTATTAAAGAAAACTATAGAGGCAACTTTTTTATTAATTCGATTTATGTTTATAACAACCGTATTTACAAACATTCTCAAGAAATTGAAGTTCCTTATTCTAATAAAAAACTAAATTTTAAACTCGAAACTTTCAGAAATAATTTATTGCCAAACGAAAACGAAGAGTGGAAATTTAAAATTATTGATAATAAAGATGAATTTGCCAAAGCCGAAATGGTAATTGCTATGTATGATGCTTCGCTAGATGCTTTTGCCCCAAATAATTGGTATTTTAATTTATATCCAGAATATGAATATTTTAATAATTGGGAAAACGACGATTTGTTTTCAATAAACTATAATAAATCTTTTACCAAGGGTTGGAACAACTTTAAATACGATAATTTTAACCGAACTTTTGATAGATTTTTATTTAATTCCTATTATGGAAGAGGTTTTGGAAGAGGTTTTCGTGGGCCTTCTATTGTTGCTTGTATGGTAGCGGATGCGGATGCGGTTTCGGAATCAAAAAATGAAGTGGTTTCAAAAAATAATGCGATGAAATATGAAACTCCTTTTATTCAAGCAGATGCAGTAGCCAAAAGTGAAATCAATGAAAATAAAGCACCTCAGCAAAAACCAAAAGTTGATATTAGAACAAACTTTAACGAAATGGCATTTTTTATTCCTTCAATTTACAAAGACAATGAAGGTAATTTTATTGTAAAATTTAAAGCTCCCGAAACATTGAGTAAATGGAAAATTAAGGCTTTTGCTCACACAAAAGACTTAAAATATGGTTTTTATAATAATGAATTAACCACTAGTAAAGAAGTTATGGTTATTCCTAATTTACCTCGTTTTTTACGAATAGGCGACACCATTATTATTTCTACAAAAGTTATTAATAAACTAAAAACCGACATTAATGTTAAGCTTAATATAATTGATCCATTGACAAATAAACCTTTATTAACCGAATGTTTAAAAAGCAAAGCCGAACAAAAAATTTCTTTCATTAATAGCGAAAGCAATATTGTAAATTGGCAAATTGTAGTTCCTGAAAATTATTCGGCATTAAAATTTACTATTATTGCACAAAATAAAAATTACTCTGATGGTGAGGAGCATATTTTACCGGTATTAAGTAACAGAAAACTTGTAACCGAAACTCTACCTATAAGCATTGTTGGCATAAAAAACAAAACTTATACAATGAGCCGTTTGTTCGAAACAAAGTCTAATTCAATTAAAAATGAGCGTTTAACTTTAGAATATACTTCTGCTCCTATCTGGTATGCAATTAAAGCTTTACCTTATGTTATTGAAAACAAAAACGAATGTTCGGAACAACTATTTAACCGATATTTTTCAAATAATTTAGCTTCTTATATTATAAAAAGCAATGATAAAATTAAAGATATTTTTAACAAATGGGCCGAACTAAAAAACGAAACTGCATTTGCTTCTAATTTAGAAAACAACCAGGAACTAAAATCAATTTTACTTAATGAAACGCCTTGGGTTCAGGAAGCAATTAGCGAAACCGAACAAAGAAAAAATATTGCACAATTATTTAATTCTTCAAAAATTGAAAAAGATAATAAAGAAATAATTGAAAAACTTAAAAACTTACAAATGCCAAATGGGGCTTTACCTTGGTTTAAAGGAATGTATGAAAATTATCATATAACTAATTTAATTTTAACTGGTTTTGGAAGTTTAAATAGAATAGGAATTATTGATATCAAGAGCGATGAAAAATTATTAGCTTTAACTTCTAATGCCGTTAAATATATGGATAATAGGATATTAGAAGATTATAATGATTTAAAGAAAAACTATAATGAAAATGAAATGAGAACTTTCTTTTCTTCTGAAATGTATATTGAATACTTATATATGCGAAGCTATTTTGATTTTATTGATTGTAACAAAGAAACAGAAGAAGCTATTGACTACTATCGCTCGTCGGTTACAAGAAACTGGGCTAAATACAATAATTATTATAAAGGTATGATTGCTTTGTTTTTAGACAGAACTGGAGCGAAAAAGGTTCCTTTAGAAATAATTTCTTCATTAAGAGAAACTGCAATAGTTAACGAAGAAATGGGTATGTATTGGAAGGATAATTATGAAAATAATTTTAATAATACAAGTATCGAAATGCAATCGTTGATGATTGAGGCTTTTAATGAAATTGCAAACGATACCAAAACTGTTGATAATTTAAAATTGTGGTTGTTAAAACAAAAACAAACCAATAATTGGGCTACAAATAAAGCTACTGCTTCGGCTTGTTATGCTCTAATTATGTCGGGTTCAAAATGGATTAATAATAGTTCTAATATTAAAATTAAGGTTGGAGAAGAAATTTTTACAAATGAAAAAATAAATTTAATTAGTGAGCCTGGCTCTGGATATTTTAAATATTCGTGGGACAAAGAAAATATTAATTCGAATATGGGTAAAATCGAAATTGAGAAGAATGATTCGTCGGTTAATTGGGGTGCATTATATTGGCAATATTTTGAAGATTTAGATAAGATTGAAAAAAATAAATCGGGCTTATCTATTGAAAAAATAATTTATAAAGAAGAAAATACCGATAAAGGGGTGGTTTTACAACCATATAAAAATAATTTAGAGAAAGGTGATATTATAGTTGTAAAAATAATTATTTCGACCGACAGAGATATGAATTATGTTCACCTAAAAGATATGAGAGCTTCGGGGTTAGAGCCATTAGATGTTATTTCGGGATATAATTACAAAGGTGGATTAGGTTTTTACCAATGTACCGAAGATGTTAGCACAAACTTTTTTATAGAAAAGTTAAGAAAAGGAAAATATGTTTTTGAATATAAACTATATGCATCACAAAGTGGTTCGTTTCTAAATGGGATTTCAACTATTCAATGTATGTATGCTCCTGAATTTAATGCAAATACAAGTGGAGAGGTAATTAAAATTAAATGAAATTAGGGATAGAATTAAAATAATTACGAAATTCCAAAGGCATTCACTAATACCAATAAAAATAATTAAATACATGAGTAATTATTTTTTTTATCAGAGTACGACTTTGATCGGACACTGATTTTACTACAAATTTGCTTGCTGTTTTTGTTTGCAAAAAACTAACTTTTGTTTAGTGCGAAGTTGAACCCACCAACAACAGGGTGATGTTATACCATCTGGCTCCGACAATATGTCGGGCGACAGCTGGTACTTCTTAATATTTTTCTCATTTTGGTTCTGTTGGACTTCGAAGAAGTCCTGAGGTTTGTAGCCATTAATTTGGCTACAAACCTTTGACCCCAAAGGGGTCTTACTAATTTTTGTTAGTTTACAAACTAGCTTTTATTTTGTGCGAAGAAACTCAGTTATGCGATCCCGAAAGCTTTCGGGGGTAACTTCGCATTTAATAAACTGTAGTTTTTAACTACACTTTTTGTTAGTTTTGGAAACTAACTTTTACTTGGTGCGTAGTTATAAAACTACGCACAACGGGGTTCGTAGTTACAAACTACGAACAACTACGGGGTCTAAAGCCTTACTTTAAAGCCTCGCAAGTTTTTAAAGGAGATGCTTCACTGCCGTTCAGCATGACAAAAACCATTGCCATGCTTGAAGCAAAAGAGAATGGTCTTAGCGGCTGGTGTGAGAATGTTTTCTGTGTCAAACCGAAAGAAGATTTAATTTCTGAATAGTATAATTCTAGAAGGTGTAATAATGATGAGCTAGTTTAAACTTACTTACTGCTCTAATAAATCAATATCCATTTCTTCAATTAAATATCCTGCATTTGCATATTTATCTATAACAAATAAACAATATCTTATGTCAAGGGCAATATTTCTACATTTATCAATGTTATACATTAAATCACTCATTGTTCCTTCCCAACAACGGTCGAAGTTAATGCCTATTAAATCTCCTTGGGCATTAAGAACTGGGCTGCCAGAATTGCCTCCCGTTGTATGATTACTTGCAATAAAACAAACAGGTAGTTTGCCATCTTTTGCATAAATACCGTATTCTTTTGTTCGAACTAGTTCTTTTAATTTGTTAGGTACATTATAATCATATATTTCAGGATTATCTTTCTCAATAATACCGTCTAAAGTTGTATAATAATCGTATTCAACTCCATCTTTAGGTTCATATTTTAATACATTCCCATAAGCTATTCGTAAAGTTAAATTAGCATCAGGATAAAATGTTTTATTTTTTTGCATTTCCATTTGAGCCTTCATATATACTCTGTTTAAACTGTCTAACTTTGTACTCAAATAAGTATATTTATTCATTATATTATTTTGGTAATACATATAACTATTAAAAATTAAATTTACAGCCATATCTTTTTGTAACCCTTTTGCTTTTTTTGAGTTATAGTTATCTATGAATTTATTTAACTTTTTATCATTAGTAATTATTGATTTTTCAAAAACTTTGTCAACATATTCATTAATATTTTTCCCATACTTTGTTTCAATTTCTTTAATAACTTCTGGTTTTAATGAATCGTTAATATTAATAATAAACGTTTTTAATAATTCGGCAAAAACCTCTTTATCTATATTTTTAGAATAGTCTTTTAAAAATGCATTGTAACTATTTTTTAAATTGCTTTTTAGTTCATCTTCTTTAAGGTCAGTTTTATTTAAAATTCCAACAAATTTTGTTGAATATCTTAACATTTCGATAGACCAGATAGTTTCAAAAAAATACTCTTGCCACATATATAAAGGAGTTATTTTTTTATACACTTTTTCATATTCATTTAATAAGTCTTTATATTTTGCTGCCTCAATATTTGATTGTGTCCATTTAATAAATTCGGCTTCGAACAGTTGTTTTTTTTCTACTGCATTATAAGAAATTAATCCTTTGCTTTCACCTATCCATTTCTTCCAACTATTTGAAATACTTGCATGCTTTGAAGCATATTGTATTCTTGTTTTTTTATCAATATTCATGTATTTTTCGAATATATCAAGTCTTTTTCTTCTTATATCAATAACAGCAGGATTTCTATCATAAATTGTTTGTTTTAAATCATAAGAAGGCAAATATTCTTCGGTTTTTCCAGGATAACCATAAACAAAAGTGAAATCACCTTCTTTAACCCCTTTTAAAGATATTTTCAAACTCTTTTTTGGCTTATAAGGAATATTTTCTTCAGAATAATCTGCTGGATTATTGTTTTTATCAGCATAAATTCTAAAAACTGCAAAATCACCTGTGTGACGAGGCCACATCCAATTATCTGTGTCTCCACCAAATTTACCTATTGAAGAAGGAGGAGCACCTACCAGTCTTATATCTTTATATTCTTGAGTAACAAATAAAAGATATTGATTTCCATAATAAAAAGATTCAACTTCAGCTTTAAAGTTAGTTTCATTAGTGGCTTCTTTTTCAATCTTTTTCTTATTAATTTCAATAATAGAGTTTCTTTCTTTTTCGGTCATTTTATCACTAACACCATCTAAAACTAAAGTTGTTACATCTTCAATTTTATTTAAAAAAGTTACTGTTAAACCAGGATTAGAAAGTTCTTCTTTGCTGTTTTTAGCCCAAAAGCCATCTGTTAAATAATCTTTTTCAACTGAGCTATGAGCCTGAATGCGACTATATCCACAATGATGATTTGTTAAAAGTAGTCCGTTTTTTGAAATTATTTCACCCGTGCAACCACCTCCAAATAAAACTATAGCGTCTTTAAGGCTCGAATTATTAATACTATAAATATCTTCGGCTGTTATTTTCAACCCTTTATTTTGCATATCTTTTTCATTATATTTCTTTAAGAATAAAGGTATCCACATACCTTCATCAGCTTTAATGCTTAATGATAAAAAGATATTTGAAAGTATAAATAAAATTATATATTTTTTCATATTTATAGAATCTGATATTTTTATAAATTAACTTTTTACAAAGTTATATTTTTTTATTTAACCCCCAACATTTGTATGTGACCCGAAATATGTTCTTTTTGTTTTTTCAAGAGCAAGTGAATTAAATTTTAATTAATATAATTTTTGTTTTATTTTAAAAGTTACTAATTTGCATAAGCTATGCAAATAAAAAAAAACATATTAATATGTCCTTTAAACTGGGGATTAGGTCATGCAACAAGATGTATTCCTATAATTAATGAACTAAATAAAACACATAATGTTATAATTGCATCAAGTGGTAGATCTTTAGATTTGTTGAAAAGTAATTTTCCAAATAATAAATTTATAGTTTTTAATGACTATAATATAATGTATCCCAAAAACAGTTTAATGGCTTTAAAAATGTTTTTTTACATTCCAAAAATTTCTTATTTAATTCTTAAAGAAAACATTATTTTAAAGCAACTTATTAAAGAAAATAATATTGATATTGTAATTTCTGACAATAGATATGGGTTGTTTAGTAAAAAAGCAAAATCAATTTTTATAACTCATCAAATTTATATTAAGACTCCTTTTTTGTTAAAATTTTTAGAACCTTTAATTTTTAAATTAAATAGGTTCTTTATTAGAAAATATGATGAATTATGGATTCCGGATTATGAAAATAAAGAATTTAATTTAGCCGGTGATTTATCACATAATTTTAATAAAAAAAGTTTTAAAAACATAAAATTTATTGGTCCTTTGTCTCGTTTTGAAAATAATAAACATTTTGAAAAAGAAGATATTAGCGATAAAAAATATGATTTTTTTGTTATTATTTCTGGCCCTGAGCCTCAAAGAACAATTTTTGAAAACATTATTTTACATAATTTGCAGAAAAATAAATTTTCTGCAGTTGTTGTTTTAGGTAAACCCGAAGAAAACGGTTTTTACCTTATAAATGAAAATATAGAAGTTTACTCGAACCTAAAAACAATAGATTTTTTTAATAAAATTAAAAATAGTGAAATAGTTATAAGTCGTCCAGGATATTCAACTATTATGGATATTGCTTTTTTAAAAAAGAAGGCAGTATTTATTCCAACTCCAGGTCAAACAGAGCAATTTTATCTTAGCAAATATTATTCAGACAATAATTTGTTTTATTCTATAGAACAAGAAAAGCTTGATTTACATACAGTTAGCAAATTTGCTAAAAATGGTTTTATTGATATTGATTTTTCTAAAATAAATAATAATTGTTTAATAAACGCATTAAATTGTTTATAGTTTATATTATTCTTTTTTAGAATTTTGTTTTCTTTTTTACAAATCAAATATTATATTTGTATGAACCATTATTAACCTTATAATAAAATGAAACCAAACTTTTTAAGTTCTCTTCTGCTATTAGCTCTTAATCGTAAAAAATCGTTGTCGGTTATAAAACGTTATTTGAAAATAAAACATAAAATTAACATTAGCGAAAAAGCTCTTGAAAAACGAAAAAACGAAATAGACACTAATTAAAATCTTCAATTGTTTCAATTATCTTATTGATTTCATTGGGATTAACCCAAATATAAGAATTATCTTTTCTGAACCAAGTTAATTGCCGTTTTGAAGAAAATAGTGCAAAATATTACAAATATTATTGCTTATAAAAGTTATCAAAGCAAAAAGTAAAAAATGAAAAAAAATATTTTATTTATTCTGTGTTTATTATTATTTTTTGCTGTAAAATCTCAAACAATAAAAATAAGTGATCCTGGAGTAAGTAATGTTTGTAGTGGATATTTATATGATAGTGGAGGTCAACTTGGAAGCTATCAAGCCGGTGAACAATATACAAAAACAATTTGTCCAACAGGATCTCAAGCTTTAAAAGCAACTTTGAAAGGATTAGATATAATAAAAGAATGCGAACAATCTGGAATTATTATAGGAAGTGATTCTTTAGAAATTTTTGATGGAAATAATGTTAATGCACCTAAGATAGCCACGTTAAAAGTCAATTCAGGAGATATTAATCAAATATATTCAGCATCTGTTCTAAATCCAACAGGTTGTTTAACTTTTAGATGGACATCAATGGCTAATCCACGTCCTGCTGATTGTATACCTGGAGCTGGTTTTGCTTTTGAAATGAGTTGTGGTTTACCTTGTCAAAATTTTATTGCCAGTCCAATAATAAATCCTATACCGACAGCAAATGGAGACATTAAAATTTGTCAAGGAGAACAAGTAACTTTTCAAGCACAAGCAAATTTCCCGCAAAATAACATTAAATATAATCAAACTTTAGCTAATTGTACATATTTATGGGATTTTGGCAATGGACAAACTTCTACATTACAAAACCCTCCAACTGTTTTATATTCATCAGTAAATCCTTTTTTTGTAAAACTAAAAATAACGGATACTCAAGGGTGTCACAGTACTAATTCAATTAATAAAATTGTAAAAGTTTCAAGTACACCTTTATTTAGTGGTACAAAAATTTTGGAAGATACAATATGCTTAAATGAATTAGCAAATTTAATTGGAAACGCTTCTCCCGTTGAAGTATCAAAAACTGGATCACTTGGAGTGGCAAAAACAATTGATTTGCCTGAAGGATCTGGTAAATCGTATTCTTCGTCATTGAACTTTGATGTTTTTGAAGTCGGACAAACTCTAACTAATGCATCAGATTTAATAAATGTATGTTTGAATATTGAACATGCTTATGCTGGTGATTTAAGTATCGTATTAAAATGTCCTAGTGGAAAAACCGTTCAGCTAATGGAAAAAATGAGTCCCCAAAAACAAAATACACTTGGTGAGCCAGTTTTTTGTGATGATGCAATAAACATTCCGGGCGTAGGATATGATTATTGTTTTTCTATGGACCCTGCTTGCCCTCAAACATTAAATCAAGTAGCTGTTGCACGAACGTATTTTCATAAATATACAGAAAGAGTAACAGGCAAACTTGTCCCAAGATATGGTGATTGTTCGAGTGCACAAACCATTTGGGGTCAAACTGAAAAGCCTTATGTACCGGCAGGATGTTACAAATCTTTTCAAAATTTCACAAACTTTGTTGGCTGTCCTTTAAATGGAGATTGGACTATAGTAGTTACTGATAATTTAACTTTTGACAATGGAACATTGTTTAGTTGGAAAATAGATTTCAATTCATCAATAATTCCACAAAACATTACCTATATACCTACTATTAATAATATGCAATGGGTTGCCAACCCTGATATTAGTGGAACGGGAGCCGTGGTTAAAGCTTTACCGAAAACAGATGGTCAAAAGACATATACCTTTAGAGTAACAGATGATTTTGGATGTTCTTATGATACAACTGCTTCGGTTTTTGTTATGCCGTTAGGCTCAACTAGTTGTCCTTGTTTTATTTCTTTACCTTATAATAAAACTGATGTTATTTGTGAGAGATTAGGATCTATTACTTTGAATCCTTCAGGCTCACATGGTCTTGTTAATTATACATGGTCACATTCTTTGCCTAATAGTAACAATGTAAATAATCTTGTTGAAGGAAAATATACAGTTTATGCTGTTGATGAAATAGGTTGTTCCGGAACAAATGAAATTATTGTTTCTAATAATACTATTTCTGTTTTAGTTGATAAGGCCTCAATATCAAACACCCGATGTACAGCACCGTGTAATGGATCAGCTACAGCAACCCCAACAACAGGCACTTCGCCTTATTCTTATATTTGGAATAATGGTCAAACTAGTTCAACTGCAACTGCATTATGTGCAGGGACTTATACTGTCACAGCAACTGATTTTTACGGTTGTACAGGAAGTGTTGAAATAAATGTTCTTGAAGCATCAATCCCTATTGCAATAACAACATCATCAATCCCAAATACCCGATGTATAGCACCGTGTAATGGCTCAGCAACAGCAAC